>JBPCJP010000024.1:0-9129 GCA_051005175.1 Gemmatimonadaceae bacterium | reverse complement strand
GGAGTCGTTCGCGCGGTGATCGACAGCGGTGCATCGATCTCGTACGTGCCGGCGGCGCTCGTCGAGGGACTCACGCCGGTTGGCAGGCGGAAGGACTTCTATCCCGGGTTCGGGGAATTCGAGACGGACGTGTGGCGCGTTCGCGCGGAGATCGGCGGGCGCAGGCTCACGATTAAGGCGGGCGTGCTCCCTCCCACTCTTCAGATGATGTTCGGACTTCTGCTAGGACCGGACGGGTGGATCGTCGGGAGCGACTTCTTCCGGAACAGGGCTGTCGTCGTCGATTATCAAGGAGGCCGGTTCATTGATATCACCGACCCTACGAGGCAGGATGACTAAGCCGCGCAACGCGAAGAAACCTCTCCCCGCCAAACGGCGTGGAGAGACGCATGGGTGGACGAGGCAGAAAGGCTGGGGCGTATGGTCAAACTAGCAGTGGCAAGCGTTCCGTGATCCTATCCTCTGAAGGCAGGTCGCAGGTTGGCCCGCAATGGGGTGGCGGCAGTGCCGGGAACAAGGTGGCATGGTGGATAGCGCGCGCCGCGGTGACGGAAACCCAGACAATCGATCGTATCTGGGCATCGTTTCATCCCGACCCTCCTCGGTTTATGCGGCTTATCCTGCATATGCAGTTCGTTTCGGAGCACCTTGCCTGCTTCTTCTCCATGGGCTGAGGGACTCGCCAGGCAAACAGGCGTGAAAGCAAACGAACTGCTGCTCGAAGACATCGCTTACATCGCCTGCGTGCACGCTCTCGCAGACCCAGCCATTCCACGTCCGTACCTCAACTTTGCAGAGTTTCGATCAAAACGGAGGTCCCGCTATGAAGCCTCCATCATGGAAAGGCGAATGGAGCTCCGGCACGTACATCCGTACGCGACGACTGCACTGTTGGCCGAGTTGAGCGCGGAGAAGATCGTCGAGATCCTGGCCCCACCTCGTTCGCTCGAAACGCATCTGTCCGATGTCATTCTCGAGAGACTCAAGTGGGCCGGGGAGAACCTGACCGGCACTATCGACGCCGGTCGGCTTTCAGTGACCACTGTCAGTCGTGCCAGGCATCATTGACCACGGCTTCGGGCGGCATTCTGTTCGGCGGGTGGTCGCATGCGTTAGCCAGCAAGAAACTCCGCGGGTGATACCGCGACGCCTGGAAATCGCTCGCGAAGACGCCGGTCGCTGGTAACGAGCGGGATTGAAAACGACTTCGCCAGCGACACGTACTCCGCATCGTACGCCGAGCAGCCCGTTGCGGCAACAAGAGTCATCACGTCGGCGCTCGACACCTGCATCTCGCCTCCGGACAGCATGGCCTCGGCCGCCACAGTAGCATCGATGCAATGCTCTACCGACAATTCATCACTCAGGAGATACTTGCGAAGAACGCTCCGGAACTCACTTCGCCACAGCGGAGGAACCAGCCACGTGTTCTCGTTCATCGCAATCTGCCGCGCAAGCTCAGTCTCAGGGGTGTTGAGAAAAAACTGCGCAATCAATGTGCAGTCCGAGATGATCAACGACGACCTGCGTCCCTGGCGGAAATTATTTCGTCGACAGTCGTCTGAATTCCGATCTCGGCCCGTAGGCGGTCAGTCTCGCGCACGAAGCGTCGCGTGTCTGCGTCATCGCGGGACACGGACCGCTCCAGGCGGTAGATAACCTCGCCGTTCAGGCTGCGACGATGAGCCGCTGCCAGTTTCTTGAGCTCCGCAACCAGCGGCTCGGGAACGCCCTTTACCGTTAGATTAGCCATTATGGTACCAAATTGGTGTCATTATGGAATCTATTATCCGCCGTTACATGACGCAACATTGAGCTTGCGCTGTTTCGTGTGATCTTAAGCTCACTGTTGACACAAGTGATTTTAAGATTACTTTTGCTTTAAGTGATTCATTAGTCACTTTGCAACGTGCAGGAACCCGAAAAAGGATGGGGCGAGGAAATGAGAATCCGTACGAGAAAAGACCTGGGCCAGCTAATTCGGGAGATGCGGCGAGGGCTGGGACTCACCCAGGCACAGCTAGCCGAAATAGTCGGAGTGAACCGCCGATGGGTCGTACAGGTCGAGCAGGGCAAGACGAGCGCAGACCTTCGAACCCTGCTTCGTGCGCTGCGAGCTGTTGGTGCAGAATTGCACTTGAGTCCGATGCGGACATCAGCCGCCGCAAAGGAGCTCAACGAGATCGTAGACGCCAGGCGAGGGAGCGCACGTGACTGAGGCTCGGGGCGGATTGCCCAGGAGTCAACCCAGGCTGATTGCGCTGCTCGACGGTAGGGTAGTCGGCGCAGTCTATCAGGAGCCACGTGCGCGATATCGTTTCGTCTACGAAGCAGACTGGCGCCTGGCCGGGGACAGCTATCCGCTCTCGCTTTCAATGCCTCTGACGGCTGCCGAACACGATCACAAAGAAGTGGAGGCGTTTCTCTGGGGACTACTCCCGGACAACGAGCGCACCCTCGACCGCTACGCCCGGACATTCGGTGTATCAACGCGGAACCCTCTCGCAATACTGGCGCACATCGGAGCGGATTGCGCAGGTGCAGTTCAATTCATTGCGCCTGACCAGCTGCAGGAGTTGGAGGGCCAGCAGCTCTCCGCCGAAGTCGACTGGATCGACGACGCCGAAGTAGCGCGACAACTGCAGTCGGTGAAGCAGACCGGGCTTCCGGGAAGCGATCGACAGACCGCTGGCCGGTTCAGCCTGGCGGGCGCACAGCCGAAGATCGCACTGTACAATGAAGGCAGCCGCTGGGGAAACCCGCTGGGGAGAACACCAACCACACACATCCTGAAGCCACCTTCAAAGGAGTATTCAGGCTTCGCAGAGAATGAGCATCTGTGCCTTGCGCTGGCATCGGAACTCGGGCTCGGCGCCGCAAAGTCGAAAGTACAATCGTTCGCCGGCGAAATGGCAATCGTTGTCGAGCGATTCGATCGGCTTCCACAGGGAGCGAGCTACCGGCGCATCCACCAGGAGGATCTCTGTCAGGCGATGTCGGTGTTGCCCTGGAACAAATACGAGAACGAAGGCGGACCGGGAATCGCCCAGATTGTCCCTCTCATCCAGGAGTCATCACTTGAGCCAGAGGCGGATGTCGGACGCTTTGTTGACATGATTGCCCTGACCTGGGTGCTGGCTGCAACTGACGCTCATGCCAAGAACTACGCCATCCTGCACGCTCCTGGCGGAGGCATTCGACTCGCCCCCTTCTATGACGTAGCCAGCTTCCTCCCATACTCCGACAGCAGGTTACACGAGATCAGGCTGGCAATGCGGATCGGAAGAGAGTATCTCGCCAGAAAAATCGCACGCGCGGATTGGGTCGAGTTGGCGAATGTCTCGAAGCTGAAGGAGCGGTACGTACTCGAGCGTTTGGACGCTCTGCTACCGTTCATCCCCGAGGCTGTCGAGAAAGTCGCAACAGGCGCCATCTCGGACGGGCTGGACAGTGAAACGGTAGAGAAGCTGGCGGTACGCATCAGGGCACGGAGCCAGGAGTGCATCGAGCGGCTGGCAGGAGGCATTGCGGCGAAGGCGACGAACGACTGAGTTTGGGTGAGTTCCATTTACTCGCTGCACTCACCAAGCTGTCTCGAAGCGCGCACCGTACCCGATTTATCACAGGCTGGATACCTTCAGTTGTGATCGCAGGAAGGCACCTATTGGCTCCCGGGCGAGAAACTCGCCGCGGGACCGAACCGCGTGGTTCGACCCTGAGGTTGAGAAGGATGCCCAGGCGGCTGAGAAAGAGAAGGAGCGGAGGCAGCAGGATCTCTACATTCTCGCGCTTCGCGCAAACCTCACCGTCAATACGAGCGGGGAAGAGCGCAGGTGGCGTGAGCTGCCTGGATATCTCCTGGAGTATCACCGGCGCGAGGCTCGCAGCGAGTGGTGGAAGTCCTTCGAGCGTCTCGACCCGGCGTTCGATCATGTAGCAGATGCGGAGTCGATAGGGTCACTGAGCGTTGATCCGGCGTTTGAGCCGATACCAATCAGACAGTCAACGACCTGGCGACTGCGATTTCCCCTGCAGGAGTTCAAGCTCGACGTCGGCGACTCGCCGGTGAGGACCGATACCGAGAAGGGAGCGGGCAAGATCGAAGCTGTGAATCCCGAAGAGGGCTGGCTCGAGATCACGATCGGCAATAGACAGGCACCGTTCGCCGGCTCGTTCGCTCTGGTTCCATCAGGCCCGCTGATGGACGCGGCGATGAGAGGTGCTCTCAAACGGTTCGGTGAAGCCGTATTTGAAGGACGTGCCGAAGAATTTCCGGCGGTGATGAGCATCCTGCGGAAGGAAAAGCCCCGCCTTCACGATACGACGTTCACGTCCGCCCACGCGATCGTGGCGCTGTTGGAGAAGGGAAAGCGGATCGGAGTCATGTCCCAGTCTCACAAGGCGATAAACAATCTCCTGAAGGCGGTTGAGGAGGTTGCTGAGAACGAGGGTGTGAAGTTCAGCGGCGTGAAGAAGTCGAGCCATGGCGAACAGCGGCTCGATGGCCGGATGATCGAGGAGACCGGCGACAACAAGGCCGTCTTCGGCGGCAACCACCAGTTGATAGGCGGCACTGCATGGCTGTTCTCATGTCCTGAGATGGTGAAGCGCCTCGACTACCTGTTCATCGATGAAGCAGGACAGGTCAGCCTCGCCGACGTCGTCGCTTCCGGGCTCGCGGCGCGCAACATCGTCCTCGTCGGCGACCAGATGCAGCTCCTTCGTGTCTGACGCTTTCTAATGAAGGCCGGCTCGAGCCCGATGCCAGCACCCACGGTCAGCTGCTCGATCTCGGCGGCTACCAAGGAGATGAGCTCGCGCTGGATCACGTGTGTACGACTCTGGAGAGGATGCGCCTCGTCAATACGGTGTGCTGGGCGAAGGAGTACGCGAGAACGGACTCTGCCTTCCCCATCGGGGGCGTATTCGGCAGACTTTAGTCCATGACCAGGAAGAGAAAGCCCATGCTGACGTTCCGCGCCAGCGTGTGGCCCGTGAGGCTTGCGACAGCGCTCGGCTGCAGCGCAGCGCCATCCGGCACGGCCGTGCCCAAACCCCGGATCATTCCCCGTGATTCTTCGAGATCTCGACGAGGGGTGCAAGCGCACACAGAGCCGGAATAAGCGCCATGCGCCAAAGAGAAAAAGCCATGTGCTGTTTTCCTTGCCGGAAAAACCCCGTGTACCGGAAGGAGCCTCGATGCGTTTTCGAAATGTGAGCCTGCTGCTGGTAAGCATCCTTGCGGTGGGTACGTCAGGCGCCACACCGTGTTCGGCGCAGCATCCGCTAACGGCCGAGCGCATTGGCAAACTGACGGAGGCGCGCGCCGGCGACGCATTCCGACTCTATCGCGAGCTGCTCTCTTTCCCGAACGACGCAAGCCAACCTGAGGACATCACACGGCTTTCGGACTGGCTCGGGGCCGAGTTCGCGAAGCGAAACTTCGATGTGACACGGCTGCCCATGCCGGGCAGCGACGCCCTGCTCGCGACTCGAGCCGTTCCCGGCGCGACGCGAACCGTGCTCGTCTACCTTCAGGCCGATGGACAACCGGTCGATCCATCACGCTGGTTTCAGCAGAGTCCGTGGACGGCGACGCTGAAAGCACGGCACGCCGGCGCAACGAGCGTCGATGGAAACCCCACTGACTGGCAGACGCTTCCGTGGGAGCGGTTGTACCAGGCACCCGATCCCGAATGGCGGATATTCGCGAGGTCTGCATCAGATTCGAAGGGCCCCATCGCGCAGTTCCTTACGGCCGTCTCGATGCTCGACTACGCCGGCGCCTCGCCCGAGTTCAACCTGAAGGTGATCATCGATACGGAAGAGGAGATGGGCTCGCCGCACCTGGCGGATGCCGTCGTCCGTCATCGCGACGCGCTGGCCGCCGACATGCTCGTCATCTTCGATGGACCGCCGCACAACTCGGGCCGCCCATCGCTGACGTTCGGCGCGCGCGGCATCGCGACCGTCACGCTCACGACGTACGGTCCGATCATCGCGCAGCATTCCGGCCACTGGGGCAACTACGTGCCGAATCCGGCGATGCGGCTCGCGCAGGTGCTCGCATCCATGAAGGACGAATGGGGGCGCGTCGCGATTCCCGGCTTCTATGACGGCGTGCACCTCGACGATGAGACACGCCGCGTTCTCGCGGACGTGCCGGACGACCCGGCGGCCATCCACCGACGCATGGTGATTGCGGCCCCGGACCGCGTTGCACCGACGCTGCAGGAAGCGCTGCAGTATCCATCGCTCAACGTCCGCGGCATGAGTTCGGGCTGGGTGGGAGATGAGGCTCGCACGATCGTCCCGTCCACCGCGGTCGCGGAGATAGACGTGCGCCTTGTGCCCGAATCCGATCCCGGCCGGCTGCTCGGCCTGATGCGCCGGCACATTGAGCAGCTCGGTTACACCATCGTGAGCGGGCGGGATCCTGCGACCGAGGAGCGCATGCGTCATCCGCGACTCATCCGCTTCGACGACGACGTATCATACGCCGCGTTCCGAACGCCGTTCGACTCGCCCGTCGGACGCTGGCTCGCGGCCGCGCTCGAGCGCGTGCTCGGTCACCCGCCCATCATGGAACGGACGAGTGGCGGCTCGATTCCAATCGCGCCGTTCGTCTCCACCCTCGGCCTGCCGGCCGTGTCCGTCGGGACCGTGAATCCCGACAACAACCAGCACTCGCCCAACGAGAACCTGCGAGTGTTCGACTTCATGCAGGGTATACGAATCATTGCGGGTGTCCTTAGTCAGCCACTCCCGATGCAGCCGTGAGACTTTGAGGGCTGCTTCAGGTCGCCGGACCGGTCTCGTCAAATACGTTTCCGCAACGCCTGCACAGCAGCCGATGGTCCCACTCTCGCGCGCGGCCGGGGCGAAATACGGATGTGAGCCGGGCCAATGCGTCGATCCGCCGTCCACCCTGTGTTCTTGCCCCGTTCGGGATGACATCGGCCTCCCTGGCCGGTGTTACCCTCCCAATATCGAGCGACGCGCACCTGGGGCAGCTTTCCGGCACGGCTTCAGGGACAGCCGGATTTGCCAATGGCCCATCCCGTCGCATTGACCCGCATCCGACTCCTCCTTGGGGATATTTTCGGGTTGCAGTAAATTGCGAAAACGTTCCAGATTCTATTGCGCCAAACCGCTGGGAAACCGTCATGGATCCTCGAAGCGCAAGCCCACCCCTGCATTCAACCGCCCCTGGTTCCGCGGTGCCGCAGGCCCTGCTCGACGAGCTCTCACAGCGGCCTACGAAGGCGATTCCTGAAAAAGACCGTCGTCGCATCATCGAGCGCATTCGCGGACCCTCCAGTGAGCCGCGCCCATTCGGTGTCGAGAAGCGGCCGCCTGCTCCTCGCAAACCTCGCGAACCGCTGCTCGACAGGAATCATCCGGAACAGGATGGTATTTCCATTCCCATCGAACTCGTGATGGGTGTGCCCGTTGTGACAGGTCGGTCGAGCCGGGGAGTCGTTCGCGCGGAGATCGGCGGGCGCAGGCTCACGATTAAGGCGGGTGTGCTCCCTCCCACTCTTCAGATGATGTTCGGGCTTCTGCTCGGGCCGGACGGGTGGATCGTCGGGAGCGACTTCTTCCGCGGAAGGAAGATCGAGATCGATTACGCTCGCGAGAGATTCATCGACATCCAGAGCTGAAAGTCGAACTCGGGCAGGAGGTAGTCGCCTTCGGCGGGTGAATCGCAAGGATCTGGCTGCAACAGCAACCTGTTGATGTCGCGTTCAATCGTGGGGTGGCACTGTTTCCGGCCTGGTCACGGTGGCTGGGGATGGCAATGATGACATCGCGCCACGTACATTGAAGAGTATCCTCAAGCAAGCTGGCCTCGACCGTTTGAAGGAGAAAGACTCATGAGCCGATACTTGGTGATCATCGAGCAATCGACCACAGGATTCTCTGCTTTCCTGCCCGACCTTCCGGGGTGCATCGCGACTGGAGCGACGCGGGAGGAAGTCGAGACGGCAATACGCGATGGCGTAGGTTTCCATCTCGATGGCCTGCGCGAGTCAGGAGATCCGGTTCCTCCTCCGCGGTCTACAGCCACCTATGTCGAAGTTGCCGCCTGAAAAAGGTGAATGGTCGCCTAAGGCAGAGCGCCTGACGCAATAGTGCTTTCCGTGACGACTGTCAGTGGTGCCGAGCTTAATTGAGGTAACCAGAGAACCCATCATAGGATGGCCACTGCAAACGCACTCAAAGTCGACTCGTACTGCATAGTAATCGCGGACGCGGGCAAGATTCCTCGACTAACCGAGGGCTGCCTGCTCGAGCGCTCGCTCTACCCACTTGTTGATGCTCTCCCCTTCCCGGTCAGCGGCGACTGCTATCTCCCTGTGCAATATTGGATTGAGCCTCACCACAAATTTCCCCGAGTAGGGTCGCCTGGGCTCGATCCCTTTTTTCTGGCAGACCTTGAGGTACAGCTTCACTGACTCTTTAAACTCTTTCTGGAGCTCTTCGACAGTCGCCCCTTCGAAGGAAATCACATCTGCCAGATTCTCTACGCGTCCGGCTGTGCCGATACAGAGAGTCGCGGTCCGGGGTGAGCCAGCGTCCACGGGAGTTGCCTGACACAATCAGACTGTTTGTCGCCGTTTGACCCATAAAGCGCAGCAGTTGTCGCTTTATTGGAGATATCCTATAAACATCATGTCGCCATATCGCTAATATTTAGCATAGTTTATTGGCGAATTGGAGACTATGCTCTTTTCACCCGCCACAACCCTGGATCGGAAAGCCCTCGACAAGGCCGCTCAAAGAGGAACCGTCCGCCGCATCGCCCGCGGCGTCTACACCGACGACCCCGGCTCGCCCGAACTCATTGTTGAGCGCCACCTCCCGACCATCCTCAAACTGGCCTTCCCCAACTGGTATATCTCATATAGCACGGCCGCACTCCTTCGAGCCGTCAACGGATCAGCTTTCATATCCGGCGCACCACAAACCCGCACACCCGCAAAGCTTCCCGGCGTCGTCGTCCATCGCCTGCCAGCGCTTCCTTATCCAGACATAGTCGAGCTCGACCTCGAAGACATGGTTTCGCCCTCGCTCTCGGCCGAACCCCAGCCGGTGCGAATTCGAATCAGCTCGCCGCTTCAAACC
>JBPCJP010000023.1:0-2970 GCA_051005175.1 Gemmatimonadaceae bacterium | reverse complement strand
AATCAGTTCACTACATCGAGCACACGAAGAAGGGCACAGTCATCTCGACGGCAGGGACTGTCTCGTCCCGCTCGCGCGGCGGGAGGCCGTCGTCGGTGAACGTGATAGCGATAACCGAGCGAATGATAGACGTGACGACCTACATCTGGTCGAAGACGACGAAAACCTTCTCACCCGGACCTCACCGTTGCTTCGAGCGCTCCGCCGACTGATAGGCGGCGCGCAGGCACAGCTCCAGCTTGCACTGGATTTGGATGTGCGCCCGGAACCAACGATTGTCAGAGCGCAGCCAGGACGCCGGCCGGTCGAGCGAACACACCCCGCGGACATCCCGCTGGTCCACGAGCTGGTGAAGCATCATGCCCACCTCAACGCGACGCGATTTGGCGGCGAGCTCTCGACGATTCCCATCCGCGTATCGAGACGGATGAAAAGCAGACTCGGTCATTATGCATGGCGTGGCCAGGCCAGCCGGTGCGCCGAGATCGTCATAAGCCGGAGACACATCCGGAGAAATGGGTGGGACGAAGCGATTCACACCCTGCTCCACGAGATGGTGCACCAGTGGCAGGACGAGACGGGTAAGAAGCCTGATCACGGCCGCGAATTCAGGCGCAAGGCGCAGTCGGTGGGGATTGCCCCGCGCGCGCGCCGTGAGATGGCCTGATCCCTTATCTTTGAGCATGTCAACAGACCTTTACAACATCGATTTCGCGCTCTCCGAGGAGGAGCGCGCGATTCGAGACAGCATCCGCCAGTTCGTCGACGAGCAGGTGATCCCGGTAATCGGGAAATGCTACGTCGAAGGCAGGTTTCCCCGTGAGATAATCCCCCAGATGGCGGAGCTCGGCGTTTTCGGCGCCAATCTTCCCGAGGAGTACGGGTGCGCGGGGCTCAGCAACGTCGCGTACGGGCTGATAAACCAGGAGCTCGAGCGCGGTGACTCAGGGGTCAGGTCGTTCGCGTCGGTTCAGGGTTCGCTCGTGATGTACCCGGTCTACGCGTTCGGCAGCGATGAGCAGAAAACTCACTGGCTGCCGAAGATGGCAAGCGGTGAAGTGATCGGCTGCTTCGGCCTGACGGAGCCCGACTACGGGTCGAACCCGTCGGCAATGATCACCCGGGCACGCGAGCAGGGGGATGGGAGCTGGATCCTCAACGGCGCAAAGATGTGGATCACCAACGGCTCGACTGCGCAGGTATCGATAGTCTGGGCGAAGACGGGAGACCTCGACGACGACAAGTCGATCCGCGGCTTCATAGTGCCGACAGACACTCCCGGCTTCAGCGCGCGCGATCAGAAGGGAAAACTCTCTCTTCGTGCGTCAGACACGAGTGAGCTCGTCCTTCAGGATGTCCGCCTCCCGGCCGACGCGGTGCTCCCGAAATCAGGCGGCATCAAGAGCCCCCTGATGTGCCTGACTCAGGCGCGCTACGGAATCTCATGGGGCGCAATCGGCGCTGCGATCGCCTGCTACGAGGAAGCGCTTTCGTATGCGGGAACCCGGGTGATGTTCGGCAAGCCGATCGGCGGATTCCAGATCCAGCAGGAGCGGCTTGCCAACATGATCACGGAGATCGTAAAGGCGCAGTTGCTGTCGCTGCACCTGGGCCGGCTCAAGGACGAGGGGAAGGTCACCCCGCAGCAGGTGTCGCTCGCAAAGCGGAACAACGTCAATATCGCCACGGACATTGCCCGCGAGGCGCGGCGCCTCCTCGGCGCCAACGGAATACTTGCCGAGTATGCGTCGATGCGGCACATGGCGAATCTCGAGAGTGTTTACACGTACGAAGGGACTCACGACATTCACACGCTGATCATTGGCCAGGCGGTCACCGGGATAGCTGCTTTCGAATAGACCTCGGTCAGTCGCCGATATCGTTCTCAAGTAGCCACCGTGATGCCGGCCTCCATTCAATATGGCGCGGAAGCTGACGCGCCGGTGGAGCGGCATCGAGGGTCACCAGCATCGCTCTCGCCTCCGGGTACGACTCGACCGCGGCCTGGAGCGCCCGCACCTCCCGGGCCCACGTCGCATCGTCAGTCGTGTCGAGGCTCACCTGGATCATCAGGGGTTTTTCGCCGTGTTGTTCTGCGTGGAAGTCAACCTCGAGATCCTTCCCCGAACGTATCCATGTGACGGTATACCCACGCCGCTCGAGCTCGAGAAGAATCACCGTTTCAAGGCTTCTCCCGCGGTTCTCGCGTCCTCCACGCTCAAAGATCGGGATAAGGCCGGTGTCGATCGGAAACGCCTTTCGCGGATTCACCGAGCGCTTTCGCTCCGATGCGCTGTGGAAGCTCGCCAGCCGAATGAGGAAAGCATCCTCGAGGTGGCCGAGGTACGCATGGAGAGTATCCTTGGCGACGGGGATGCCCTGTGACTTCAGGTCAGCGTAGAATTTCGACACGCTGAAGAGCGCTCCCGGATTTGAGAGCAGATGCCGTTGAAGACGCCGGAGCGCCTCCGGGTTTGAGACCTTGTGCCGGTCGATGACATCGCGGAGTACCATCACGTCCACATAACCGCTGAGCAACGCAACGCGGTCTCTCTTCGCCGCAGTCTGCGCCTCGGGAAATCCTCCCGTCTCCAGATAGCTGCGGAGCTGCGCATCGAGTTCCGCTCGACCCAAGTTGTCGAGATTATTCCATGTGAGAGTGGGCTCCTTCTGCGCATGGCGAAGCGATTCGCGGAAGGAGAATGGGTGCACAAGTACCTCCATCGACCGCCCTCTCAGCGACGTACTCACTTCGCGGCTGAGCAGGCGGGCGGAGGAACCGGATACAAAGATGTCCGTGCCACCTTCATCGAGCAGCCGGCGGACAAGCGTGGCCCATCCGTCGACGACCTGCACCTCGTCGAGGTATATCGTTCTCCGTCCAACGCTTCGAACCGCTGGCGAGACGCGAAGGTGCTCTTCGAGGAGCCATCCGAGATCTTCGGCTGTCATGCCGGTGAGGCGCTCGTC
>JBPCJP010000022.1:0-3197 GCA_051005175.1 Gemmatimonadaceae bacterium | reverse complement strand
AGCATCCCGACTATCTCGGAATGCGCGTGCTGCGACATCATCCTGATGAGCTGGGTGCGGTACCTGTCGGGCATCCAGTCTTTCGGCTCTATCGTGTCGCCGGCGGCGATGCGCGCCTCGAATGCGGAGTTGAGGTCGTCGTTGGTCATGGCAGGTCCCTGTTTCGAATGGCGGCTCCTTCTCTAAACGTATCGGCAAGGGCACCGAAAGTCAGTAATCCGGCCTCTTCTGCGCCCGGCGTCGGGCAGCCGCTCTGGGCCTCTGGTGACTAGATTTGCTCCTCGATGCCATCTTCAGACACCACAGAATCAGGAACGCTCCGCACCGAAACGGCAGCCGGTGTGGCGACGATCACGTTTGGTCATCCCAAAAGCAATTCGCTCCCCGGCGTTCTGCTCGGCGGGCTTGCTGGCGCGGTCCGGGCCGCCGGCGAGAATTCCGATGCGAGAGTGATCGTCTTGAGGAGCGAGGGCAGCGGGCCGTTCTGCGCCGGCGCATCGTTCGATGAGCTCAAGGCGATCTCCGACCGGGAGAGCGGCAAGCGTTTTTTCATGGGGTTCGTGAATCTCATCCTCGCAATGATCCGCGCCCAGAAGTTCATAGTCACGCGGGTTCACGGAAAAGTCGTGGGCGGGGGAGTAGGGATTGTCGCTGCGTCCGACTACGCAATGGCTGCGGACGGAGCTTCACTCAAGCTGAGCGAGCTCGCTGTCGGCCTGGGCCCTTTTATTGTCGGGCTACCGATCCAGAAGAAGATCGGGCTTGCCGCGTTCGGCGCGATGGCGATTGACGCGGACTGGCGGAGCGCGGATTGGGGATACCGCCACGGGTTGTTCGCCGAGCTGCATCCCGATGTTGCATCGCTCGATGCGGCGCTTGACAAGCGTGTCGCGACACTCGCGTCGAGCAACCCTGAAGCGGTCTCTCAGATCAAGCGCGTATTGTGGGAAGGCACTGAAGACTGGGAAGGACAGCTCGAGGCCCGCGCCGAAATGAGCGGGACACTCGCGCTGTCCGATTTCACCAGTCGTGCAGTTGGCCGGACCCGCTAGGTTCTAGAGCCAGACTGCCACGCCGCCGTGCCTGTAGCAGGCGCCGGTGCGAGTTGTGCCATGCCAGTACGTGCCGTCATTGCAGCGGGCAATTGCTCCCCTGCGGTTGTCGTCCGCCCAGGGGCCGCGGCCTCTCTGAACTGCCGAATTCGCATTGGCCCGCTCGCGAGCGCGATCCGATGCTGGCGGGAAGTTGCCCTGATGTGATGCAAGTCCGCCGCGCGTTCTGCACGCGTTGGTCGACCTTACCACCCATACGCCATCCTCGCAGAGAACACGATTGCTGCGCCATGCCTCTCCCGCGCCGATGCGGCGTGAAACGGGCCGAGTGGTCTTTTTCGGCTGCTTCTGGGTCTTTGCGGATTTTACCTTGCCGGAGTTGCCCTGTGCGGCAGCGGTCTCCACCGGCATTGCAAGCGCGCACGCGCCCAGAATCATGCCGCCCGCGAAAATCGATCTGATAGCTGAAGTCATTATGGAATCTCCCGTTCTTCCGGACCGCTCGCCCAGTGGCGCTGAGTGCGCCGTTCCTGCGGTCCAGTTACGGGGGATTCATATGCGTTTTCCGTTCCACTCGTTCCGGAATTTTCTGCCGCCGCGATGGAACTTTTTTGATCAGCCAGCTGGCGGTGCGGACTGTGACTACTGCTGACTGAACCGCAAAAACACTAAATGTGGCAGCTGCTCAGCCCGCGCTTCTCCAGGTACTGCTGGTGATAATCCTCCGCCTCGAAGAACGGGCTTGCGGGCGTGATCTCGGTGACGATCGGGGTCTTGTACTTCCCGCTGTTGTCGCGCTCCTCCTTCGATGCGAGCGCGGCCTCTTTCTGCTCCTCATCGTGGTAGAAGATCGCCGACCTGTACTGAGTCCCGACATCGGGGCCCTGGCGGTTCAGCGTCGTCGGGTTGTGGTTGTCCCAGAACACCGTTAGCAGGTCATTGTACGTCAGCCGGTCCGGATCGTACGCAACCTCGACCACCTCCGCGTGCCCTGTCTGGCCGCTGCACACGTCGCGATATGTGGGGTTCTCCAGCGTTCCGCCGAGGTATCCGACGCGGGTGGAGATGACTCCAGGGATCTGTCGGTAGGCGGCCTCGACTCCCCAGAAACAGCCTGCACCGAATGTCGCTTTCTTTTCCATTTTAGTCTTCCTTCGAACCGTTCATGAATTGCGCGAGGAGATGGTGAAAGTGATGAGTTCCGACTTCGCGCCGGGCGGAGAAGCGTCCCCTGTGGTAGAGTCGCGAGCTCACGCCGCGCTGGACCGATTCCACAACTTCCTCGTCTTCCATCTCGACTTTGTGGAGATCAGCGCCCACGCCCTGCTCCCTCAGTGACTCGTTCCATACGTACGATATGAAGGATACACGGGTGCGCGCCGGACCGAGAGGGCTGACCACGTTCATCGACAGCCCCCACGGGTAGAAATTCAGCATGATGTTCGGAAAGAGCCAGAAATAGAACGCCGCCACGCGCTTGCCGAAGTCGGGATGCCCCTCGGGCAGGTCGAACACCGGCTGGCTGGGTTTCGCGATTCCCATCTGCAGCGACGCGTGGCTGAACACCTCGGTGTAGTACGAGTTGTAGTCAAGCTGCTCGGAGAGACCCGCGTGAACGTACGGGATGTGGAACTCCTCGAGATAATTGTCACAGTAGAGCGCCCAGTTGGCGCCGATCAGGTAGTCGCGCGAAGTTTTCTGGTCCCGCCTGAATTCGTCGAGCGGCATCCACGAGACCCGGTCATCGACCGGCTTGATCCAGTCGTCGAAGGGAACCGCCGGATCGAGTGACGTGAAAAGGAGCGGCCCCCACTTCCGGAGTGGCAGTCGCGGCAGGCAATCAGCGGGCGAAGGGAAATTCACTGTGTCGTCGAACTCGGGCATCGACACGAAGCCTCCATCGAGTCCGAACCGGCGGCCGTGATACCTGCAGCGCAGGCTCTTGAGGTGCCCTTCGCCCTCGACGACGAGCGCACCCCGGTGCGTGCATACGTTCGACAGGCAACGCAGCTCGGCGTGTCGATGAGGCGCGGATGTCGGCGTCTATCTCGATGCGGGGAAGAGAAGTCTTGCTCATGTTATACAGGTGGAGATTACCGTCTGGCCCCGAAACTTCCAGTCCACGCCATCGTAGTGAGCCATAAG
>JBPCJP010000021.1:0-16244 GCA_051005175.1 Gemmatimonadaceae bacterium | reverse complement strand
TCGCGGCTGTAGGTGACGATCCGCCGCGCCACCAGGCCGGCTATCTGGCGCACCAGGATCCGGTAACGGCCTGATTCGATTCCCACCGAGCTCTGCTCGTTCTCGATGCTCGACTTCTCTGCCGCGGCGTTGAGGAACTTGCCCGAATTGTAGTGGACGTAGCCGACGGTCCCGTCAACAGGATACCGGTTCACGTGAACATTGAACACGTTCATGAAGATCGACAGGCGGACGGCACGGCCGCCGATAAAGGCAGGCTCATCGACTTCAGTGATCATGATGAGCTTTCCATCGGCCGGAGCTACGACTATGGAGGAGCCTCGCTCGCCCGTTCGTTCGGGGTCGCGGAAAAAGTAGGCGACCCACAGCGCGACGACTGTCATCGCGATGGCCAGGAGCCAGAGTGCCCACGAGCGGCGCGACAGGGCCAGCGCGAACGTGGCGGCGGAAAGCGCCATGGCGATGCCGATGAACGGATATCCTTCGCGGGCGAAGTTCAATGAGCTGCTCCGGTGTCCAGCGGGAAATGTGTAAGTCGGCGGAAGATTTCGAGATAACGCTCGCTTGTGGCCTCCACCACTTCTCCCGGCAACGGCGGCGCCGGATGCTCTCCGTTCCATCGGCCCGCGCGACGCTCGTTCTCCAGATAGTCGCGCAGCGGCTGCTTGTCGAAGCTCGGCTGCGGATGACCTGGTTCGAACCTGGCGGCGGGCCAGAAACGTGAGCTATCCGGCGTCAGCACCTCATCCACTAATATAACACGCGAGGCATCGAACTCGTCGTCGCCCCGATTCATGCTGTCCGCGCCACCATGCGTACTTCTCTGCGTAGTCGTCCCCAGCTCTGCGCCTCGCAGTAAACCGTATTCCAGTTTCGTGTCAGCGATGATTATTCCGGACGCCAGCGCCACGTCACTGCCGATCTGGTAGATCTTTCTCTTAAGTCTCTCGAGCTCGGCGGCAGCCCGGGCACCGACGATTTCTTCCATCCGGGAAATCGGGATGTTCTCGTCGTGACCTTCCTCCGCTTTGGTTGCCGGGCTGAAAACCGGATCATGGAGCCGCTCAGACTCGCGTAACCCCGGAGTCAGCTTTTCCCCGGCCAGAGTCCCCGAAGAGCAATACTCCTTCCAGGCGGACCCGGTGATGTAGCCCCTGATAACGCATTCAACGGGGAACACGGAGGCACGGTGGCAGAGCATTGACCTGCCCTCGAGAACATCGACGTGCTCGCCGAGCTCCGGCTCGATCGCCACGAAATCGGCGACGTCGGTGCTGAGGAGATGGTGACGCACATGCGGCTCGAGAATATTCAGCCACCAGGCGGTAAGCTGTGTCAGCACGCGGCCCTTTTGGGGAATCGGCTCAGCCATAACGACATCGAAGGCGCTGACGCGGTCAGTCGCGACGAGCAGGACTATCTGATCGTCGATCTCGTATACATCGCGAACCTTGCCCTTCCGAAGGAGTCGAAGGGGTAGCCTGGTACCGGACAGCGCCATCAGACCCTGAGCTCGAGATCTTCCGCTTTCGTGGTATCCGCTCCGGCGAGAAGGGGCTCCACAACCGAAGAGAGAAACTCGTCGACCTGCTCCGCGGCGCGCCCGGTGAACCCGGACGCATCGGTCGCAGCCGCGATATCATCGGCCGAGATCCCGAATTCCGGGTCCGCAGCGAGGCGGTCGAGGAGGTCGTTGGCGGGAGCCCCATCTTTCATCGCCTTCGCGGCTGCCATGGAGTGACGGCGGATCACCTCGTGCACTGCCTGCCTGTCACCGCCGGCCTCGACGGCTTTCACTATCAGCTTCTCCGTCGCCATGAACGGGAGCTCCGCGTCCATCCGCTGCCTTATCCTGGCAGGGTGCACTTTCAGTCCGCCGGCCACGTTCGACATGAGGATGAGAATCGCGTCCGCCGCGAGAAAAGCCTCGGGAATCGCCAACCGCCGGTTCGCGCTGTCGTCGAGAGTACGCTCGAAGTACTGCACGCTGTGCGTCTGGTTCGCATTTCCCTCGAGAGAAAGCACGAAGCGCGCGAGGGAGTTTATCCGCTCCGACCGCATGGGATTGCGCTTGTACGCCATCGCTGAGCTCCCGATCTGCTCATCCTCGAACGGCTCCTCGATCTCGCCGAACGACTGAAGCATCCTTATATCACCGGCGAACTTCGCCGCGCTCGCGGCGATGCCCGACACGATCGAGAGCACGCCAGCGTCGATCTTCCTCGTGTATGTCTGCCCGGTGACCGCCAGCGCCGATGTGAAGTCCATCCGCGATGTCACGAGCTCATCGAGCTTTCGCACCCTGTCGTGATCGCCGCGGAACAGCTCGAGGAAAGAGGCCTGCGTCCCCGTCGTGCCCTTCACGCCGCGAAACGGCATCGTGGACCGGCGATACTCGAGATCCCGGAGATCGAGCACGAGGTCCTGTATCCACAGAGTCGCGCGCTTGCCGACAGTAGTGAGCTGCGCCGGCTGAAGGTGCGTGTAGCCGAGCGTCGGAAGGTCACGCCACTCGCGAGCGAAGGCGGAAAGATCCCGCAGCACGCCGATGGCCCGGCCGCCGAGGAGGTCGAGGCCGCGCCGCATCAGGATGAGGTCGGCGTTGTCGGTCACGAACGCGCTCGTGGCGCCGAGGTGTATCCACGCCTTGGCAGCCGGCGCTGTATCACCAAACGCGTGAACGTGCGCCATCACATCGTGACGGAACCTTCTCTCGTATGCGGCTACTGCATCGAAGTCGATGTCGTCAAGGTGCTCCCTCATCTGGTCGATCGCTTCGACTGGAATGTCGACGCCAAGCTCGCGCTGGACCTCGGCGAGAGTCAGCCAGAGTCGGCGCCACAGCCCGTAGCGAGTACGCGGCGACCAGAGCTGGAGCATCGCGCGCGATGCATACCTGCTCCCAAGCGGGGAAGAGTAGGAGTCGTGGGTCACTGTATCACGAACTCTGTGGTGTAAACCTGCCCCTGCCTCTCGATGTACATGACGATCGCGCCGCGCCCGGCGTAGTAGTCGAGCGCGCGGGCAGCGGCCTCAGCATCGGCAACCGGAACACGGTTGATCTGGAGAATCACATCACCCGCCTGAATACCGAGCTGCTCGGCGATGCGGGGCGTAACGCTCTGCACGAGTGCGCCGCTCGCGCGCCTGATGTTGCGCTCGGCGCGTATCGCGGCGTTGAGCGTGACGAGCTGAATCTCCCGGAGGACCGTGACCTTCGGCGCGTCGACTTCGGGCAGGTCCGCGACGCGCACCGAGACCCGGTTCTCACGCCCGCCTCTCCGCAGAACCAGGGGTATCTCCTCGCCCACGCGGAGCTCGAGACGCTCGGCTTCCCAGTCGTAGATACTGAAAACGTCGCGGTCGCGCGATTTCACCAGCGTGTCGCCCACTCGGATTCCTGCGCGTGCGGCGGGCGACCCGGGGACCACCGAGCTTACGGCAACACCGCTTGCTCTTGCCCTGGCAAGCGCGGGTGAAAGTTGCTGAAGCTTGATACCGACCCATGGCCTCCTGATTACGCCGTGGGCAAGAAGGTCTTCCGTAACCCGCTTTGCGCGGTTGATTGGAATCGCGAAGCCAAGCCCGACCGAGCCGCCGGTGGGTGTGTAGATCGAGCTGTTCACGCCGATGACTTCACCCATCGCATTGACCAGCGGACCGCCCGAATTCCCCGGATTTATCGAAGCGTCCGTCTGGATCATGTCGACGTAGACTCCGACACCATCGCCTTCGGCCGCCAGGTTCCGCCCGGTGCCACTGACCACCCCCGCAGTCACGCTCGGCTCGGTATTGGCGAGCAGAAACCCGAACGGGCTCCCGATCGCGATCGCCCACTCACCTATCAGGAGATTAGTGGAGCTGCCGAGCGGCGCTACGGGAAGGTCTGTTGCCTCGATCTTCACTACCGCCAGGTCGTTCGTCTCATCCGCTCCGAGGAGCCGCGCCGGGTATCGGGTGCCATCACGCAAGGCAACGAAGATTCTCGTCGCCCCGCTTACGACATGAGCATTCGTTACGATGACGCCGTCGGGACGGACTATGAATCCCGAGCCGAGTCCCGCCGATGCGCGTCGGCCGGAGCGACCGCCGAAGAACTGCTCGTAGAAATCGGCAGGCACCCGTTCGACGACTTCCGTCTGAACTGTCACAACCGACGGAGCCACCCTCTCGACCGCGGATGTGATTGCGGTGCGCCGTTGTGCGTGGATCTGCCCGGACTGCGCCGATGGCAGCTGACGCGCATCGGCGGAGGGAAGGGACTCTCCCCCGCATGATGCAAGCATTACCGCGGCCGGCAGCGCCAGTAGCCGTTTCATTTTGTCAGTGAACCTTTGGCCTGCGGGAAAGAGCGCTGAGAAACCGGTCAACGGCCCGGTCAGTCAGTGGATGGAGCAGGAGCGACTGAAGAACGTGAGGCGCCATCGAGACAGTCTGCGCTCCGGCGCTTATGGACTCGGTGAATTCCGTGCTAGTCCGCGGTGACGCGACCATTACATCACACTCGCTGCTGCTCGCTTCGAGAAGCGTCCTGATCTCGCTGACGACGTCGAAGCTCATTCGCCCGTGCGCATCGAGATCGGCGATGGAAATTCTTACGGTTGAAGCGCCCGCCTTAGCCGCGAGAACGGCCTGCGCGCCTGTGTAGACGAAGTTCGCGCAAACGTCCACTCCCTCCAGGCTCAGCCGGTGCATCGGCTCGATTGCGTCCTCGATGAGAGGGAGTTGAACGATGATGTTGTCTGAGATCTTCGCGAGCTCACGGGCTTCGCGATACATGTCGTCACCATTGATTGCACATATCTCGACGCACACCGGGATTGCGAACTCCTGCGAAATTACCGAGATGAGATCCTGGCCCTCCGATGATCCACTGCCGCCATAATCAGAATCGGCAAGCACGACTCCATCGGCGAGGCCGGCGTGGAAGAACTGCCTGATCTCGTCGATGGAAACGCTTTCCACGAAGATGTTCATCGAGTCACCATGTAGAGTTCACGAGGGTATTCTACACTTTCGAGGTAAAGCCCGTGTGGCGGCGCGGGGGGCGATGCCTCCCGGTTGTCGTCCGCTGCGAGCAACCGCAAGATGACCCCCGGCTCCCTCCGTCCCGCGGCGATATCCAGCATCGTACCCACGATGAACCGCACCATATGGTGGAGAAACCGGTTCGCGCGAATCGTGAACGCCAGCCCTCCCTCACGGTCCTGCCATCCCGCCTCGTAAACGATGCTGCGGTGGTCGTCGGTCTCGGGAGCGGTGCCCTTCACGGCAAACCCCCTGAAACAGTGATCACCGGTTATCATCTCCGCCGTTTCATCGAGCAAGCCGCGGTCCACTCCCCGCTTCCACGCAAGTTCTCCCGGAGCCCTGAAAGGATTCTCAGCCTCGGCGTCTGTGCCGACGAGGTAGCGGTACGACCTTGAGATAGCGCTGTACCGGGCGTGAAAATCCGGAACCATCTCGTGACACGCGGAGACTCTGACGTCGCGGGGAAGAACGGCGTTGAGCGCGCGCATCAGCACCGCGGGACTCCACCGTTCGCCTACACGGACCCCGGCGGCCTGCCCCAGCGCATGCACACCGGCATCGGTTCTGCCGGCGCCGAGCACATTTACAGGAGTTTCGCAAAGCCGCTGCATCGCTTCCTCGAGCACCCCCTGAACGGTTCTTGTATCGGGCTGCCGTTGCCACCCGGCGAACCCCGCTCCGTCATATTGGAGAACGAGCTGCAGCGTTCGCGATTCCATTGCGCAAATTATCGCGACGCCAGACACCCAGCAAACACATTGCCTGGTTGCGACTCAGAACTGAGGACCCTTGCGGTCTCATGACTCGCTACAACCGAGGATCTACGATTAAGTGAGGACCGAGGAGAGAGGCGTTGACGGTGACACCGCGCCGGGACGGGCAATGGTGCATCTTCTGGTTTTCCCAAAAGCAATGGGGGGAGACCAGTGACCAACAAGAAGACCACTTCCCCTGGGTTTTTGTTAACCCCAGGTTTTCCTCACCGGTCTCACCGGTCTCCCCCCCATTGCTTTGTTCTTCCGCACCACGGCGATGTATAGTAGCCCAACGCTACTAATAGACCTCAGTTGCAAGGGTACTCAATCCGCAAAGCAGGAGAATTCACCGAGCTGACTCGCTACAAGCACGTTGACTTTCATAGTAGCCAAAGCCAAACTCGGTAGCGCGCCCTCAAACGGACACAATGGCACCTCGAACTCTAGCTACTCTGGCCACGGTACTCTCCGCGGCGCGCGACCCGGATGCGGCGCTGACGCTGCTTCATCACGAAGTGATGGACGTCGAGCGCTCGGCTCAGCTGGCTCTCTTCATATGTGATTCGCGGCGCCAGCTCATAACCGAGCGCCTCAACGCGTCAGGGGATGTCGTCTCGCGGACCCCACTCACCGTTGCCATCGACCATCTGCCTGCGCCTATCCGCCGCGCCCTCAACATGGGCTCGGCGATGGCTGACTTCGGGGCGGAGTCGGACGACTACATGAAGCTTCTCGGGGTGACGCCACCGGCGCAGGGGGGGATACTGTCGGTGCGGGGATTGAATCTCGACGGCGAGCTGGCCGGCTTCATCGCGCTTTACGAGCCCAGGCGGCGTTTCGGACCACGGATCAGCGAGCGGCTCTCGCCCGCATTCGATCTCTTCTCACTGGCGTTCGAGAGAATGGCGGAGCATGACGCGAGGTTCGAGGCTGTCCGGGCGCTCGAGGAGCTTACCCGGAACATTCACGGTGAGTACAACCACGCACTCAAACAGCTCAAGGCAGAGCTCGAGGATGCCAGAAGCGCCACAGCGGCGCCCGGTGAGAGAGAAGCTGCGCGAATCGCCGAGCTCGAGCGAATGCTTGCGCAGGTCATTGACGAACTGCAGCGACGAACGGAGCGCCTGTCAGCCGTCGAGGACCAGATTGCCCAGGCAGTCGGGCGGCTGGAGGAGGCCCACGTAGAGCTTCACTCACAGGCGGAAGCCGCGCGCGCCCACTCTGATAAGGTCTACCAGATCGAGCGTGCGCTGGAGCATCAAGGCAACGCGGATCCGGCACAAGTGATAGAAAAGATCCGTGCGGCGCTCCATTCTCCAGCTTGATTGACGTGACCGCCCCTCAACCCCAGTCGGCGCTTCAAGGCGCAATAACGATGCTCGCGCACCACCAGCCGCTGTCGGCAGAGGATGCGGCGGCGGCGTTCGGCGTGATAATGCGTGGCGAGGCGACCGCCGTGCAGATTGCCGCAATGCTCGCGGGCCTTCGTGTGAAGGGGGAAACAGCGGAGATCGTTGCCGGAGTCGTCCGCGCGCTTCGCGAAGTGATGATAAGGTTGCCAGTCGACGATCCCGGTGATCTCGTCGACACGTGCGGCACCGGCGGAGGAGCCGTGCCGACCTTCAACATCTCCACGGCCGCTGCTTTCGTTGCGGCCGGCGCGGGAGTGCGCGTCGCAAAACACGGCAACAGGTCGTTCACTTCGCGCTGCGGCAGCGCCGATGTCCTCGAAGCGCTCGGAGTCGCTATCGAGTCAACTCTCCCCGTGATGGCGCGCGCCCTCGACTCTGCAGGGATCGTCTTCATGTACGCGCCACTGATGCACCCGGCCATGCGCCACGTCGGGCCGATCAGGCGGGAGCTCGGCATCCCGACCGTCATGAACATCGTCGGACCTCTCGCCAATCCAGCCGGCGCGACCCGGCAGGTGGTCGGTGTAGCTGATTCCTACCGGGTGCCAATCCTTGCCGGCGCACTCGCCGAGCTCGGAAGCGTTCATGCGATGGTTGTTCACGGCGAGCCAGGTCTCGACGAGATCTCTCCGCTCGGGATTACTCGCGTTGTCGAGATTCGAGGTGGGTCGATGTCCGAGTGGACAATCGACCCGGCGGACTACGGCCTCGCAGCGACCGACCAGGCGGAGCTTGCAGGGGGAGACCCTGCGGACAACGCTCGAATCATCACCGCGATCCTGCAGGGCGGGGGAACTGTGGCTGCGCGTGCCGCGGTGATTCTCAACGCGGCCGCAGCAATTCACGTCAGCGGGAAAGTCCGGGACTTCACTGACGGTGTCAGCGCCGCACGGCTGGCGCTCGACGAGGGAAAGGGATGGGCGGCGCTGGAGAAACTCCGCGCCGCCTGCTCACCAGCCTCCTAGCAGCGCCGCAGTACTCCGACGACGATCCCCTGAATGGAAATGTCGTTCTCATGAACGTAGATCGGCGCCATTGCCTCGTTCGCGGGCTGGAGGCGGATCCGGCCATCCTTTTCGCGATAGAGCTTCTTGACGGTGGCCGAGTTGCCGTCGACGAGGGCGATCACCATTTCCCCGTTGTCAGCGCTTTGCCGTTCGTTGACGATGACGAAATCGCCGTCCCTGATCTGTTCGTCGATCATCGAGTTCCCGCGCACGCGAAGGACGTAGTGGTTTCCCCCCTTCCGTACAAAGTCCTCGGGGACCGATATCATCTCCTGTGACTGGATCGCTTCGATCGGCATGCCGGCCGCTACAGAACCCGCCAGGGGAAGCTGCAGCGCCCGGGGATAGATGTCTGACGGAAGCACCTCGATCGCGCGGCTCTCGTTATACTCACGCTTGATGTAGTTCTTTCGCTCCAGGTTGCTGAGATGCTCGTGCACTGTTGCGAGAGAGCTGTACCCGAACCGCTCAGCGATTTCCTCGAAGCTCGGCGCGTAGCCGTTGTCGCCCGAGTAGTCGGTCAGGTAGGAGAGGATCTCACGCTGTCGTTTCGTTAGCGACATATCTTTCCCGTTATTGAGGTTCCTGCTCGAAGCGGACACCGAACATTTGCCGAATTCAAAGATTAGCCGAACAACTCCCGAAACGCAAGAAGATTCGGAGTGGGCAGAGCCATCAGGGACACTTGGCGAGCTTGTAGCGTCGGCGCGTATCCGGGCCGGTGCCGAGGCGGAGCTCGCGGCCGATGCAGCGGTGGGTTCGCCGGCGTCGTTCCAGAGCGCTATGGGTGGGGAGAACCTCGCGATAATCGCCGAAGTAAAGCGCATGTCGCCGTCCCGCGGGGCGATCAATCCCCGGCTGAACCCTGCACGCCAGGCGCAGGAATACGAAGCGGGTGGCGCGTCGGCAATCTCGGTGCTTACCGAGCCGTCGCGGTTTGGTGGAAGCCTCGCCGACATCGCTGCTGTCAGGCAGGTAACAGCGCTGCCAGTGCTGCGGAAGGACTTTCTCGTACTCGAGTCACAGCTCGCCGATGCACGCCGCTTCGGTGCTTCGGCGGTTCTGCTGATAGTTCGGGCGATCAGGCCTGACCGGCTTTCCCTGCTGACGCGCGAGGCGCGGGATCTTGGTCTCGACATCCTTTTCGAGATAAGGGACGAAACCGAGCTTGCGAGATCACTCGATGCCGGCGCGACGATAATCGGGGTCAACAATCGAAACCTCGAGACTCTCGAGATCGACATGGCCACGGTCGAGCGACTCCTGCCCCTTGTTCCTGCCGGATGCTTAGCAGTGGCGGAAAGCGGCTACTCCACCCGCGTGGGGGCCGAGAACGCCGCGCGCGCCGGGGCCGACGCCCTGCTGGCCGGCTCGTTTCTATCCGCGGCGGCAGACCCGTCGGAGGCAGTGAGCTCCCTTGCCGGCATAAGGAAAACAGCCCGCAGCCGGGTCACATGACGAGGATAAAGTTCTGCGGCATCACCCGTCCCGAGGATGCGGTCGTCGCCGGTGAGGTCGGCGCATCTCACATCGGCGTCGTGCTCACGGAAAGTCCGCGCCGCGTTCAGACCGGTCGAGCGAGCGAGATCTTCGCCGCGTCTCCGGCGCTGAGACGGGTGGGGGTGTTCAGGCCCGGAGCGGTGGGGAAGCTCCTGCGGGATGCAAGCCAGGCGGGCGTTGAGATAATGCAGCTGCATGGAAAGTTTTCCGATGGGGAGCTTTCAGAGCTGCGGGACAGCTTCGACGGAGAGCTGTGGGGGCTCTTGCCGGTTGACGTCGCCCAGCCGGGGGACTTCGGGGACTGGGAGCCGCTCGCCGATGCGGTCGATGCAATCCTGCTTGATACGAGCATTGCCGGAACCTCGGGTGGCACCGGCATCCCGTTCGATTGGCATGCAACTAAATCTCTCGGCGACGCGATAAAGGCCAGGTCTGAGCTGATCGTCGCGGGCGGTCTCGATCCCGGAAACGTCGGCGGGGCAGTGCGGATCCTCGCCCCGATGATGGTAGACGTGTCGTCAGGAGTTGAGTCGGCCCCGGGCATAAAGGACCCCGCGCTGATGAAGGCTTTTGCCAAGGCGGTACGTTCCGCGTCTATAGTATGAGCTGGTTCACAGTCGCGTAAACAAGAGTGAGATGAGTAAAGCTGCTGCAGGCGACAGGTTCGGTCTGTTCGGGGGCAGGTATGTCCCGGAAACTTTAATTCCCGCACTCGACGAGCTCGATGCGGCGTTTGCAGCGGCCATCACCGACCGCGCATTTCTTCACGAAGTCGACGAGATGCTCTCGACTTACGTGGGAAGGCCGTCCCCACTCAGCACCGCGCCACGCTTTTCGGCCGTTGCCGGATGCGATGTCTACCTCAAGCGCGAGGACCTGAACCACACTGGCGCTCACAAGATCAACAACACGGTTGGCCAGGCGCTTCTGGCAATGCGGATGGGAAAGCGCCGGATAATCGCGGAGACCGGCGCCGGGCAGCATGGCGTTGCAACGGCCACCGTGTGCGCGAGATTCGGTCTCGACTGTACCGTGTACATGGGCGAGGAGGATATCCGGCGCCAGGCCCTCAACGTTTATCGCATGAAGCTCATGGGTGCGACGGTGGTCCCGGTGACGTCGGGGACGCGTACTCTCAAGGACGCGACGAGTGAAGCAATAAGAGACTGGGTGACGAACGTCGGTGACAGCTATTACATCATCGGCTCGGTTGTCGGACCCGCTCCATATCCGCGGATGGTGCGCGAATTTCAGTCGGTGATCGGCCGCGAAGCGCGGTCGCAGGTCCTCGCCTCCGCCGGCCGATTGCCGACGGCGGTTGTCGCGTGTGTCGGCGGCGGATCAAATGCTATCGGAATCTTTCATGCCTTTGAGGAAGACGCCGGTGTCAGGCTCATTGGCGTTGAGGCGGCCGGTCGCGGCCCGGATGCCGGCGACCATTCTGCATCTCTCTCGAGAGGGCGGCCGGGCGTGCTGCATGGCACATTCAGCTACCTCCTCCAGGACGACGCCGGGCAGGTCCAGCCCGCTCACTCGATTTCGGCCGGACTCGACTATCCCGGCGTGGGACCGGAGCACGCCTACCTGAAAGATTCCGGGCGGGCAGAGTATGTGGCCGTTTCCGACGATGACGCTCTTCGCGGCTTTGCGATGCTGAGCCGTCTCGAGGGAATCATCCCGGCACTGGAGACCTCTCACGCACTCGCGTGGGTCGCCGGCGCGACATCTCAATGGAGCAGTGACGACATCGTCCTCGTCTGCCTGAGCGGGCGCGGTGACAAGGACATGAGCCAGGTCGCCGAGATGGGGCTGCTCGACGCATGAGCACGCAGATCGTGCCCGACGCTGAGCTCGATCGGGAGGAGCCGCCATTCGACATCGCTGTCATCGTCGACCTCATGCGCTCCTTCGAGAAGGCGTTGCGCGCGCATCAGCTCTATCTCCCGAACAATCCGATGCACACCCGCGCAGTCGACGTGGTGCGGAGCGCCTTCGCGCGGGCCTGGAACGAAACGGACTCGATAGTGATCCGGATCACCGACAGTGAGTTGGAGTGGTGCGGCCACCCCGTACTCGAAGAGCCCGGGCGCACTTCCGACAGCATCCCATGGATGTTGTACAAGGACGGCATCAGGGAACTCGTCTTTCACCAGGGCTTCGAGGAGAGCGAGCTTTTCGTGCTTCTCACGCTGATGCAGCGTTCGCGTCTTGCGTCCGCGAACGATGACGACCTGCTGACGTTTCTCTGGGAGCACGACTTCACGCGGCTCCAGTACCGGTATATCGATCTTGCCGTTGCCAACGGAGGTTCATTCGAGGGGACACTCGGAGAGCATCGCGAGAAGGTTGTCTCTCCGGGTGAGGTGGAGAACGATGCTCAGGAGCTCGCGTCATCGTCTATGGCGCGCATGGACGAATACGACTCGACGCTCTACTTCCTCGACGACGGCGAGATCGAATACCTGCAGAGCGAGATCCGCCGTGATTTCGGGACGGATCTCCGCGGTCAGGTCGTCGCCTCGCTCCTCGACACGTACGAGCTCGAGACAGATCCCACTGTGCGGGAGGAGATTTCCGGAATCCTCGACAACCTGTTCCTCCTGTTCCTGTCCGTGGGACAGTTCAGCACAGCGGCGTTCCTCATCCGGGAGGCGACAAAAACTTCAACGCGAGCGACCGCGATAATTCCCACCCAGCGGCAGCGCCTGATCGAGCTCGTCGATAGGCTGAGCGACAAGGAGGCACTGGAGCAGCTGCTTCACGCACTCGAGGAAACGCCGCTCCGCCCGCCGCAGACCGACCTTCACGAGCTTCTCGGGCAGCTAAAGCCGGGCGCACTGGAGACAGTTCTATCATGGATCGGCAGGAGCAGGAACGCCGAGCTGCGCGCCCTGCTCGAGAGTGCGGGGTCGGCGCTTGCCGCGGCACACACTGCGGAGCTGGTTCGCCTGATCGGGGCGGCGGATCCGATCGTCGCATTCGAGGCAATCCGGCGTGCCGGGGCAATGCGGACCAGCGCCGCAGTATCGGCCCTGGCTGGGGTGATCTCCAGCGGCGATCCGGAGATGCGTCTCGCGGGCGTCGCGGCGCTGTCAGAGATCGGTTCTCCGGGCGCGATGCAGGTTCTCGAGCGGGCACTGTTCGACGACGACCCCGACATCCGGATCGCCACGGTGCGTGTGCTGGGTTCGCGGAATCACCGGGGGGCGCTCCAGGCCATTGAATCTCATCTCCGGACTCGCGAATTGAGGGAGAGCACCCTCGCCGAAAAAATGGCCTTCTTCGAGAGCTACGGCGCGATCTGCGGCGATGAGGGTGTGCCGCTCCTGACTGAGATCCTCGGCAGCCGGCGAATCCTCGGCAGGCGGGAGGACGGTGAGATACGAGCTTGTGCCGCAATGGCGCTCGGCAAAATCGGCAGCGACGTGGCAATGTCCGCGCTCCAGAAAGGCCTTTCGGACAAGGACGCTGTGGTCCGCAACGCGGTCAGCAGAGCCGTACGTGGCTGACCCGCTCCGCTCGGAGGCACCGCCAGCGCCGGCGGATCAGGCATCGGCATCGTACGTCCGCAAGCGCGGGCGGGATTTCATCGTGTCGCTGTACGGAACGTTCCGGGCGATAAAGCTATATCCGGTCGAGCACGTGGCAGTTCAGAAGAGTCTTTCCGAGCTCATCGCAATCTCGCAGGACATCATAGAGCGCGAACGCGAGCTGGAGCTTCGCCTTTCGGGGGAGTTCCTCTTCATCAATGCGACACGCTTGCGGCTCGATCTCACGAACTACGCGAGCTTCGGCTATCTCCTCCGACTCTGCAGGGCGGCGGGTGTTGGTGCACTGCGCGTTCATCCAGAGGCTACTGCGCGGGAGTGGCTGGTGATACTGTCTCTCCTCGATTCGCCGACCCAGCTTGACCCCGATGAGCGCTTCATGGAGATCGCCGCACATCTCGAGCAAACCAGGGTTCCCGCCATCGAGCTCGGGCCGCCGGTAGACGACGATTCAGACCGCGAGTACGCCGAGCATGCAAAGCAGGCGGCGACGCGAACCTACACTCACTCCGTCGCGGTCACTCGCGACGTCATCAACTCTGTGCGGATGGGTCGCACACCGAGCATCAAGAAGATAAAGCGGGTGGTGCAGGGAATCGTCGACCAGATCCTGAACGAGGAGACCTCGCTCATCGGTCTCACCGCGATCCGTGACTACGACGAGTACACGTTCACTCACAGCGTGAATGTCTGCATCTTCGCGGTTGCGCTGGGGCGTCGCCTCGGGATGACGAAACTTCAGCTGTTCGAGCTCGGGCTATCGGCGCTGATGCACGACATCGGCAAGTCGCGAGTGCCACTGGGATACCTTCAGAAATCCGAGCAGCTGTCGGAGGAGGAATGGCGGCAGATCGCGTCTCACCCGTGGCTCGGCGTGCTCGTGCTGTTCCAGCTGCGCGGCCAGCAGGAGGAGCTCTCATACCGCGCCATGACCGTGGCTTACGAGCATCACATGCGCGCCGATCTCTCGGGTTATCCGAAGTCAGTACGTCCGCGCAGCATGAGCATGACGAGCAAGATCGTGGCGGTCGCCGATGGGTACGATGCCGCAACGACGAGACGCGCATACCAGTCGACGCCGTACCCGCCATCCGCTGTCCTCCAGGAGATGCGCGACAACCCCCAGCGGGGAATGGACCAGATCGTCGTGAAAGCCTTCATAAACCTCCTTGGCATCTATCCGGTGGGCACGCTCGTGGTTCTCGACACCTTCGAGCTTGCCGTCGTGCAGGCGGCAAATCCGCGCGCCGATGCGCTCTCGCGACCAATAGTGCGGATAGTCAGCGATGCGAACGGCAACATGCTGCATCCTGCTCCCGAAGCCGACCTTGCGGAGCCGGATGCGACCGGCGAGTATCCCCGCACGATCATCAAGACTGCGGATCCTGCACGGTATGGCATCAACGTTGGCGACTATTTCGTCTGACCGGATAGACCAGAAGTTCGTTTTCCTCGCATCCTCCGGACGGAAGGCGCTCGTCTGCTACGCCACCGCCGGCCATCCCGATGTGGCGCGGTCGATCGACCTCCTGCGCGGGCTCGAGGACGCCGGTGCCGACATCGTCGAGGTGGGAGTGCCGTTCTCCGATCCGATAGCGGACGGCCCCGTGATCCAGGCGAGCTCGCAGCGCGCCATCGAGCAGGGCATGAACCTCGACCGCGTGCTCGACCTCGTCTCACGCGCGTCTCTTGGAATCCCGGTCGTGCTTTTCACATACCTCAACCCGCTGCTCTCTGGTGGAACCGATGTGCTCGAGCGCAGCCGAAATGCGGGTTGCGACGGGATTCTCGTGACTGACCTGCCAGTGGGCGCTGACGCGGAGCGGGAGTCGTGGCTTGGATCGAGCGGACTGGCTTTCATCCGGCTCGTGGCACCGACCACTCCGGTCGAGCGAATGCGTGAGGTTGGGCTCAATGGGTCAGGGTTCGTCTACCTCATCAGCCGGCTCGGCGTCACCGGGACAAGGTCCGACATGCCGCCTGATATCGAGCAAACCGCGTCGCGTCTCAGGGCCGCTACCTCGCTTCCGATCTGTGTCGGGTTCGGCATCTCCAGCCCGGCGCAGGCCAAAGCGGTTGCCGGGGTCGCCGACGGCGTCGTGGTAGGCAGCGCGATAGTCCGTGCCGCAGACGCCGACATCGGTCACGCAATCTCCCTGGCGAGAGCCCTGCGAGCGGCGCTCGACAGTTGAGAATCACCCCCTGGAATCGAATGACCCGTGGCGACTAGCCGCGAACCCGGTACATTGCTTGCCGCGCCGCTCACGTCGCGCGATCTCCAGCTGAGAGGCTTGATAAATGGCTGACGCCGCCGAAGCGGTGAAGAGGATCACCATCCGCGATGTCCTGCGGGCAAAGCGCGACGGCCGGAAGCTCGTCGTAGTGACTGCGTACGACGTGCTGTTCGCGAAGATCGTCGACTCGGCGTCTGTAGATATCGTGCTCGTCGGAGATTCCCTCGGCAACGTCGTGGCCGGATTCGAGACAACTCTTTCCGTGACGCTCGACCACATGATCTATCACGGTCAGGCGGTACGTCGCGGAGTGAAGCGCGCCCTCCTAGTGGTTGACATGCCTTTCATGTCGTATCAGGCAAGCGAGGAATCCGCGCTCCTCAACGCCGGCAAGCTGATCCAGCAGACTGAGGCGGATGCTGTAAAGCTGGAGGGGGGAGGCGACGAAATAGTGAGCACCCTCAGGCGTCTCACTACGATCGGCATCCCTGTAATGGCGCATCTCGGGTTCACCCCGCAATCGGTGCGAACGATGGGGATGAGAGTGCAGGGGAGGGAACAGACCGATGCCGATAGGATGATCGATCAGGCCCGGGCTCTGGAGGATGCTGGCGCGTTCTCACTCGTGCTCGAGCTGATTCCGGCCGACCTGGCTCAGAGAATCGGAGAAGCGATTTCGATCCCCACGATCGGCATCGGCGCGGGACCGCATTGCGACGGTCAGGTGCTGGTGCTGCCCGACCTCCTTGGCCTGAAC
>JBPCJP010000020.1:0-8284 GCA_051005175.1 Gemmatimonadaceae bacterium | reverse complement strand
TTCAGGATGCTCTGAGCGGTGCTCCCGCAGCCACGGTCGGCGCTGGCGGGATCGATGAGACGTCGCTGGCCGGCATTTTCCTCACCACGGCGCTGATTCTCGTCGGCACAATGCTTCTGATGATGCCGGTGTCATGGGTCTACATGGCCGCGCGGCACGTTCCCGGACACAGTCAGGCAGTTGTCCAGACGCTGATCATCCTGCCACTGGTGGTGGCCGGCATAGTTCTGATAGTTCGCGACAGCCTTGCCCTTGCGTTCTCCCTCGCCGGCGTCGTGGCGGCAGTTCGCTTCAGGGCGAACCTGCGAGATACGCGGGATGTCGTTTACATCTTTCTCGCGATCGCGGTCGGATTCGCTGCCGGAGTTCAAACGCTCGCAGTAGGAGCTGTGCTCACGATCGTCTTCAACTTCGTGATGATGTGGACGTGGCGTTCCGATTATGGCCGCAATGTCCTTACGCCGACCGCGGCTTCGCGCTGGTCCGGGCCGCTCAACAGCCTTGCGATGACCAGCGAGTACGATGCGGTTCCCGACCGTGATCTTGTGCTTTCGCTCACGCCGAGGGATGCGAGCAAGCTGGCCAAGCGCTTCGAGCGGGTGAGTGAAGCGCTCGGCGGGGCGGACCAGAAAAAGCCGCGGTACACGAGCGTGCTGTCGCTCATGAGCGACCACGTTGGTGACGCGCAGGAGCTCGTTGAGCGGGTGCTCGACAGGCATGCAAAGCGGTGGCGGCTTGACGAGGTCGTCACTCACACCGGAAAGCCGTCGGAGATCTACTACCTTGTGAAGCTGAAGAAACTCGTTTCGCGCGACGAGTTTCTCACCGCGGTTCGCGACGAGGCTGGCGACAGAATCGAGTCGGCCGACCTCGAGAGCCGCGAGTCGGTGGAGGAACAGGTCGGGCTGAAGACATGATGGCCCGCGGGGTGAGACTCCTCGGCTTGATCATCGTTGCATTCGTCGCGGCTTGCCGGTCCGGCGCATCGGCGGAAAAGCCTTCACTCGAGGCGAGGGAACAGGAAGTCAGGAAGCGGATTGCCTCCGCTGGCTCCGCAGGCGAAGCGGAGCCGGTGGCGAAGTGGCTCCTCCCCGACGTTCTGAGTGAGATCTCCGGCATCGCGCTCCTTGACGACGGGCGAATAGTGGCGCACAACGACGAGCGCGGCCGCGTGTTCGTCATCGATCCCCTGCGTGGGGTGATTCAGAAGTGGTTTTCACTCGAGGGCAACGTCAGAGCCGATTTCGAGGCGATCGCTGTGTCCGGAATCGAGCTCTACCTCCTCACCAGCAACGGCAGGATTTATCAGTTCCGGGAGGGAGAGGACCGCGCCAACGTCCCTTTCACTATGATCGACACGAAGCTGGGAAAGGATTGCGAGTTCGAGGGACTCGAGATCGAGCCGGTGACTGGCGCCTTCCTCCTCTCGTGCAAGCGAATCGACAAGCGGAGCGAGCGGAACCAGCTGAGGATTTACCGCTGGCTCAGGCAGGGCGGCGGCGAGGCTTCGGTGTCGATGGTGAACATTCCGCTCGCTGACGCGATCGGATCGAATGACTGGAAAACGTTGAGCCCGTCGGACATCACAATAGATCCGCGAACGGGTAATTACATTCTGATCACCGGTCCGGAGAAGGCACTGATAGAGCTGACGCCGTCGGGCAACGTGGTGAGGTCGTTTCCATTGCCGGGAAATCCGCAGCAGCCGGAAGGAGTGGCCATAACCCGCGACGGAATCCTGATAGTGAGTGACGAGAGTGTCTCGCGGCCGGCCGACATCACTCTCTATTCCTGGCAGAACCTGACAGGCGAAACCGGGGTAGCCGGAACCGGTGCAGGCGAAATCGATACCGTGCAGGCGGTGCCGGCGCCGGCATCATCAAACTGACTACAATTCGGAGAAGTCACAGATGAGTTTCTCACGTCGCGCGCTGACTGCAGCGGGCGCCGCACTGATGGCTGGAGTTTCGTTTACGCCTTCGCTGACCGCGGGGCAGACCCTCCCACCGGTTCGATCGAAGGACAGCGTCACGCTCGTTCCGTACGAGAAGTACGACAAGGGGCCATTTCACCGCTTTCTCTTCGGCGACAATTACCGCGATGTATGGTCGACTCCGGTCAAGGTGCCGGTGGTCGACCTCGCTGACTTTGCCGGCGGGCTCAAGCCGACCGAGACCGGAGGCGGAAAGCAGACGCGCTCGCTGAAGTTCGATGGTGCGGACGGGAAGGAGTGGGTCTTCAGACCCGTGTACAAGGCGCTGCTCGACCTGCCGGACAGCTTCAGGGGAACACTCATCTTGAGCTTGGTGATGGACGCGCGAAGCGCATCACTTCCAACCGCCCCTCTCTCCGCCTCGCCGATCCTCAAGGCAGTCGGACTCCTTCACGCGCCGTCAGTGCTCGTCGCGATGCCGGACGACCCCGCCCTTGGAGAATTCCGGGAGGAATTTGCCGGCGTGCTCGGCGCGATCGAGGAAACTCCCGACGATAAAGACGATCCGCCAACTGCCGCATTCGCGGGCGCTGACAAGATCGAGAACAGTGACGATCTGCTCAAGCGCATCAACAAGAGTCCCGACGATCTGGTGAATCCGCGCACTTTTCTTAGAGCCGTGCTTGTCGACATTCTGCTCAACGACAACGACAGGCATGCGGGGCAGTGGAAGTGGGCGCGTTTCGAGGACGACGGGCTGTGGGAGCCGATCCCGCGCGACCGTGACAAGGCGTTCATCGACTACGAGGGCTTCCTGATCGGGCTGGCCCGCAGCGCATCGCCAACCCTTGTGCGGTTCGAGAACACGTTCCCGCGGCCCCAGGATCTATTCGATAATGGTGTCGAGTTCGAGCGGCGTCTTCTTAACGGCCTCGAGAAGACTGCGTGGGACTCCGCTGTCGCCGATGTGAAGGCGGCTGTCACTGACGACGTTCTTGCGGCGGCAATGGCGCGGCAGCCGCCGGAATTCGCCGAGGAAAGCCGCGGGATCCTGGCCAAGCTTCGTGCGAGGCGCGATGCGCTTCAGGATGGGGCTGACGACTACTACGCCTACATGGCGGGCATTGTCGACCTCCACGCGACAGACGCTGATGAGACCGCCACTGTTATCCGAGGTGAGGGTTTTGTCACGATAACACTTCGTGAAAAGGACAAGGCTCCCTACTACACCCGGCGGTTCAACGCAGACGAAACGCAGGAGATAAGGCTCTATCTGCATGACGGCGACGACGACGCAACGGTAACTGGAAACGCCCAGTCGAGAATTACCGTGCGAATCATCGGCGGAAACGGCGACAACCGGCTGACGGATAATTCGACAGTGGGCGGACGGGCAAACCCGACGCGCCTTTACGACAATGGAAAAGTCTCAGGCATCGAGTACGAAGTCGGCGAGCCGGTGGAAGAGGACACAGATTCCGCGCTTCCCTTCAACAGGGTGCCGGTGCTCCGCATCTACAGCATGGAAGTCGAAGCATCGCGAGACCGTGGGACGCGAATCGGCCCGACCATCGGATTCAGGAGCGGTTACGGCCTCGGCTTCACTCCGAAAATCGGCGTAACGCGCACGAAGTACGCGTTCAGAAAAGCGCCACACGCCAGCATGCAATCGCTGGACGTCGCGTATTCAACCGGCGTCCCGGGCTTCGAAATCGGCTTCGAGACTGACAACAGATTCGAGAGCACAGGTTTCCACTGGTCGACCGAGACCCGGATGTCGCAGATCGCGGTCGCGGATTTTCGCGGATTCGGAAATCAGGTACTGACACCGATCGCTGCTCCCTGCGGTGTCTGCCCGCTGCCAGGCAGCACACCACTTCCCGATGCTGACTCGAAGTACTACCGCGTGAACCAGACTCAATACCTCTTCAATCCGTCGTTCGGATACCAGTTCGGGCCGAGGAGCGATGTCTCGGTCGGCCCTGTAGTGATGTATACAGTCGCTGACAGCAGCGCATCACGTTTCATCGCCGAGGCGAGGCCATATGGATTCCGCAGATTCGGACAGGCGGGAGCGCAGGTGCGCCTCTTCCACGACACTCGCATGGCCGCCGACACCGGCAGAAACAAGGGCGGCATTGGCTTCAAGGGGCCCGTCAGCCCGCCGCTCTGGGGAACATTCGAGTTTACTGGCAGCGTGTTCCCATCGATGTGGGATGTCGAGAGGAATTATCAGAACCTCGCCGCCGTGGCGACGGGATATCTCACTGTTCCCGTTCTGACCCGCCCGGTAATTGCACTCCGGGCGGGAGGGCAGAAGCTGTTCGGAGACTTCCCGTGGTTCGACGCGGCATTCATCGGCGGGTCGAGTTCACTCCGCACCGAGCGGAGGCAGCGCTACGCTGGAGATGCATCGCTGTACGGAACCGCTGAGATCCGGCTTCCGATCGCGAAGTTTCCGCTTGTCTTTCCACTCGATGTCGGGGCGCTCGGATTCACGGATGTCGCGCGGGTGTATTTCGACGGGGAATCACCCGGAGGATGGCATCGCGGGAGCGGAGGCGGAGTCTGGATCGGCGTAATAAACCCCGGAACAAACCTCACCGTGATCGCAACCGACAACCCTGAGAGGAGATGGATTACGAGCCTCGGATTTGCGTTCTAGCATGTCGCGACTGACTGCGGACTGCGGACGTACTGCGAACGCTGACTGCTGACTACTGCGGACAAGGACTGAATGAACGCTAGAAACAACATTCTCTGGTGGATCGGAGTTCCGATCTTTGCGCTCGGCTGCAACGGGTGCAATTTCGGGTTGCAGACCTCGCCACCACCGGGCGACGCGGCGGCGCGCTACATCGCGCTTGCCGGCGCGGCGGTGCTGATCGGCGCCGGCGACATCGCCGACTGCGGCAACATCGGCGACGAAGGCACCGCCCGGCTCGTCGACAGCGTCCTCAAGGAGAACGCGGCGGCGAATGTCGAGACGGTGGTATTCACGCTCGGCGATCACGCCTATCCTGTGGCCACTGACAGGCAGCTCCGCCGGTGCTTCACGCCTTCGTGGGGCGACCCGAAGAAGGGAATCATGAAGCTCGTGCGCCCCGCCATCGGCAATCACGACTGGCAGTCGGGACGAGGCGCGCCCTACTACCGCTACTTCGGGCGGCGGGCCGGCGAGCCGTTCAAGGGTTACTACAGCTACCAGATCGGCGACTGGCACGCGGTCGTCCTCAACAGCGAGTTGGCCGCCGAGGGGGGGCGAGACGAAATCACAGCGCAGGAAGAGTGGCTGAAGAAGGATCTCGCCGCGAACGACAAGCTCTGCACGGTCGCATATTTCCACCGGCCGCTGTTCAGCTCCGCCTACCGGCAGGGGGATCCGGAGATGAGGCCGATCTGGGAGATCCTTTATAACGCAAACGTCGACCTCGTCCTTAACGGACATGATCATCATTATGAGCGATTCGAGCCGATGAACCCGGCAGGCGTGCGTGACACCGTGAGGGGAATCGAGCAGATACTTGTCGGCACCGGCGGGGCGACCCTCCGGGGCTTCAGCTCGCGGTTCGGATTGAGGCCCCCGCCGCCGTCGGAGCACTCACTGGAACGTATTCAGGGCAGGTTTGGCGTGCTCAAGATCACACTTGGCCCTTCCGAGTATCGCACCGCCTTTCTCGGGGTCGGCGGCCGCGTGTGGGACCGCTCCGGCGGCAGATGTCAATAAAGGGAGGCGATCGCCGCCGCAGGGTCGGGCTGGCCAACGACGATACCGAGACGCGGGAGTTCGAGATCGACCGGCGGCCCCTGCCTGATCGTACGAGCGCGCCAAGGGGAGGCCGCGCAGGCTACGCGGGGGAGGACGCAACCTGGAGCCGCGACAGGCTTTCGCGTCACCACATCATCTCCGCTCACAACTTCGCGGAGGGAGCCGCGACGATCGAGCAGGGAGATCTCGGAGACATCCCGCCCGAGGAGAAATGGAAGTACCGCGCGAACATAACTGCCGCCGTGCTTTCATCCGCCGCGTTTCTCGAGGCATCGATCAACGAGCTTTATCTCGAGCTTCAGAAGGTCACCCACTCAGAAGATTCACATCTCAGGCACGAGCTGGCGCTGCTCGTCAACGCATGGCCCCAGATTGTGAGATCCCCGGTCCTCCAGAAATACCAGATCGCCCTCTCTGTCACTGATGCTGATCCGTACAACGAAGACGTGACGCCGTTCGCCGAGGCGGATTGCCTCGTTCGCTTGCGCAGTGCGCTGCTGAGCTACGGAGCGAGCTGGGAAGACAGCCAGGGACGGCAGCAGGAGCTCGAGGCTCGCCTGAAGGATGCGTTCCCGCCGAGCCCGCTGGTGTCAGCGAGCCGTCCGTGGTTCCCCGATCGGTGCCTCAGCGCCGGCTGCGCGAAATGGGCCGTGAGGGTGGTGCAGATCTTCACCAACGATTTCTACGAGAGAATGGCACTGCCCGGACGTCCGCTCGTCGGTGACTCCTGATGACTCAGCGCCGCCATTCCGCGGCAGCACTCGAGTTCCCCACGCGATCCACTGCCTGAACGAGTACTCGCTCAACTGAGCTGTCAAGTTGTATCGAGCGCTCGGAGCCGAAGTGGATTCGAGTCGCCCAGCCTGAGGCCGTTCGCGCGCGCACAGTCCACCACCTTGACTCCTCGCCGGCCCCCGGGGTTATCTGGAGCTGGCCCCCCACGACCGCAATTGAGGGCGCCAGGGGCGGAGTCGCATCCAGCCAGGGCATTGACGGAACGAGTGCAGGATTGCGGTAGAGATCGCCCGCGAGCGCCGATGCCAGCGCGCCGCCGTTGCGGTTGAGAGTCCACGAAGTGTTGTAGAGAATGTTGCCCGACGCCTGGGGACGCGACCGCGTCAGCCGGATCTGCTCCGGTATCTCCTGCATCGAGAAAGCAGACGCGGTTCCATCGTTCACCCGGTATGCGGCGAGCCCCGGCCATACGTGGCGACCCATCGGGTTCTGCGCGATCCACCAGTCGAGGAGCGCAGGGTAGCTCTGGCCGGACGATCCTATCGCCCAGTAAAGCTGCGGAGCCAGATAATCAACCCAGCCCTGCTGAAGCCACTTTCGTGAATCCGCGTATATCGTCCCGTATGCGTCCAGGCCCGTGACGCCCGGGGGAAACCCTGGACGCCATATTCCGAAAGGGGACAGCCCGACTTTCATCGTCGGCTTGATTGCGTGCACTTCCCGGTACATGCGCTCGACAAACCTGTCGATGTTGGCGCGCCGCCAGTCGTCGCGCGGAAGCCCGCCGCTGTGCCGCGAGTATGAGCCGTCATCGGGGAAGGGAACGAGCCTTCCCATGTTGTCGTTGATCTGGTACGGGTAGAAGTAGTCGTCCGCATGGATTCCGTCGATGTCGTACCGGCTGACTATGTCGGCGATGACGCGCATCGAGTGGTCCTGCACTTCGGGCTCGCCCGGATCCATCCAGATGTTGCCGCCGTAAACGCGCACGAGGTCGCGCCGCGCCCGGAAAATGTGAGGCGAAACCAGGCGAAGCGTGTCAGCGGTGTTGCCCGCGCGAAACGGGTTCACCCAGGCGTGAAGCTCCATCCCGCGCTTGTGCGCCTCCTCGATCGCGAAGGCGAGGGGATCGTATCCGGGGCTCGCACCCTGAGTCCCGGTCAGCATGATTCCCCACGGCTCGAGCGACGACTCATAAAGCGCATCGCCGGCCGGCCGGACGTGGAACACTATGGTGTTTATCCGCATTGCCGCCGCCCGCGTCATTATGTCGACGAGCTCGGCGCGCTGCGCATCGGCAGTGAGATTGTTGCGGGACGGCCAGTCGATGTTGGCGACTGTCGCGATCCAGAGGCCGCGCATTTCCCGCGCGACCGGTGGAGCGGCTGTGTCGGGCGGCGGCGTTACCGGGGGACCGGAGATATCTCCGGTGGAGCCGGAGCATGCCGCGAGGAATGCGAGGAGAGCTGCTGGTGCAAAGGGGAAGCGGAGGGGCATCTTAATTTGTGCGCGGAGGACGCGAAGGGAGCGAAGGTTGCGAAGAAATTCGTTAAACAATCTCGCTCTTCCACCGGTTGCAGTGTAGTTCCTCGCGATTCGTCGCCCGGCTGCTGGCGGAGAAGGCGGATCACGCACCAGGTGTGGTCGAAGCGGTCACTCCCCCCGCTAGCTGATCCCGCGCCAATAAATCCCTTGCCCGGCGCCCGCGAATGGAACATAATAGTGGCCTCGGCGGGCAATTCATGAACCGCCCTCTGTTTACCCCACGAACGGAGCACCGCGTTGATTCTCACCAGGGGAATCCCACTCGCGGCGGCTTTCCTGGTCATTTCAGCAGGATCCGCCGG
>JBPCJP010000019.1:0-4354 GCA_051005175.1 Gemmatimonadaceae bacterium | reverse complement strand
CCCGTCGGCGGTCATGGCCGACCTGAAGCGTGCCGTCGACGAGGAACAAGTCGACTTCAACGCCGCGAAACCCACGCTCCAGCGCCTCGTCGAGCGGTCGCGCATTCTCGTAATCGTTGTGCGCGTATGCGGGGAGCCTCCCTTGCGGACATCCCGGCTGCGCGCTCCCTAGGCGTGGCACCGTGATCGCGCCAATCAGCGTGAACGTCGCGAGGATGTACTGGAAGAGATGCACAGTTACCCAGTCGTTGATGTCGGTCCACGGCGATGGACTCATGCCACACCTCTTCCAGCGTACCGGCACTCCAGGCACAAGCTGGAGGAGCGCCACCACCTCGCACGGCTGTGGAACCACCGATCACCGCGGATCCGCTCACCGAGCGCGGGCTCGCCAACACCGTCGCGATCACGCGGGCGCTCGATGCAAAGATCGGCTCCTTGTACCGGGCGGGTCAAGGCTGTCGCAGGGTGCCTGCTCTCACAGCGAGCCGGCAGGTACGTCCGCCTGCCGTCGCGGCGATAGCGCTTCGCGCCAACTGGATAGAGGATCGGCTGGTGGTGACGGCCCTCGATGACAGCATCGCCGACCGCCGGGACGAGCGGAACCAACAATCCTTTCTGGAACGTGCGAGCCGCATCACTCGCGCGTTATTTTTCGCTGGCAGGAATTACCTGACCAGGGAGGCCTTATGTCACAGACCGTCGAGCAGCGGAACAGCCATACACTTCGCTCACTTGCTTTCGTTGCTTTAGCGTTTATCGCGGCGTGCCATCCAGCATCGGGGCGCCCGTCACCACAGCCTGGTGTCCAGGCCGCTCAACCCGCGGTAATTCACGCGTCGGAAGGGGAACGGCGATTGCTGCCAGGCGGTACGCCGCTGCTCATCAAGATCGATCCGCTGACCACCGGCTCGCAGCGTCTGGTGCTGGGGATGTTGCACCTGCCGCCAGGTGAAGCCCTCGGCGTTCACCGGCATATGCGCGAAGATGAGATCATCATCTTTACGCGAGGTACGGCACGAGTTCAACTCGGCACGCAGCTACATACGGTCGGAGCTGGTGGGGCGATCTTCATTCCGCAGGGTACCTGCATCGCCGTAACCAACGTCGGGACCGACACACTCTCGAACTACGTTGTGTTCTCCTCACCCGGGTTTGAACGCTCCCTGCGCGCGGTCTCCTCTCCCGCGGGCGAGCCGCCGAAAGTGATAACGCCTGCCGAACGCGCCGCAGCATTTCACGAGGGGCACGCTGTCGCCAATCCGCCCGAGTGCCGGTGAGTACCTGGAGGCGCAGTCAGCGCTTCGCTCTTCCGATCCCCCACACATTGTCCTCCATGTCCCTGATGATGAAGCTCACGACGCGCCCGTTCTCGCGGGAGAACTCCAGCGTCATGTCGGGCTTGAGGACCTCATAGATCTCGCCCTTGTCATAGATGCCGGGCGCGAACCAGTCGGGTGCGATGCGTACCAACGCGAACTTCCTGAAATACGGATCCTCGGGTGTCCATCGCGCTTTCAGTGTCTCGTCCTCATGCGTCACCGTAAGCTGTGAGACCTTCGTCGGCTTTCCTGTCGAGTCCTGCTCGGTGAATGACCACTCGCCCAGGTACGGGGCGGCTTCCGCAGGCGGAATCGTGGTCACCAGGGACGGCTCGACCTCGATCCTGATCGGCACTCTCACCCGTTCCCAATCCATGGCGAGTGTTCCTCCTGACATCGTCAGCTCCGGCATCGACCACGTCAAGACATCGGTGAAGGGCACTGCTTTCACGGTGACCGGGAAGCGAACCTGTGACGCATTGGAGTCAGGCGGAGACATGTGATAGAGCTTTACTTTCGGCTCGAGAACGACCGTCCACTGGCCGCTCTTTCGCACCACCATCCAGACGGAATACTTGCCCTTCGCGACAGGTATTCCGTTGACTTTCACCGGCTTGTCGGCTTCGAACGTCGTCGCGTAGTTGGCCCCGGGCGTCGCGGCGAAGGGATGATCAGGCTCCTGGAGGCGTAAGCCAAGTCTAATGATGATTCCGCTCCAGTCCAGAATCGAGGCGTTCTGCACCAGGAGGCGACGGCGTGAGCTTCAAGCTCCGTAGTCACGGTGAGCAGGGATTTAGTATTAAAAAGTTACTATATAATATCTGCGTCAGCCCCTCGAAGGACGTGCAGGAACCGCTCGCTATGTGACCGAACGCCACTGGCTACCCGGTCCCAGACATGTTCCGGGAAGCCGCTCGGAAGCTGCTTTTCGAGCCGATCGAGAGCCTCGTGCGAGCCCTCGACGATGCTCACCATTTCCCGAAAAGTCTCAGGCGCGCCGGTCTCCCGGGCAAGCTTCTCCCAGTGGCGGACCGAGATCTTTCTCAGGTGCCTGTATGGCCGGGTACCGCGAATGGCCATGGCGAGTTTTGCCTGCTGGTAGGGCCATTCATTCGCCCCCTTTCCGATTATCGGCCAGGCCGAAACGACGTCGTATAGCGGCGTCATGCTGTAGCCATCACGCTTCAGGAAAATCGAGAAGTTCTTGGCGTGACCATCCGGGGCGGCCAGCAGCCAGAAAGCGAGCTGTGCCTTTGCGAAGGTGGCCGAGTCGGCCTGAGCTTCCATTCCGCCCTGGAGCACGCTCAGTATCTGTAAAACCCCCGGCCCTCCATCGCTTTCATACCTGTCTTCCGGCGGGGTGCCTGTGGCCTGGCATATGTCTTCTTGAGGAAGGCGAACGATCCATGCCTGTGCCGGCTCGAGCCCGGGCTCGACGAATTCGCGGTCGAATCGTTTCACGACCAGCGCTTTCATTACTCCCATCTCGTCTTCGAACCGGGCGATTTCGCAATCCGGCACCGGCAGGCCCAGGGCGCGAAGAAAATGCAGGCACAGCCACTCGTTCTCGACAGAATCCTTCATGTCGGCCTGTACGTTTCCGACGAGGCCAAGCGGGAGCTTCAGGATATGCGTCGTGGGGGTTGCGTCACGAGGCAGGTACCAGCGGTCCCCGATGCGGAGCAACGCCGTCTTCTCCTGGGCGCCGGCAATCGAGATTCTGAAGTCGTTCTCGTCGTCGCTCGCGAGCAGGCGAGGGGCTACTGTTGCGCGAAGAATCCCGGCGACTTTCGCCGAGGTGAGCTCATCCGCATCTATATGGTATGTATAGCCCGGATCACTGCCTGCGGGCAGGATCTGTACAGCGCCAGCACAGTCCCTGCCGATTGCCGCGAGGAGATCGAACGGGTGGAGTGATCGTGTCCTGAACTTCCTCCTGATTCTTTCCCGTATCTGCCTGCTGTCAGGCAGAAGGTTGTCGAACCATGCGTCTACGTGTTGGCCCCGGTGTGGCGAGTTGCCTGGCAGAATTGGCAACGAAAGCGACAGAGCTCTTACCCGGGGCGATTCCAGCCACTCAGTTGCATACTGGAATGACGAGCTACCGGTACGGGCGGGAAACCAGGCACCTACCAGTTCCCCGTTCATCCAGACGTCGAGCGAGCGTTTCGGGCTCGTTCTTACCATTCGCCGGCGGGCGTCGAGGGGTCGCGACGTGGCTCAGGTGCGGATTGGTCATTCCGGATTTCGATGACGGCTTCTGCTCCCAGTACGTGGAGAAGCTTGAGGATTTGTGTCAGTCCTACGCCGCCTGGGTCTTTTTCTATTTCACTGATTCGGGCACCGGAGACTCCGATTCTGAGGCCGAGGTCGCGCTGAGTCATGCCGCGTGATCGTCGCAGGGAGCGCAAGTAGACGCTGAAGTTGGCAGGCGTTCTGAGATGGTACGCGGTAGTTTGTTTCATGCTGGGTTTCCGTCGGGCTATTGCGTGAAATCAAGGCATAGCTTGATTTATTGTATTTCAAGCTAAAGCTTAACTAGCCAAAATACAAGCGATGGTCCCGACGGACATTTCGGAGGACGTCATCCGCGCAGTTGCGCTCCCGCTCGGCTTCTTAGACATCAAGGTATGTGCGGTCACAGACGTGTGGTCGGGCTTGAAACTGGTGGTTCGCAGGGAGCTGCGCTGAATCCGCTCCGCACCTTCTTGCGTCTCGAGGCAGCAGGGGGACTGACGCTGATGGCGGCGGCCGTGCTGGCCCTGATCACCGCGAACTCCCCGCTTGCGGGCCACTACGCCGCCCTGTTCGATGTCCACTTCACTGTGGCGATAGGCGAAGCCGGAATTTCCAAGCCGCTGCTGCTGTGGATCAACGACGGGTTGATGGCGGTGTTTTTTTTCCTTGTCGGCCTCGAGCTGAAGCGTGAAGTCCTCGAGGGCCACCTGTCGAGCCTGCGCCAGGCCGGCCTTCCCGCATTCGCGGCTGTGGGCGGAATGCTGGTTCCTGCCGGCTTCTATGCCGCGCTCAAC
>JBPCJP010000018.1:0-11327 GCA_051005175.1 Gemmatimonadaceae bacterium | reverse complement strand
AAACAGGGAGTTTTTCGTGCGAGGGCGGGCTCTTCTCGGTTTTGTGTCTGGGGGGGAAGAATCCCAAAATGCTGCGGAGGCGCCGGCCCCCCCCCCCCCCGCCGCCGGCCCGGTTTCCACAGCGCCGCTAAACTCCAGCGAGCGCAACACCGTAGCCAACATCATCTACTTCGACCTCGACCAGTCTTCGCTTGCTGACGAGTCCCGATCGGCGCTCGAATCGAAGGCGACTGTCATGCTGCGCCATCCGAACCTTCGTATCCGGATAACAGGTCACGCAGACGAGCGCGGCTCCGATGAGTACAATCTTGCCCTCGGCCTTCGCCGTGCGGCTGAGGCAAAGCGATATCTCGCGGCGCTTGGGATAAGCGACGACCGCGTCGAGATCCTTACTCTGGGTGAGGAGCAGCCGGCCGTAGCCGGCGGCACCGAGGAAGCATGGGCGCTGAACCGCAGAGCCGAGTTCGAGATAACCTCCGGCGGATGAACGGGAGAGCAGTGTTGCATCTTGCCCGCGTAGCCGCTCTCGCCCTCGTCGTGCTGGCGTCGACGGGATGTTTCGCATCCCTCGCTCAGCTGGACGAGGTGAATGAGGCAGTGAATGTCACCCGGGCCGAGGCGGCGGCGTCGGATTCGGTTCGCGCGACGCAGCTCGTGCAGATACTCGGCACACTCAGGGCGTTGAACGATTCTGTCGCCGCGCTGAATCTCCGTCTCACCAGGCTCCGCGCGGAAACGCAGGCCGAGACGCGGTCGATGCGGCAGGAAGTGAATCAGATGCTCGAGGTGACCGGGCAGAGCGAGCGGCGGATGCGCGAGCTACGCGAGCAGATGGACAGGCGGGCCGCCGCGGCTGCCGCGAATCCCGGGGCGTCGAGGGGAGATACCGCTCGATCATCGCCACCCGCGGCCGCAGAGCCGGGCCCGAGCGAGCTGATCCAGCTCGGTCGGGATCAGCTGCTTCGCGGCGCGAACAGTTCGGCTCGGGCGGTGTTCGCTGATTTCCTGGCCCGTTACCCGGATTCGGACCTGGCGGTCGAGGCGCACTTCTACATTGCCGAAGCGCATGCCGCTGAGGGATCGACGGCAGCGGCCGACTCCGCTTATTCCCGTGTCGTGACGCGTTTCCCTGCATCTTCGCGGGCGCCGACCGCGGTCTACAAGCGAGGAGTGATGGCGCAGACAGCGGGTCGCAGGACAGCAGCCCGCAGGATTTTCAACGAGTTGATATCCGGGTATCCGTCATCGGATGAAGCGGAGCTGGCACGAGAGCGGCTGCGGGTGATGAACTGAGCGGGTGGCGAAGGCGCGTATAGTCCCGGACACTGAGATGCCGTTCCTCGATCATCTCGAGGAGCTGCGCCACAGGCTTTTCTGGATCGCCGGCGCGATCATCGTCGGCATAGTCGTATCGTTCATCGTTCTCTCGCAGAAGCGCCTCGACCTTGTCGGTGTTCTCGCCGGGCCGATGAAGCCGTACCTGCGCGACGGAAGCCTCGTTTACACGCATCCGGGCACGTCGTTCAAGATCATCCTCAACGCGTCACTCATTACCGGGCTCCTGCTCGCCACGCCCGTGATCGGGTACCAGCTATGGGGTTTCTTTTCCCCGGCGCTGCACAGGCATGAGAAGAGGGTGATCGTCCCGACGCTCGCCGCGATGGTGTTTCTGTTCCTGTGCGGTGTCGCGCTCTGCTTCTTCATCGTCCTGCCGTTCACACTGAGGTTTTTCCACGGCTTCGAGTCGGCGTCCCTGACCCCGATGATCGAGGCAACCCAGTACTTCGGGTTTGCGTTCAGCATGATGCTCGCCTTCGGTCTCGCCTTCGAGCTGCCGATCGGCATCCTGCTGCTCTCGATACTCGGCATCGTGAAGCCGGAGACGCTTACGAAGTTCCGCCGGCATGCGATTGTCGTGTGCGTGGTTGCCTCCGCATTCATTACCCCCGATGCGAGCCCGACTACACTCTTTGCGCTGGCAGGGCCTCTCTACATCCTGTTCGAGCTCGGCGTCGCGCTGTCGTGGATGGTGACGCGGAAGCGGAGGAAGCGGGAACTCGAGGAGGCGCTGGCTGAGAAGTGGGGGGCATCGGGAATGCCTGAGGACACAGTGCCACGCGAGCCACGGCGCCTGGGAGTCGACGCGTGAGGGCGATTGTCCTGAGCATCGTCCTCGCCGTCTCTCTGGGGTCGGCTTTTTCCGCCGGCGCGCAGGTCACGGGGCGTCCGCGGCCCCAGGGTCCCACCCAGAGAGACACGTCGGCAGCCGCTCGCGCGGCAGCCGACAGCGCGAGGGCGCTCATCAAGTGGGCGGAGGCCGATTCTGTGATGTCTGCACTGATGAGCCGGCCGGGTTACAGTGTCACGCGTTACCAGGGAGTCAAGGTAAGGTTCGACGCCGCCGCGCGAACGCTCTACATGGAAGGGGGGCCTGCCGGCGTTGCTCGCGGGCTCACGCTGCTCGTCGGCGACACTATCACTTACAACGACTCGACCAAGGTCGTGCTTGCGCGCGGCGACACCGTCGTCCTCCGCGACCCCACGCGGGGCAGCGCGGACGTTGTCGCGCTCGGCGAAATGGTCTACAACGTCGAGCTGCGGCGGGGAAGCGTAACGAACATATCGACCTCGCTCGAGAGCGGGGAGCAGTGGTTCATCGGCGGTGCGCAGGCCGGCTTCGTGAGCGATACGACGCAGGGCAGGGAGACTGCCTTCTTCGTTCGCAGCGGAACCATCACCAGTTGCGACGAAGAGATACCCCACTACTACTTCGCATCCAGGCAGATAAAGCTCGTGTCGAGAAACCTGCTCGTCGCGCGGCCGGCTGTTCTCTACATCGGCGACGTGCCGGTTTTCTGGCTCCCGTTCGTTTTCCAGGACATGCGCTCGGGTCGGCGCAGCGGAATTCTCACTCCGCGATTCGGGGTGAACGAGATAGCCCGCAACAGCCCGTCGTACAGGCGGCACGTTGACAACGTCGGCTACTATTTCGCTTTCAGCGACTACATGGATGCACAGCTTTCGCTCGACTGGCGAAGCGGCGCATCGGGAACCGTGAGCGATCCGGGGTGGGTCCGGCTGAACGGCGAATGGCGGTACCGCTGGCTGGACAGGTTCCTCACGGGCCGTTTCGCCGTTTCGCGACTGTCGCAGCGGGATGGGCGACGGAACACCGCCCTTTCCTGGGGACACCAGCAGGACTTCTCCCAGACGTCGCGTCTCACGACTGACATCAACTACGTCACGAGCACGGACCTGCAGCGGCGGAACTCATTCGACCCGAACCAGGCGCTCGCGACGATCCAGAGCCGCGCCAGTTACCAGCAGAAAGTCGGCCCGGCATCGTTCAGCCTGGGTGGCGCGCGCACGCAGTATCCGGGGCGCGAGGAAGTGACCCAGAATTTCCCGAACTTCTCGATAAGCACCCCAACTCTGGGACCACGGTGGCTGGAGTGGACTCCGTCGCTCAACCTCACCAGCAGCGAGCGGCTCAAGGTGGACCGGAACGGCGAGTTTGCCTACCGGTTCGGCGTCATCAATGGCGTGCTCGACAGCACCCGCCTCACCAGTGACTCGCGGCAGACGGATCTGTCATTCAACACTCCGCTCAAGATCTTCGGCTTCAGCCTGAGCAACAGCATCCGCGTCTCGGACAGGGAGAACAACAACCCTGTTCGCATCGCGGTGATCGACCAGGAGGATCCCTCGATAAGGACGGACAGGATCTTCGCCCGGACGTTCAGCACCGAGATCGATTTCAATACATCGTTCGGGCTTCCGCAGCTCCTGCCGACGACTCTCAAGCTGAGCCCGAGCATCTCGATCCAGAACGTTGACGGGGCGCGGTCTTACTGGGTGCGCACTGAGCAGACCGGCGGGCGCTACGTGAATCAGTCGAAGCGTCTCGCGTACGGCGTGTCGGCGTCACCGACGTTCTTCGGCCTGTTCCCGGGCATCGGGCCCATCTCGCGATTCCGGCACACCATTTCGCCCCAGATCAGTTACTCCTACGCGCCGGCGACGGAGGTGAGTCGCGAGTTTCTCGCGGCGCTCAACACCGATCCCACATCGTATCTTGGCGCCCTCGCCGCGAACAACATCACCCTCGGACTGTCACAGGTGCTCGAGGCGAAGCTCAGGTCCGGCGACACGACGAGCACAGCCGAGCCACGGAAGATAAAGCTCCTCGCAGTCGGGATGACTCCACTCTCATACGACTTCGAGCGCAAGAAGGCGACTGGCAACTCCGGATTCATCAACGACAATCTCGGGTTCGACTTCAACTCGGACCTCCTCCCCGGCTTCAGGATGGGCGTGCAGTACTCGCTTTTCCAGGGCGCAGTGTCCAGCGACACGTCGAAGTTCAAGCCGTTCCGCACGTCGATCGACGCATCGTTCAGTGTCAACGGCAACTCCGGAATATTCGGGACGATAACGCGGATGTTCGGCCGCGCGGTCCCGCAGCTCGATCCGGGAATCGAGCGGCTCGAGCCGAGTGACGATGACGCGCAGGCGCAGCGGGTCGCGTCAACGCCTGTCGCGGGGGTGGCCGCGCGCGACAGGATGTACGGGATGCCGACTACTGAAACCTGGCGGGCGAGCTTCACGTTCAGCTCGACCCGCCAGCGGCCTCCGGTTGGCGATGCTCAGGTGATCGAGTTCGACCCCACAGAGGCCTGCCGCAACTTCATCGGGCTTCCGTTTCATTACGAGGCATGCGTCGAGCAGCAGCAGCGAAATCCCGTCGGGGCGGTCCCGATCGATCCGCTCACCTCGGGCGGGCCCTTCATAAGACAGCCGTCTCGCGAGAACCTCAACTCCCAGATGGCCTTCCACATAACGCCAAAGTGGTCCGCGAGCTGGGGTACCAATTACGACTTCCGCGAGGGCGCGTTCGGCAGCCAGGTCGTCACCCTCCAGCGCGCACTTCACGACTGGCGGGCGATATTCGCGTTCTCGCGAACTCCGACCGGTAACTTCTCCTTCAACTTCTTCATCGCGCTCAACGCGCAGCCCGACATCAAGTTCGACTATAACCGCCAGACGTACGCACAGTGACCCGGCAAGTGATACTCGACGGGGGCAGCCTGACCATCGAGTCTGTTCTCGACGTTGCCGACAGGCGCGCGGCGGTCGAACTCGCACCCGGCGCGCGAAAGCGGATGATGGTCACGAACGGAGTCGTATCCGATATCGTCGAGAAGGGCGACGCGGTTTACGGTATCTCCACCGGGTTCGGCAAGCTTTCTGAAATAGCGATTCCGCGCGACCGGCTCGCCGAGCTCCAGGTGAACCTCGTACGCAGTCATGCGGCGGGAGTCGGGCCACTTCTGCCGGAACGTGAGGTGCGGGCGATGATGCTCCTGCGCGCGAACGTGCTCGCCAAGGGATATTCCGGCGCGCGTCCCGAGCTCGTCGATCTCCTCGCGGGAATGCTTAACGCCGGCCTGTGTCCACCGATTCCCGAACAGGGAAGCGTCGGCGCCAGCGGCGACCTCGCGCCGCTCGCCGCGCTCGGCCTGGCACTCATCGGCGAAGGGACTCTGTCGAAAGACGGTGGACCGTTCGACGATGCTGCGGCAGCCCTTGCGGCGAACGGGCTGGCTCCTGTAACCCTGGGGCCAAAGGAGGGCATTACCCTCATCAACGGTACGCAGGCCCACACCGCTGTCGCGGCACTCGCCGTGAGCGATGCGTTGACGCTCTGGCGCGTGGCGCACATTGCGGGCGCGATGTCGCTCGAGGCGCTGCTCGGGACGCCCATCGCATTCGATAAGCGGATTCATGATGCGCGCGGCCAGCGGGGCCAGGCCGAGTCTGCGGCGATGCTGCGCGAACTGCTCGAGGAAAGCGAGATCAGGGAATCCCACCGCCATGGGGATCCCCGGGTGCAGGATGCCTATGCGCTCAGGTGCATGCCGCAGGTTCACGGACCGGTGAAAGACGCGCTTGACTGGATCGAGGGCGTGGTGACGCGGGAGCTCAACGCGGCGACTGACAATCCACTGGTCTTCGAGAACGGTGAGACGCTGAGCGGAGGCAACTTCCACGGGCAGGCGGTCGGGATGGCACTCGACTTTCTCGCGATCGTCATGACGAACCTCGCCACGATCTCCGAGAGGCGCACTGACCGGCTCGTTCATCCCGACTTCAATCAGGGGCTGCCGGCCTTTCTCTCGAAGGAGGCAGGCATCAACTCGGGCTTCATGATGGCGCAGGTCACCGCTGCCGCGCTGGCAAGTGAATGCAAGGTGCTTTCGCATCCCGCGACAGTCGATACGATCCCGACAGACGGTAACCGCGAGGACGTCGTGCCGATGTCGATGGGCGCGGCCTGGAAGGCGAGGCGCGTTATCGCCAACGTCAGGAACGTCCTCGCTATCGAGCTGATGTGCGCCGCTCAGGGGCTCGACTTCCGTGCTCCCTTGAAGCCGGGCCGTCGTATCCGTCCCGCACACGATTCAGTAAGGGAAATCGTCGCGCCGCTCGAAAACGACCGGGTTCTGAGCCCCGACATCAACGCGATTGCCGATGCAATCGGCCGAGGAGTCTTCGATGCTCGAACAGGCAGTGGATGAAATGGCGCTGGCGGCGAGTGACGTAACGCTGCTGCATCGGGCAATGATCCGGGCACCTCGGGGCACCAGTATCTCGTGCAAGGGATGGCAGCAGGAAGCAGCCCTGCGGATGCTGATGAACAACCTCGATGGAGAGGTGGCCGAGCGTCCCGAGGATCTCGTGGTTTATGGCGGCACCGGAAAGGCGGCGCGCAACTGGGAGTCGTTCGAGGCGATCGTCACGACGCTCAGGCGACTCGGGAACGATGAGACTCTGCTGATTCAGAGCGGGAAGCCGGTCGCGGTATTCCGAACGCACGAGAGTGCGCCGCGGGTGCTGATCGCGAACAGCAATCTCGTCGGCCGGTGGGCGACGTGGGAGAATTTCCGCGAGCTCGAGCGCGCGGGACTGACGATGTACGGCCAGATGACCGCGGGGTCGTGGATCTACATCGGCTCCCAGGGAATCGTGCAGGGCACATATGAGACATTCGGCGCTGTCGCGCGGCAGCACTTCGGCGGCTCGCTCGCTGGCCGCTTCGTGCTCACCGCGGGACTCGGCGGAATGGGTGGGGCGCAACCGCTCGCTGCAACAATGCAGGGTGCGGCAGTTCTGGCGATCGAGGTCGACGAAACCCGAGTGGACAAGCGGATCGAGACGGGCTACTGCGACAGGAAAACGTCGAGTCTCGATGAGGCGCTCGAGTGGATCGACGAAGCGCGGTCATCGGGGTCGGCGCTGTCGGTGGGACTTGTCGGAAATGCCGCGGACGTTCTGCCCGAAATCGTGGGAAGGGGCATAATGCCTGATGTCGTGACGGACCAGACGAGCGCTCACGACATGCTGAACGGCTATGTCCCGGCGGGGATGCCGCTGGCCGATGCCGAAGCGCTTCGCGAATCTGATCCTGCGAGATATGTGGAGCTCTCGACCGCCTCGGCAGTGACGCATGTTGCCGCGATGCTCGAGCTCCGGAAGCGCGGCGCGATAACATTCGACTACGGAAACAATATCAGGACCGTTGCCTTCGACGCAGGCCTGAAGGACGCATTCGACATTCCGGGATTCGTGCCCGAATATGTGCGGCCGCTTTTCTGCGAGGGGAAGGGGCCGTTCAGGTGGGTCGCACTCTCGGGCGATCCCAGGGACATCGATCGCACTGACGATCTTGTTCTCGAGATGTTCCCGGAAGACGAGCACCTGCGGCGATGGATAACGCTTGCGCGCGAGCGGATCGCGTTCCAGGGACTGCCGGCCCGCATCTGCTGGCTCGGGCAGGGGGAGAGGGCCCGATTCGGGGTCGCGATCAACGACCTCGTCGCATCGGGAGAGATTTCTGCGCCGATCGTGATCGGCCGGGACCATCTCGATACCGGAAGCGTGGCATCGCCGTTCCGCGAGACAGAAGGGATGATCGATGGCAGCGACGCGATCGCCGACTGGGCGATCCTCAACGCGCTCCTCAACGTTGCCAGCGGTGCATCGTGGGTTTCGTTCCACCACGGAGGCGGCGTCGGCATCGGCAACTCTCTCCACGCCGGTCAGGTGATAGTCGCCGACGGGACGCCGGAGATGCGCGAGCGTCTCGAGAGGGTCCTGACGAACGATCCAGGCATCGGCGTCGCGCGCCACGCTGACGCCGGCTATCAGGCCGCGATAGAAACTGCAGCGGCCCACTCGGTAGACATCCCGATGCGGCTGTAGATGCTCTCCAGCAAGTTCAAGCCATGGCACGTCCCAGTATTTCTTGCGAAGTACGCGTACCTTGGCATCACGAGAAAGCCGGTGCTCGTCCATTTCGAGGTGACGCTCAGGTGCAACGCGAAGTGCGGCTTCTGCGACTACTGGAAGACTGACCCGAAGTCGAAGGCGGGCGAGCTCGCGAGCTTCGTCGACGCCGCGAAGTTCTTCAACCCGATGATGATCACCTACACGGGCGGTGAGCCGACACTCCGGCGCGACCTGGAAGACATCGTCTCGGCGGTCAACAAGGCGGTGCGCGTCCAGTACTCGACCCTGATCACCCACGGCGGGATGATGACTCCCGAGCGGGCGAAGTCTTTATGGGATGCCGGGATTCACCAGTTCAATTTTTCTCTCGACTTTCTCGACGAGCGGCATGACAGGGCACGCGGGATTCCGGGCCTTTCCTCAAAGATCTTCGGAGTCATTCCGAGGATGCGGGAGATTGGTGTGGACAGCATAAGGTTCAACACTGTCATCCGGGAGAACAACCTCGACCAGCTGATGCCGATAGTCCTCAGGGCGAAGGAGCTCGGCGTCGGTGTGAACTTCAGCTCTTATACCGACTCGAAGAACGGCAATCGGGATGGCCTGATTGGCGGAGACCGCGTGAGCGACCTCGAGGGGGCGATCGCCGAGCTGCTGGCGTTCAAGAGGAAAAATCGCGGGGTAATCACCAACTCCGACTACTATCTGGAGAACATCCCGCGCTACGTCAGCGGCGAGTTCAGGGAGCCGTGCCAGTCGGGCATCCGCACGATCCACGTCGACCCGACGGGTCACGTGAAGCGGTGTCCGGATTTCCCTACTGATTTTCACTGGAAGGATTTCAGGAAGTACGAGCCGATCGAGTGTAATGCGTGCTTCTATGCATGCAGAGGCGAGGCGCAGGCGCCGATACGGATTTCGCGGATCAGGGATGTGATGGCGTCGCCGGCGGTGGGCCGGTAAGCGGAAGACGGGAACACCAGAGGGAAACGGATTGCACGGATATCAGCGGATTTGACGGATGGGCCGCTTTCGGAATCAGAGAAGCTCTCGCGCCGTTGCCTGTCAGTCGCAGATCTGGCGGTAAAAACGGGGTTTCGGGCCAAAGTGAAGGAGAAGGCCGACCTTTAACTTGCTCGCGTGAAGATAGTTGTAGAGTTGGCGCGGAGCCGAGGGGGAAAGGGCCAGCGTTGACTTGGCTTCGATGATCAACTTCTGATCGATTACCATGTCGATTCTGTAGGTGCCTATGATGTGTTCCTTGTAACTGACCTGAACGGGGACTTCCCGGTCGACCCGGTGCCCCCGTGCATCAAGCTCATGCTCAAGTGCGGTCTTGTACAACTGCTCGACGAACCCGAATCCAAGCGTATTGTAGACTTCGAAGAAAGCACCGATTACGGAGCGTGTAATTGTCGCTTCCCGAAGTGCCGCCGTTTTCATTGTTGAGAATTAACCCCGTAAGTGAGCGTAAGCACATCGTTCTATGGCCGATCCGTCCAATCCGTTTCATCCGTCAAATCCGTTTCCCTCCGGGGTTATGAGCTCGAAGCTCTTCGTAAACGCATCCCAGGTAGTCACCTGCTCCGGCTCGGCGCGGGCGCGTCGCGGCATCGAGATGCAGAATGCAGAAGTGCTGACGGGAGTAGCTGTTGCATTCGACGGCGAGAAGATCGCCGCTGTGGCAACCCCCGACGAGCTGGAAAGGCGATTCCCCGATGCGGAGATCATCGACTGCGGCAAACGTGTCATCACTCCCGGCCTCGTCGATTCGCACACGCATGCCATCTTCGGGAGAGCGCGTTACGAGGAACAGGAGATGCGCGCCGCCGGAGTCGGTTACATGGAGATTGCCCGCCGCGGTGGAGGAATTCACTCGTCTGTGGCAGACCTCCGGGAGCGCAGCGAAGACGAGCTGCGCGACCTCGCGCGCGAACGGATTCTCCGGCTCGCATCGTATGGCTCGACGACAATCGAGGTAAAGTCCGGCTACGGGCTCTCGCTCGCGGACGAGATGAAGTCGCTGAAGGTGATCGCATCACTCGCCGAGGAGCTCCCGGTCCGCCTCGTGCCGACGTGGCTCGGAGCGCACGAGATACCTCACGAGTTCAGGACGTCGGCATCGGGCCGGCGCGACTACATCCATCTACTCATCGACGAAATGCTCCCCGCAGTGACCCGGCGCGGACTTGCGTGGTTCGCCGACGTGTTCTGCGAGCCGGGCGTCTTCACGATCGAAGAGACACGCGAGATACTCACTGCGTCGCGCGCCGCCGGACTCGGCATAAAGCTCCACGCAGACGAGCTCGAGCCGCATGGCGGAGCTGAGCTCGCCGCCGAGATCGAGGCGGTATCCGCCGACCATCTTGCGGCGATCTCTCCGCGCGGGATCACAGCGCTGGCAGCATCGGAGACTGTCGCAACGCTTCTTCCCGGGACGATGCTGTTCCTTGGCCGGCAGCAGCAGGCACCCGCGCGCGCCATGCTCGACGCCGGAGTCGCGGTATCGCTGGCTACGGACTTCAATCCCGGAACCTCGCCGACGTTCAACTTTCCGCTTATCCTGACGCTAGCGGTTAGCCAGCTTCGCATGTCGGCCTCCGAGGCAATTCTGGCGGCGACAGTGAACGGGGCGGCGGCCCTGGGCCTGGCTGGAGAGACCGGCCAGCTGGCCCCCGGATTCTCCGCTGATCTCGCGATCTGGGAGGCCGACGATTTTCGCGAGATACCGTATTGGTACGGAGATCGTCGTTGTATGGGTACGTGGGTGAGAGGAAAACCCTGTCACTCGCATGACAAGCCCGATAACTTGAATCTTGCGCGCTAGCCCGGGTGGCCGGCGCGCGGCCACGCCTCAGCAGACAAGATGTCCAATATCGCCAAGCTCAAGAAGAAAGCCGCAGAATACGAGGTCAGGAAGAATTACGAGAAAGCCCTCGATCTTTATGAGCAGGTGCTCACGACGAGGCATGCCGGTGACGAGGAGCGTGACGTTGCGCTGTACAACCGGGTCGGCGACCTCCACTACCGCATCGGCA
>JBPCJP010000017.1:0-7955 GCA_051005175.1 Gemmatimonadaceae bacterium | reverse complement strand
TCGGCACAACTCGGATCCGTCGATCCCCGGCATCACGAGGTCGGTAAGCACGAGTGCCACCGAATGCGCGCGAATGCTGGCCAGCGCTGCTTCGCCCGATCCTGCAACAGTCACCCCGTACCCGGAGTTCTCGAGCAGCGTCTCCAGGGCGACCGCCTGCGTGGAGCTGTCCTCGACGACAAGAATCGGTTTCCGGAGCGACATGTTCACGTAAGCTCCGCGAGACGCGCCGGAAGATTCCGCAGCGATACGACTTCGTTCACGACACCGGCCTGGATTGCTTCGCGTGGCATTCCGAAGATCACCGACGACCCTTCATCCTGGGCAATCACGGTTCCCTTCTCCCTCTGGACATCGCGGAGCCCCGCGACACCGTCATCACCCATTCCCGTGAGGATGACGGCGAGCGCCCCCTTTCCCGCCGCCTCCGCCGCCGACGCGAAGAGGCGAGTTGCCGAGGGCCTGAACGACCCAACCGGCGGCGTCGAGGCGAGCACGATGCGAAATCCACTCGATTGCGTCCTGCGAATCTCGAGATGACACCCGTCGGGCGCGACATAGGCAGTGCCCGGCCGCGCGGTCTCGCCGTCAACTGCCGTTTTCACGGTGAGTCTGGAGTCAGCGGCAAGCCATTTGACGAGACCGTCGACGAAACCCTTGGATATATGCTGTACGATGAGTATCGGGGCCGCGAATTCCTGGGGCAGCACGGCGAGAACGTCCCGAAGTGCAGCGGGTCCGCCGGTCGATGCCGCGATTGCCACGACTGTCGCCTGCGCTGTGTTGCGAGGCCGCCTCTCGTCGCCCGATTCGGCCGGCCGTTTCTTCCGCTGGCTTTCAGAAGCGACAGGGACCGGCGCCACCCCTCTCCACCGCCGCACGACCTTCACCCCCGCAAGCGCCTTTACCATCGAGACGAGCTGCCTCTGGTCTGCCGCGAAATGAAAGGAGCTCGGTCCTTCGGGCTTCGGCAGCACGAGCATCGCGCCCGCCCGCGTCGCCTCGAGCGAGAGTCGCACGTCAGACTCCCGCGCCTGCGACGTGACGATTATTATCGGGCACGGCGAGCTGCGCATGATTCGCTCGGTGGCCTGAAGGCCGTCGAGCACCGGCATCTGAACATCCATCGTTATCAGGTCGGGCGACATTCGCTCCGCCATCTCGACGGCTTCGGCGCCTGTGGATGCGGAGGCTATTACCTCGATGCCGGGATCCGCCTCGAGCATCGCGACGAGCAGCGCGCGGGCAGTCGGTGAATCCTCAGCCACCAGAACGCGTATCATGATCCCGACCTTCGCGAAATGCCGATGAGCTGGCGAATAGTCCCAAGCAGCGTGTCCTGATCGAAGCTCGACTTGGTGATGTACGAATCGGCCCCTGCCTCCATCCCCTGCATCTTCTCCTCAGGCTGATCGAGTGACGTCACGAGAATCACCGGAAGCGACTTGAATTTCTGCGACGAGCGAATTTTCCGGCAGAGCTCGAGACCGTCCATCCGTGGCATCTGCACATCGCTCACTACCAGGTCGACATTCCCGGCCTGCAGCGCCCTCCATCCCTCCAGGCCGTCGACGGCGGTCGTCACGTCGTAGCCTGCAGCGCCGAGCACGCTCGCTTCGAGCGATCTTGTGGTAATCGAGTCGTCAACGACGAGGATTCGGTGCGCCAGCGCCTTGGGAGTCTGCCTGAATTCGACACCGGCACCGGAGCCGACGCGCTCCCCGATGAGCCCCGGCACGTCGAGCACGATCGCGACATCGCCCTCTGGCAGCAATGCTGCCGCCGACACCAGCGTTCCGCCACCCGCGAATGGCACGGGCCTGAGGACGAGCTCGCGCTCGTCGAGAACGTCGCGGACGACAACCGCCAGACGACGCGACAGTGCCGAGAGCCAGATCACAACAAGGCTCGTCGACTCCGCGGCGTCGGCCTGGAACGGCTCGCCCAGTCTTGCCGCAAGCGATACCAGCCTGACCGGGGATCCCTCCCCCTCGAGAACCGCCCGGCCGTTAACGGTTCTAACGCGCTCCGGCGCGACACGACCGATGCGATCGACAAAGGCGCTCGGAATCGCGGCGTGAAACCCTCCGGCATCGACGATCACTGCCCGGGTTATCGCGATGCTGACCGGAACCTCGATCGTGATTGTCGTACCCTTTCCGGTCTCCCACTCGACATCCACGCTTCCGCCCGCTTTCTCGACCGCGTCACGGACGATCTCCATTCCCATACCACGACCGGAGATGGCGTTCACGTCATCGCGCGTCGAAAGCCCTTCCTCGAACATCGACAGGGCGACGTCATGATCGCTCTCGGGCACGTCACTTCCGCGCTCCGCGAGCCGGCGCCTGATCGCCGCCACGTCGACGCCGCGCCCATCGTCGCTCACGGTCACCCGGAGCCTGTCGCCCCGCACCGAAGCCGCAACGCGCACGACACCCTCGGGGTCCTTCCCTCTCGCTACGCGCGCGTCGGGAGACTCGAGCCCGTGATCTATCGCGTTTCGGGCGAGATGCAGCAGCGGATCCCGGATTATCTCGAGAACCGCGCGCTCCGCTTCGACGCCCTCGCCGTCGATGACAAGCCGCGCGCTCTTGCCGAGCGTGACGGCAAGATCGCGCACTGTTCTCGGCAACATTTCGACGGCAACGGAGAACGGGCTCTGGCGCAGCTCACGCACTGAGCGGACGAGGCGCGTCGAGAGGGTGCGCAGCGAATTCACGTCGGCGTCGAGCCTCCTCGTCACCGTTGCGAGGCCGGCTGCAGTGTCGGTCGAAGCACGATTGTCAGCAATCACGGATGGATATCGCTCCATCCGCGCAGCCAGGCCGAGCAGCTCTCCCGCCGCGGAGGCGAGCGCCTCTAGCTGATCCGCTCCGATTCGCACGTGATCGCTTCGCCGGGCGGAATGAGGCGCTGGCTCAGGGTCAGGCTCGGCTTCAGCCACCGGCGGTGGCGGAACGACAGGCACCTTGGCGGCTGGAGGTGTCTGAGGCGGCAACGATGGCGGATTGGCCGCCGTCACGCCCTGCGCTCGTGACCGGGAGCCGGTCATTCGGTGCAGCAGCGCCGCGACGGAGCCCTCGGACGCCGACCTGCCAGATCGCAGCTGTTCTGCGGCGTCCGCAAGGGCGTCAGCTGTGGCGAGGAGCAGCGATATCTGGGTTGGGCTCAGTGGCCCGCTGGTCGCGCGTGCCTGGGCGAGCTCGGATTCCATTGCATGACAGACCGCCTCGACCGATGGCACTGAAGCGGCGCGCGCAGCGCCCTTGAGCGTGTGCATGATGCGCAGCACCGAGCGCTGGCGGTCAGCGTTTGCCGGCTCCCGCTCGAGCGCCAGCGCATCAGCTACGAGCACTCGATGATTCTCGCCGATCTCGTCGATGAACGCTGCCGTAAGTCGCGCCGCGAGCGGTTCACGCGATCCTCCGCCAGGCTCGGTCATTCGAGTGTCGCCAGAAGCACGAGACGCTCGAGCACGCTAGGCGGAGCCCACGAGATTGATCAGCCTCGACCCCAGCGAGGACAGATTTTCAGCCGCGGTTTCGGTCTGGCGCGTCGCGGTAAGGTGCTGCTGAGTTGCGTCATGAATGTTGCCAATGGCCTGACGTATCTGCTCCATGCCGAGAGCCTGCTGTCCCGCTGATGCAGCGATCTGCGCGGCCGTCTGCGAAGCCTCTGCCGCGACATCGGCGAGCTGCGCGATTATCTCTCCGGCCTCCACCGCCTGATGCGATGCCGCCGCTGTCTGCTTGGTGCCCTGTTCAGTAGCCATCACTGCGGCGCTCGTCGCCTTCTGAATCTCGCTGAGGATCCGCGTGACCTGGGTCGTCGAATCCTTCGCCTGACCGGCGAGCGCCTTGATTTCCGCGGCGACCACGGCGAATCCCCTGCCGTTCTCTCCGGCGCGCGCGGCCTCCACCGCCGCGTTGAGCGCAAGAAGCCGCGTCTGCTCCGCGATGTCGCTGACGGCGGACGTAATCTCCCCGATCGCCGATGCCTGCTCCGCGAGAACCACGATGCCTTTCGCGATTCCGTCGACTTCAGACTCGACAGCCCGCATTGCCGTGATCGAGCGCTGGACCGCGGTGCGTCCGGCGGAGCCGCTGTCCGCCGAGCGTTGCGCGGCCTCCGCCAGAGCTTTCGCGCGCTGCGCTGCCTGAGCCGCTGTCTGCGCGACCTCGTCCACGGTGGCGACAGTTTCAGTGACCGCCGCCATCGATTCGTTGATTCCTGCCGCCTGCTCAGTCGTCGCGGCGAGAATCTGGGCCGCGGTCGTCGCGATCACGTTCGCGCTCTCCTGCAGCGGCCGGTTTATCGACCGGCTTATGAAGATCGCGGAGAGAATCGCGACGAGAAGCGCCAGCAGGGCGCCGATAATGAGCGCGGTGCGGGCTGCTCTCGCATTACCGCTACTTTCGGCCGCCATCTCGTCGGCAGACTGTGCGACCGAGGTGCCAAGCGCCGTCACGGCGTTTTCAAGCCGGGCTCTGATCGGCTCGACACGAGTGTCGCGAATCGTAACGGCCTGTGCCCGGTCGCCACGACCGCGCGCCTCGCGTGCGTCCGACACTGCTCGCGCCCATTCGTCGATCGTGCCGAGTGCGAGATCCCACTCCGGTCGTCCGGCGCTGGCACGGTCTGCCGCGCGCGCTTCCGTTATGAGAGTCTTCGCGACGGCAATCATGCTGTCGGCGGCGACTCCAAACCTTTCGTCTCCCGTCACTATCTGTCGCAGAAGATCAACGCTCGCTCCCCGGATTTCGGTCTCCGCCCGGTGCACCGGCACCAGCACGGACCGGCGGCTGGCGAGCGTGTCCTCGTAGGATCCGACTGCCCGCGTCAGTGACCACACTCCAATGAGCGCGACGAGGATCACCAGCGCGACTCCTATCGCAAATCCCGTCGTGACTCTCCGGCCCACTGTCCATCCCATTGACTGGTCGATCATGACTTTTCCCTTGTTGTGTTGTCGACCGCGCGTCGGTCGTCCCCGTGATTCCTTTCATCGAGCAAGCGTGTCAGCCCGGCGACATCGAAGATCGTCTTTGCATCGGTGGTTACGCCGACAAGCGTCGTGTCCCGAGTGCCGTGCGCTCCGTCGGTCACATGAATCTCCTCGGGCTGAATGGCAACCTCGCCCTCGACCTCGTCTGCCCACAGACCGGCGACGATGCGTTGATCGACCGCCATCACCACCATAACTCCCGCTCCCTGCGACGGGCGGCACCTGCCAGCAACAACAACCGGAAGGATGCTTCCGCGCCAGGATGTGAGTCCCCACAGGGGCAGCGGAGCTTTCGGAAGCGGAGTCACGCCGGCGGGCCTGAACATCTCGGCGATCGAAGTGAGAGCGATCGCAAACCGCTCCGCGCCGCATACGACGATGAGAAACCGATCCTCGGGCTTGTCACCCCGAACGAGTGACTCGAGCGGACGGGCCGCGGCGAGCTTTTTCGCTCGTAGCTCGAGGATTTCCTCGTTCGACCTGACCATCACAGTCCTGCCCCTGCCGTCAGGCCCGCTTCAGCTTCCGCCGGAGACGGCGAGTCGAGCATCGACAGATGAGCCCGCACGAGATCGAGTAATCTTGCAGCCGACATTCCCGCGGATCCGGGAACATCACTTTCGCTGTCAGCGAGATTCAGCAGCGATGCGGCGTTGTCGAAGCTGAGGCGCGCGCCGGACTTGTTGCCGAGCCGCGCGAGAGCGTCGCCGAGCGCAAGGTGAGCTGCGATCATCGTCCTGTCGAGGTATATCGCGCGCCGTGCCGCCCGCTCACAGTCAATCCACCTCCCGGCCTCACCGCTGAGCACCGCATCGATCAGATGCAGCTCGGCCTCCGCAGGGTGCGCCTCGAGCGCGCGCGCGCATGCCTCTCCAGCTTCGGCGAGCCGGCCCTGATTTGCGAGATCGCGAACATGCGAGACCGACGCCTCGGCATCGCCTGGTTCCGGGTCACTTGCGGCATAACGATCCGGGTCAGGCCGGTGAGGAGCTTGAAGGTGCCCGGGAGCACGCGCCTCCTCATCGGGCAGCCACGCAACCGGCGCGGCCTCGACTTCTTCCGGAATCAGCAGGGTGAGTGGTGCATGGCGCAGTGCGAACGTCGTCCCGGAACCTGGATTCCGCCTGTACGCGGTTGCGCCCGGCAGCAGTACCACTTCGCAGGCCACGAGCTCGGCCAGATGCGGATCCGACGCCCCGAGAAACAGCCATCCGCCCGGCGCCAGCGAATCGAGGAGCCGTTCCGCGATCTGAACGATTGCGCTCAGCTCGAAATAGATGAGAACGTTGCGGCAGAAGATCACGTCCTGCCCGAGGGTATCCGGCCGCGGTTCGGGGTCCAGCAGGTTGAGTGTGCCGAAGCTTACGCGCGTTTTGAGCTCGGGCACGATGTGGTATCGCGTCCCCCTCTGAATGAACCACTTCGAGATCGCCTCCGCGGGCAAGGTTCGCAGCGACCACTTTGAATAAATCCCTGCACGCGCCTCTTTCAGCCGCGCCTCGGCTATGTCGGTGCCGAGTATGCGTGCTCCCCTGACCCAGCCGCTGTCGCGAAGCATTATTGCCGCGGAGTAGGCCTCCTGGCCTGCAGCACATCCCGCGCTCCAGATCCTCGCCTCCCGTGTAACTGGCCAGTCGGCCGACCATTGCGGTATCACTTCGTCGGCGATGAACCTGAACTGCGCCGGCTCGCGGAAGAAATACGATTCGCCGATCGTCAGGTCGTCGAGCAGCGCATCGAGGACGTCGCCGCCGCGAGTCACGCCGATTTCGAGCCCAACCGGCTCGGCAATACCTAGCCGTGCCATGACACGCCGCATTCCGGATTCAGCGGATGCGCGACGGTTCGCCGGGAAAGAGATGCCGGCGACTTCGTGGACGATGTCGGCGACGCGCCTGAACTCGGAGCGGGTCCAGTTGCGCTCGGCGGGTGCTTCCGGCGCCTTCACGCGGTGGTTGCTGACGCCGTGGCCAGCGCCTCTGATATCGCCTCGTCTTCCGCCTGTGTGAGAAAGGCGGCTACGTCGTAAATGACGAGCGGACCGTCGGGCATTGTTGCGACGCCGTGGAGCTTCTCGAGCGTGGGGGATGCCGCCTTCGCGCCGGTCAGAGAGTCGTCGTCGATTTTAGTGAGGTCGTCAGCGGCCTCGACGCGGATCGCGAGTGTACGCCGGCCGGCGCGGGTGAGAACGAAGTTGTCGTCGGGGCTGACCGGCGTCTCCGGGTGGCCGAATCTCACGGCTGGATCCATGACGACTACGATCTCTCCGCGCACGTTGATCACGCCGGATATGACGGTTGGAGCCCCCGGCAGTGGCTTAACGGCGACTGCCCGGATTACCTCGATCACCTCAGACGTCGGAATGCCGAAGCTTTCGCCCCTGACGCGAACCATGAGTACATGCATGCCCTTCAGAGGGCAGTATTCGTGCTCAATTCCGGGTTCGGAGCACGCCATTGAAAAGGCGGCGCCATGCTCTGGCGCCGCCTTTAAACATCTGGATCAGCCCTGTGCCTCTGTGCCTCTGTGCGTCCCATCTCTGCGCCCTCAGCAGTTCCGCCGAAGGCGCTCTGCGCTCTCTACTTGAGGATCTTCGTCACAACACCCGCCCCAACAGTGCGACCGCCCTCACGAATGGCGAAGCGGAGTCCCTCGTCCATCGCGATCGGCGTGATCAGCTCGATCGTCATCTGGACGTTGTCGCCAGGCATCACCATCTCCATCCCCTCAGGCAGTTCGACCGAGCCCGTCACGTCCGTAGTCCGGAAGTAGAACTGGGGACGATATCCCTTGAAGAACGGCGTATGCCTTCCACCCTCCTCCTTCGTCAGCACGTAAACCTCGGCCAGGAAGTTCGTGTGCGGCGTGATCGAGCCAGTCTTGGCCAGCACCATCCCCCGCTCCACATCCTCCTTGCCGATGCCTCTCAGCAACAGCCCGACGTTGT
>JBPCJP010000016.1:0-15382 GCA_051005175.1 Gemmatimonadaceae bacterium | reverse complement strand
GAAGTCGATACGTGCTTCACGATCTCCGGCTGCGAGAGATGGCGCCCCGAGATGTTCACGCCGACCATCAGCGAGATCCCGGTACCCCTGAGCATCGAGTTATATCGAACCTGCCACTCGACCGCCTGGCGGCACGCTTCGTCGAGCACCCATCTCCCCAGGGGAACGATCAGGCCGGTCTCTTCCGCGAGAGAAATGAAGTCGAGCGGCTCGAGAATTCCCCGCTCGGGATGGTGCCACCTGACGAGCGCCTCGAACCCGAACATTCTTCCGGTCGACATCCTGATGATCGGCTGGTAGTGGATCACGAGATTTCCAGCTCCCTCCTCGCCGCTGATGGCGCGCCTCAGCTCGCCCTCGAGCTCGAGACGCCGGAGCGCCGCGACGTGCATTTCGGGCTCGAACGACGCCGCGCACGCCTTGCCTTCGCCCTTCGCCCGGTAGAGCGCGAGATCCGCGTTGCGCAGCACATCGTCGGCTCCCTGATGCGGGAGAAGCGCGGCTATGCCGATGCTCATCGTGACGACGATGTCGGTTCCCTGAACGCTGAACGGGACGTTGAACGCCTGGAGAATTCTCTCGGCTACCTGCTCGGCCGGGGCGGTTTCGTCGTCGAGGAGGACAGCGAACTCGTCCCCGCCGAGACGTGCGACTGTGTCGGCAGGCCTGAGGCAGTTCGTGAGGCGCGCAGCGACCTCGACTAACAGCCAGTCGCCCGCGGAGTGACCGAGACCGTCGTTGACCGCCTTGAAGTTGTCGAGGTCGATGAAGAGCACCGACGGGCTCGCCGCGCCGCGGACAGCCCGCTGCAATGCATGCTCGACGCGGTCGCGGAAAAGAACACGGTTTGCGAGGTTCGTGAGCGGGTCATGGAACGCCTGATGGGCGAGCTGGTCCTCGAGCTGCTTCCGCTCGGTCACATCGTGGAGGATCGAGAGAACCCCAGCGCGGCCGGCATAGACGACGGGGACCGATGTGACCTCGACGTCTACCATCCGGGTTCCCCCGGCCTGCCTGAACTGGCAGATGCACGTGACAGCCTTTGATGGCGCTCGGCTCAGCGAAGCGAAGCTGTCGACGAGGACCGGCGCAGTATCACCGGTTGCGAATTGCAGGATCGGCTCGCCGATGAGATGCCCTTCAGCAGCGAACCCGAGGAGTGCCGCGCAGGCGGGATTGGCGTAAAGCATGCGGCCCTCCGTGTGAAGAGCGACCGCCTGTGGTGAGTGCTCGACGAGGTTGCGAAAGCGTGCTTCGCTTTCCCTCAACGCTTCGGCCGCAACCCGGGACTCGCTGACGTCGCGCGCGACCCAGAGAACGCGGTCGACGGTGAGAGGAGTTACCGTCCCGCTGAACCAGATGGTTTTCCCGCGCAGGTCGAGCGAGTACTCGACTTCGACTCGCTGTCCCGTGTCGAGGGCCCTGGTGATCGCCGACAAGCCGAGTGACGCGACGTCGGGCGGCAGCACCTCGTTAATCTTTCGACCGAGGAGCTCCTCCCGCGACCGTGCAAGGAGATCATCGTTCGAGGGTGCAATCTTGTGATATCGCCCGTCGCGGTCGAGGATGAAGAAGACCTCGGTGATCGCGGTCAGCAGCGCCTTTTGCTCCTCAGCCTGTTCCTGCGCTTCAGCCCGCGCCGCTTCCTTCTCCTGGATCGCCTCGGCAAGCTCGCGATTCGACGTCTCGAGCTCCTCCGCCTGCTTCTGGAGGACGTCCTTCTGATGAAGGACTTCAGTCGTCTGCGTGACGAGCCTCCGCCGGATTCCGTTGATAACCAGGAGCAGGATGAGCAGCTCGGTCAGCACCAGGGTCGTCGAGAGAAGCCGGCTTTCTTTTTCATCCTCGAGACGCATCGAGTAATGCGCATCCTCATGCACTACGAGCAGCGCCAGGCGGGCGCGGAGGATCCCGAACCGTTTTCTCTCGAGCTCGCGCGTCGCAAGGCTCGACGAGCTGAACGGACGGGCGAGCATCGCGGTCCACTGCGCGTATGAGTCCCTGATCGATGCCAGCCGCTCGTTCCGGTCGGCTCTGTCGCCGGCGATGGCGGCAAGGGAGTCGAGGGAGTCGAGGGCATGCTTGAACCTCTCCGTAGTGCTTGCTGCGGCGCCTGCCTGAGGCGACTGGTTCTCAGGCCATGCGGGGTTGGCGCGCCTGATCAGCTCGCGCTCGACCGTCAGTACGTAGGCATTGCGGGCAAATCGCGAAACTTCCCGGCTGTTCTCCACCCAGCTGGCTGTCCGCTCGTGCACGAAGTACATGGAGCCAGCCGTGGCCGCGATAGCGAAAAGCGCTGCCGCCGCGACGCCAAACAGGCTTCGCGTAAGGAACAGCATTCTTTGGCGCAGTATCTCGCCGCCGGCCGCGAGTGGCTTTGCCACTTCGGCCAGGGACTGGTTGACTCCCATCGGTGTTTTCGCGGGGGTGATTCGCCGGTTGCCCCGGGCGGGGCAGCGAATCTAGGACTGCGAGAGGGCCTCCCTAGTCACGAACATGCCTGCCTGCCCCGGTGAGCTGCCGGGGCAGGGAGGGTTGATCAGCGCGGCTGGTTGCGGTATCCCGCCGCCTCGGCTTCATCCTCGAGATCGAGCTGGGCGTTGTCGCGCTCGATCGCCTCGCGCTCAGCTTTGTAGCGATTGTACCAGGCGCGCGTGACTTCGGCGGCAAGCTCCCTGTTCCCAAGGCCGAATGCGAGAGCAAGAGCAAGAGCGACAGCGCCGAACAGCAATGCGAACGCGGTCGTCACAATCTCGCTTGCAACCCCGAGCTCCTGGAGCGCCATAAATACCGCGAGGACTATCACGCCACCCTTCCCCACACGGGCGAGCGTGGGTCCGCCATGCAGCCCGCCTGCACTCGCCATGATGAGCCCGCCGACAAATCCGCCAAGCACTATGCCGACGATGATGATGACGACCGCGGCGATGACGCTCGGGATGTAGCTCACCAACTCGCTGAACACGTTCGCCAGCGACTGGAGGCCAAGCGCGTTCGCGGCTACGAGCATCACCGTGAACATGATGAACCAGAAAATGAGATTTGCAGCGATCCTCGTCGGGTTCACGTGCGAGCCGGACCGCTCAACGGCATCCAGAACGCCGCCGCGATCCAGCAACTGGTTGAACCTGATGCGACGGAGGACCTTGTCGGTTCCCTTCTCGAAGACCCGGGCCAGCAGATAGCCGGCAAAAAGGATTACGAGCGCGCCGATCAGCGCGGGAACGTACTGATAAAGCTGGGAGAAACTGTCCTGGAGCCGGTCGCCGAAACTCAAAGTGTTGTCGCCCACTGGGTTGCCCGGGTGAAATGCATGCCTGCCCTTAACCCTTAAGAATAGCAGTCGCAGGGCAGATTCGCTCGTCTAGTTACGGGTCCCCCGCCGGATGTCATAGATGGCACTCCTGCGGCATTTCGGGCAAATGAGCCATTCACGCTTTCGCGCGTATCCCAGCCCGAAAGACCCTCCGCCGATCGGTCGTTCCGTCATGCAAACGCTGCAGCGGGGACAGTCGGGCATAGACCCTCCCGTGAAGACTTCCTTCATCACCGCCAGCTCAGCCGGGGTGTACTGCGCCCTGTCGGTCACGGAATTCGCAGGACTATCTTGCCGAACTGCCGCCCCTCGGCCATCCGGTCGAAAGCCGCCCGCCCCTCGGAGAGGTCGAAGACCGAATCGATCCGGGGAAGAAGCCGTCCCGCGGCGAGCTCGGCGGTCACCGCGTCGAATTCGGCATCGTTGCCCATCGTCGAGCCCATGATCGTCCACTGGTTCCAGAAGAGTCTTCGCACATCTGTCTTCACCATCGCGCCTGAGGTCCCCCCGCACGTCACCAGCCGTCCCGCCCTGCCAAGCGCGATCAGGGACTGGTCCCATGTATCGCTGCCGACGCTGTCGATGACGACGCTCACTCCCTTCTTGCCGGTTCGCGACCTGACCTCCCTGCCGACTTGTGTCGTGCGGTGATTGATTGTCTCGTCCGCACCCAGATCGCGCGCAAGCTCGAGTTTGTCGTCGCTTCCCGATGTCACCCATACACGGGCTCCGCGCTGCTTCGCTATCCTGAGAGCCGCCTGCGCAACGCCGCCGCCAATTCCCCAGATGAGGACATCGTCGTCTGGCCCCACTTTCGCCCTGGTCACGATCATCCTCCAGGCGGTGAGCGTGGCGAGCGTGAAAGCCGCGGCTTCCTCGACCGGAATTCCCGCCGGTATAACGCGAATGTTTTTCGCGGGTACCACGACGTATTCGGCGAAGGTGCCCGGGTGATGCTCCCCCAGGAGACCGAACCTCAGACACAGCGACTGCTCGCCGCCGAGGCAGTACTCACAGGTGCCGTCGCTGATGCCGGGGTTGACGATTACAGTCTGGCCGGTTTCGACCGTTTCAACGCCGGGTCCTGTCGCGTCGACGATACCGGTGCCATCCGCGCCCATCACCCACGGCGGCGATATCGTGACGTCCGGCAGTCCGCCGAGCGTGAAGACGTCGAGATGGTTCAGGGCGGCGGCCTTGATGCGCACGCGAACCGCTCCCGGACCGGGTTCCGGAATTGCCAGGTCGGTGCGCAGCTCGAGCTGTTCTGTTCCGCCGTGAGCGGAGATCGTAAGCGCTCGCAACGAAAATCTCCGGGGTTATATTGAGAGCCAGTCGCGACTAGCGGCGACCGCGGAAGATACCGGCTCGGTTCCCACTCTGCTCCTGCAATTAATGCTATCCATCAAGGTGCCCCCGCTGGGCGAGTCGATCGTCGAGGCAACAGTGTCCCGCTGGCTGAAGAAGCAGGGTGATACGGTGGCCAGCGGCGAGACGATAGTCGAGCTCGAGACCGACAAGATAACGGTTGAGGTGCCTGCTCCCCGGGCCGGAGTCCTCTCGAAAACAGCCGTTGCGGAGGGCGACGTCGTCAAGGTCGATCAGCTTCTCGGGGAGCTCGACGAGAGCGCTGCGCCGGCTGCCGGCGATACCGCCGTTTCGGCTCCCGCAACTGAAGCACCCGCCGCCGCACCTGCCCCTGCGGCACCGTCCGCGACTGCTGCGCCTGCTGCGCCTGCTGCGCCTGCTGAGCCTGCTGCGGCTGCTGCGGCTGCGGGAAAGTCGAGCCCTGCCGCACGGCGCGTTGCAGACGAGGCTGGCATCTCGACGGGAGACGTGGTGGGAACGGGCCGCGGCGGCGTCGTCAGCAAGCCCGATGTGATCGAGCACATCGCGAGCTCGACTGAGGCTCCTGCCCCCGCGCCATCCGGTTCGTCCGGCGGTCTCCCTTCGGCGCCTGCTGGTGCGGCAGCCACTGCTTCTCCCTCCCGCGAGACAAGGGAGAAGATGTCCACCCGCCGGAAGCGCATCGCGGAAAACCTTCTCAAGTCTCAGCACTCGACGGCTCATCTCACGACGTTCAACGAAGTCGACATGACCGCGGTCAACACCCTTCGCGAGCGGATGAAGGAGAGAGTCGAGAAGGAGCACGGCGTGAAGCTCACCTTCATGCCGTTCTTCGTGAAAGCGGCGTGCATGGCGCTCGAGAGCTATCCGGTGGTGAACTCGCAGATCGACGGCGACACGATCGTCTACAAGCACTACGTCAACATGGGGATCGCTGTCGCCTCCGATGCGGGCCTCGTCGTCCCGAACGTCAAGGATGCGCATGCCAAAGGGGTGCTCGACATAAGCCGGGAAATCTCCGCGGTCGCGAAGCGCGCGCGCGACGGAAAGCTGGCGATGGACGATCTGACCGGCGGCACGTTCACGATCACCAACGGTGGTGTCTTCGGCTCGCTCGTCTCGACTCCGATCATCAACTATCCGCAGGTGGGAATCCTCGGGCTGCACAAGACCCAGGACAGGCCAGTGGCTATCGGCGGAAATGTCGAGGTCAGGCCGATGATGTACATCGCGCTCTCGTATGACCATCGCATTGTCGACGGCCAGCAGGCGGTGCTGTTCCTCGTCCGCATCAAGGAGCTGATCGAAGATCCCGCAACGATGCTGATCACATGAGACGCAGAGCGCCTGCGGCGACGCTGGAGACGCAGAGAATGCACATAGATGAGTGAGGAGAAGCAGGCCGACGTAGTGATAATAGGCGGAGGTCCGGGCGGCTACGTCGCGGCGATTCGCGCGGCGCAGCTGGGACTTTCCACCGTTTGCGTGGAGATGGACAAGACCCTTGGCGGCACGTGTGTCAACGTCGGGTGCATACCCTCGAAGGCGCTGCTGACTTCCTCCGAGCATTACGAGTTCGCCCGGCTTCATGCCGCAGAGCACGGAGTGAAGATCGAGGGTGTCTCGGCAGACCTCGACACGATGCTGAAGCGCAAGGACTCGGTCGTCGCGCAGAACACGAAGGGCATCGAGTTCCTTTTCAGGAAAAACAAGATCGAGTGGGCGAAGGGGCGTGGCACGCTGAACAAGGGGAACGTTGTCGAAGTGACTGCCGGCGACGGCGGCACCACGACGTATCAGGCGAAGAACGTCATCATTGCGACAGGGTCAGTCCCGATCGAGCTGCCTTTCCTCCGCTTCGACGAGGAACGTGTTCTCTCGAACGTGGGAGCGCTCAGGATCGCGGAGATTCCAAAGCACCTCATCGTCATCGGCGGAGGCGTGATCGGGCTCGAGCTGGGGTCGGTATGGCGCCGGCTCGGTGCGAAGGTCACGATTGTCGAACTCTTTCCGACGATTCTCCCGGGCAACGACGAAGATGTCATCAGGGAAGCGGACAAGATCTTCCGCAAGCAGGGACTCGAGATCAGGACCGGCACCAAAGTCGTCGATGCGAGGCCGCACGGCGACAAGATCAACATCTTTGTCGAAAAGGATGGTGCGTCGGAAACCCTCGATGCCGACTACGTCCTCGTCTCGGTCGGGCGAAAGCCGTCACTGAACGGCATCGATGCCGGTGCGCTCGGTCTCGAGCTTGGCAAGCGGGGCGAGATAACCGTCGACGAGCAGATGCGGACAAATCTCCCTGGCGTGTTCGCAATCGGCGACGCAGTCGGCGGGAAGCTCCTCGCCCACAAGGCGGAAGAAGAGGGCGTCATCGCTGCCGAGGTGATCGCCGGCCACAAGGCGCGCATGGACCACAAGTCGATGCCCTCGGTGGTTTACACCTGGCCGGAGATCGCGACCGTGGGGCTTGCCGAGCACGAGGTGAAGGAATCGGGTCGCGAGTACCGGACCGGCAAGTTTCCCTTCTCGGCCAACGGACGCGCCCGCACAATGGGCGAAACCGGCGGATTCGTGAAGTTCATCTCGGATGCGGCAACAGATGAGCTGCTCGGGTGTCACATCATCGGACCAAATGCGTCAGACCTCATTCAGGAGGTCGTGCTGGCGTTCGAGTACCGTGGCACGTCCGAGGACATCGGAATCACCGTGCATTCCCATCCGACACTATCCGAGACTGTGAAAGAGGCTGCCCTCGGAGTGCTCGGACGCTCCCTCCATATATAGGTAGTGACCTCGAGCGCGACAGTGCTTGCCCCGGCCCTCAAACGACTCGACGTTCGCGCGGCGCGCGAGCAGGACCTGGCCGCCGCGCTTGCATTGCTTGCCTGGGAGCAGAAAAAGAATCCATGGCTCACGAGTTTACCCGAGTTGCTTCGCGCTGCAGTCGATGACCCGGCTGGAGAATACAGGGCCTGTGTCGCCGAGAGGGACGGTGAGCTGGTGGGATTCGGCGTTTATGGCCTGGTGTCCGGGACGGTCGGGACTGCCGCTGTTTACGGGGTGCTTGTCGCCGCGCGCTCGCGGCGCGCCGGCATCGGGCTCCGACTGATGCTTCACATGATGCAGGATCTGACAAAAGCCGGGACGCGGATGGTCTTCGCCGAGGTGCCGGGCGATGCATGCGTGATGAGGTACCGCGCTCTTCTCATCGCTTACGGCTTCATGGAAGAAACCCGCATCGACGACTTCTATCGCGACGACGTTCCGCAGATAATCTCCCGCTTCGACCTTCAGCCATGAAGACCGATGCTGCTTGAAGCCGTAGGCTCCGGGGATGCGACCGGACTGGGTGACGACGACGCGAAGGCGCCGAAGTCAGTTGGAAAAGGTGACGACCTTAAGAAGAAGCTCGACGAGCAGCTCGAGCGGCTCGAAGAGCTGCAGAAGGTTTTTTATGCTGACGGGCGTCATGCTCTGCTGATCATCCTCCAGGGCCGCGACGCCTCAGGCAAGGACGGCATCGTCCGGACGGTGTTCGGGGCATGCAATCCCGCTGGCGTCCGCGTCAACTCGTTCAAGGTTCCGACGCCGGTCGAGCTTGCGCATGACTTCCTCTGGCGGATCCACCACGTCGTGCCTGAAAAGGGCATGATGGGAATCTTCAATCGCTCGCATTACGAGGATGTTCTCGTCGTGAGAGTCCACTCGATGGTTCCCGAGCGCGTCTGGTCGAAGCGGTACGACCAGATAAACGACTTCGAGCGCATGCTCGCCGCCAACGGGACGGTGATTCTCAAGTTCTTCCTTCACGTCTCCCGCGATGAGCAGACGAAGCGGCTGCGCGAGCGGGTCGAGGATGAGACAAAGAACTGGAAGTTCAACGCCGGGGATCTCGACGAGCGAAGCAAATGGGACGACTACACCGACGCCTATCATGACGCGCTTGCGAAGTGCAGCACGGAGTGGGCCCCGTGGTACGTGGTTCCGTCTGACAGCAACAAGGCGCGCAACTACCTCATCGCGCAGCGTATCGTCGAGTCGCTCGAGTCGCTCGACCTCAAGTACCCAGCGCCGAAGACCGACCTGAACCAGTACCTGAAACTTCTCTAAAAGCGGAAGATCTTGCCGAGCGCCTTCTCGATCCTTTTGCCGAGGTTTCGGGATTCTCTCTCGATGCGTTCCTCAAAATCCGAATCTGCCTGCATCGGATCGGTGTCGTAGATCGGGCCGTGCTCGAGGCATTCAGTGCGCGGGCCGGTGCCGGGCCTGAAGTACTCGAGCTTCCGCGCGGGGCACCAGTCGCCCGCGATCCACCCAGTCGTCGGATCGATGGTGATCGCCTCGGTCATTCCCGGCGGAGGATCCCACGCGCCCTCGGCCGGCTGCTCCTTCCAGCCGCGAGTGTAGAATTCGGCCCACGCCGGGGACGCGAGGCGTCCGCCAGAGGCCTGGTAGCTGATCGAGTGCGGCTCGTCATACCCGAACCAGAATGCTGCGACAATCGTCGGAGTGTAGCCGACGAACCAGACATCTGCGCCGTCGTTCGTCGTGCCTGTTTTTCCGGCAATCATTCCCTTCGCGCCGTAGTCTCGGACAGGGCGCCCGGTTCCATAATCGACGGCGGCGCGGAGCATCGACGTAAGCTCGTATGCGTTGTCAGGGGATATTACTCGCTGAAGCTGCGCGGTTTCTCCTGCCCACAGCACTTTGCCCTCGCGTGACTCGATCCTCTTGACGAGGCGCGGAGTCACGCGGAAGCCCCCGTTGGCGAAGGGGGCATATGCGCGCACAAGCTCGAGCGGCGTGACGTCGAGGGCGCCGAGAGCCACGGCGGGATAGTTGGGAATATCGCTGTCTATCCCCATTTTATGTGCGTTGTCGATGATGCGGCTCATGCCTACCGTCTGGCTAACGCGTACCGCCGCGGCGTTCGACGAACGCATCATCGCGCGCCTGAACGTTATGAGGCCGAGGTACTCGTGACCGTAGTTCGCCGGAGTCCATACGGTCCGGCCCTGAACGACCTCGACAGGTTCATCGCGCACATCGGATGCAGGTGAATAGCCTGCCGCGAGCGCCGAAACGTACACGAATGGCTTGAACGCCGATCCCGGCTGGCGTTTCGCCTTGAGCGCGCGGTTGTAGTTCCCGCGCTCGTAGCGCCTCCCGCCGGTCAGCGCGCGAATGTCCCCGTTTCGCGGATCGATGGCCACCATCGCTCCCTGAATCTGCTGCCTCACGCCATTCTTGACGTTTCGCGACTCTGATTGAATTGCGCTCGCCCTCCGCGCGATTGCGCGGTCTGCCGCCGATTGCGCGGCCTTGTCCAGGGTCGTGTACACGGTGAAGTCGGAGACATCCTGCTCGCGATTGCCAAGCACCGAGTCGACGAGGGCCCTGACCGCATCGAGCGCAAACGAATCCCCGCTGGTGTCAGGTCGCCACTCGTTCTTCGCAATGCGAAGAGGCGTGCGGGCCAGCTCGGTGAACTTTGCGCGGGGCACATAACCCTGCTCGACCATCAGCGAGAGGACGAGATTGCGGCGGGCCTGCGCCTGGCGCGGATTCTTGCGCGGCGTGAGCCGCGACGGCGCCTTGGGAAGCGCGGCGAGCATCGCTCCCTCGACTACCGTGGCTTTCGAGACGCTCTTGCCGAAGAGGTCACGGGTTGCGGCTTCGACACCATACACTCCGTTCCCCATGTAGATGACGTTCATGTAGAGCTCGAAGATCTGGTCCTTCGTCAGCGAGCCTTCCATCAGTTTGGCGACCCTCAGCTCGACGAGCTTCTGCCGGAGTGAGCGATTCGGATACTTCCTCACAACGAAGCTGTTCTGCGCAGCCTGCATCGTTATCGTGCTGAACCCCTGGCTGACCCCGCCGGCCTTCAGGTTCGCGAGCGCCGAGCGGACGAATCCGCGCCAGTCGACGCCGCCATGCTGGTAGAAGCGGCGGTCTTCCGTGGCGATGAATGCCTGGCGGACATGCAGGGGAACATCGGTTACGGGGACATTGACACGTCGCACGATGGCCAGCCGGCCCATGAGCTCGCCGCTGCGATCGTAGATGCGCCCGCCTTCGTCAGGCCTGTATGACTGGATCTGCCGCGGCGTTGGGCAGCCGTGATAGCCGCATGTCGCCAGCCAGACATCGAGGGCGCAAACGCTTAGAATACTTATTGCGAGGGCGGTCTTGATCGCCACATCCCGCCGGATTTTTATTTCCCACTGCCTAAACCGCATACCGAGTCCATGTTCAATCGAATTGCAGCAACGCTGCTCGCAGCGACCCTCTCCCTGGCCTGCACCAGCAGCGGCGATGGTGCCGCCGTCGCCTCAGCCACCGATTCTGCCGCTTCAGCTAATACACCGGCCGGTGGGGATAGCGCCACTACCCTGCCACCCGGAACCTTTGTCCTTACGGCTGAGGACTCGGCGCGGATTCCGAACGAGCTCGGCCGGATTCCGGTCGTCGAATATCACCTCATCGATACCGCGGACGGGCGTTATGCCCGCGAGCGCGGCCGCTTTGCCCGCGATCTCGAGCTCATCTACAAGCGAGGCTACAGGCCGATAAGCATCTCGCAGCTTCTGGACCGCAAAATCGACCTCCCCAAGGGACTTTCCCCGGTGGTCTTCGTTTTCGATGACGCCAGTCCCAGCCAGTTCAGGTACATCGAGCGCAACGGGAACCTCGAGATCGATCCGACGAGTGGCGTCGGAATCTGGATGAACTTCAGGAAGAACCGTCCGGACTGGGCGAACAATGGGGTGTTCTGCATGCTGTCAGGGGCCGCGGCAGGGCGCTCTTTCTTCGGTGACAGAGGAATCGAGGGACAGAAGAGCGAGTGGCGCCACAAAAAGGTGCAGTATCTCAACGAACAGGGATTCGAGCTCTGCAACCACACGCTGTGGCATGCAAACCTGAGCAAATATCCGGACGCGGTGGTGCAGGAACAGATCGCCCGCGGCGAGATGGCGATAGACTCCGCGGTGCCGGGATACAACGTTCGAACCTTCGCGCTGCCTCTCGGCGTCTGGCCGAAGAATCGCGGGCTGGCGAAGAGCGGTTCGTGGACGGACCCGAAGACTGGCAAGACCTTCCGCTACGACAACGAGGCAATTCTCGAGGTCGCCGGCGGTCCAACCGAAAGCCCGCACGACCCGAAGTTCAATCCACTGAGCATCAAGCGTATCGAGGTCTTCGGGAACCAGCTCGAGAACATCCTCGACCGGCTCGACAGGACGGCGACTCGATACGTTTCTGACGGCGACCCGAATACAGTCGCAAGGCCGCCAGCGCAGCCACCCGCTCAGTAGCTCAGAACTTCCAGCCTCTGAGATTGCGGATTGCCGTGTCGAGAGCTTCACGCTGCTCGCGATGTTCGGCAGTCGCGAGCAGCTCCTCGTACCTGGCGATAGCGAGATCGAGCGCGTCGTAGTCATGCTCGGCGCCTGCCAGCGCGGCGGCGTTGTCGGCAACGTTCGCGCGAGCCAGGTCGTCGGTCGGGAAACGGTCAGAAACCTGTTGCCATCGCGCAAGGCGCTGGCGCGGATTCGACTCGGCGAGTGCCCAAAGGTGCCAGCCGGCGCGATTGTCGGGATCTGCGGCAATCGCGCGCGACGCGAGTTCCCCGACAGCTTCGGGTCCGCGTCCGGTCAGCCAGTACGCATTGGCCAGTGCCACCAGTTTTTTTGCGTCATCGGGGTTCGCGGCGACGTCCTGCTCGAGCCCGGGGATCGGATCTGATTCTTCGTTCAGGTCGGGATTCATCGTTACAAAACCTATCCTGCTTGCGTCGTAAGGGGGTCAGGTGTACCATTCGGGAACTAGCGCAGCCCTAGAGGCGCGCCCGAACAAGATGCAGTTAGCGGGACGACGCGTGAGTTCAGCCCGCGCCCGCCGCAGAAGCCAGTCGCGCTACTTTAATTTCCGCCACACCACAATTTGATGAACGAACGCCGACGTCCTTTTCGTCGCGGCCGAGGCCCACGCCCGTCCGGTCCTCGCGCCAATGAGCCCTACGGGGATGCTGACCCGTATCGCGAGCCAATTGAATCAGCGCAACAGGACACCGAGAACATCGATGTTCCACAACTCAGCGATATGATAGACGACGGTAACGACGAAGCCCCGGCTTCAACCGCGGCCCCGGTCGACGAGCCTGCGAGTCCGCCTCAACGCGACTCAGGCGACAGCGAGGGCAGGCCTCAATACAACGAGAACACGCAGCAGGGCCGCCAGCAGTTCGGGGGCCAGCAACAGGGTGGCAACAGGGATGGCGGCAGGGACGGTCGCGGTGACAACCGGCGCGACGGGCGGCGGAGCAATCGCAACCAGCGCGGGCGGGGCAGAAGCAACAGGCCCCAGCGCGAACAGGCACCACGCCAGCCGGCGGGACCGATCACTCCCGATGGCGAGACGACAGGATGGTACGACACGTCGCGTGATGGCGGCTTCATCCGTCGCGCTGCGAACAGCTACCTTACGGATCCTTCGGACGCCTACGTACCGCCACAGCTGGCGAAACAGTACAACCTGCGGCGTGGCGACGCCGTATTCGCGACGACGGGCCGCGATCAGCGCGGACGGACCGTCGTAGCCGAGATAACCCAGGTCAACGGCTCGGATCCGGATCTTGCGCTGAGGCGTCCCGATTTCGGCGCGCTCATCGCATCATATCCGGAGCGAAAGCTCAAGCTCGAGACAGGGCGGCCGGCGAAGGGCGGTCCCGAGCTCACGCGCCGGGCAATCGATCTGATAGCGCCGATCGGTTACGGGCAGCGCGCCCTCATCGTTGCTCCGGCGCGCGCGGGAAAGACGATGCTGCTTCAGGCGATCGTCGAGGGTGTCGCCGTCAATCATCCGGAAGCAGTTCTCCTTGTGCTTCTCGTCGACGAGCGCCCGGAAGAAGTCAGCGAGATGATCACCTGGGGCTACGGTGAAGTTGTCGCTTCGAGTTTCGACATGCCGGCCGCGCGTCACACCGACGTGACGGAGATGGTGCTCGAGCGCGCCCGCCGCATGGTCGAGCTCGGGAAGGACGTGGTCATCGTCCTCGACTCAATAACACGCATGGCTCGCGCCTACAACACCGTCGAGCGCGGCACCGGCCGCACCTTGAGCGGCGGTCTCGATGCGACAGCGATGGCAAAGCCGAAGGCCTTCTTCGGCTCGGCCCGGTCTGTTGCGCCGGAGCACGGAGGCGGGTCACTCACGATCATCGCCACCGCGCTGGTGGAGACGGGCTCGCGCATGGACGATGTCATCTTCGAGGAGTTCAAGGGCACGGGCAACTGCGAGATAAAGCTCGACAGGTCGCTCGCCGAGCGGCGAATTTTCCCCGCGATCGATGTGTCGACGAGCGGGACGCGGCGGGAGGACAAGCTCTTCCGGCCGGAGCAGCTCGAGCACGTCTATACCCTCCGGCGGGGCCTGCAGCAGATGCCGTCCTCTTCCGCGATGGAATGGCTGATAAAGCGCATCGCGGGCACCGCTTCGAACGACGCCCTGCTCGAGGGGCTCTAGCCCCCGCAGGCGACCTCAGCGCCTCGCCTGAAATCCCTCCGGAGATGCCCGTCCTCCCCGGCCCGTCCCTTGCTCTTACCCGCCCCATGGGATGGTTCAAGAAGAGCTCGATCCTGGGGATCGGTACGGCCGTGCTGCTCATTCCCGGATTGCTTTCCGCTCAGTCCCGATCCAGCGAGAAAGAGCGCATCGAAGTCACCCGCCTCTCCTTCAACGGGGTCGAGGCGGTCGACGTCAAGGAGTTGAAGAACAGCATCGCGACAGACGCGTCGCATTGCATAAGTGCCCTCCTGATCCCGGTGTGCTGGCTCACGAAGACACACTACGTCTACGAGCGTGAGTACCTCAACCGGGAGGAGCTCGCCCGCGATATTCTGCGCGCGCGCGTTTTCTACTGGAAGCGAGGCTATCGCGAGACTGAAGTCGACACCCTCGTCGCCTCGAGCGGCGAAAACAAGGTTGCGGTGACTTTCAATGTCGACGAAGGCCCCGCGACGATGGTCTCGAGCATCGGTGTCACGCAGACCAACCCCGTGCTCAGCCAGCGGGAGATCGGTGACCGCCTGGTCCTCGGTGTGAATTCCCCGCTGAATCTCATCCGGCTGGACTCGAGCCGGATATTCCTTCAGCAGCGGCTCTGGGACCGAGGCTACGCGGACGCCCTGCTCGACACCACTGTCGTCATCGACACAGCGACGAAAACGGCAGCGGTGAGCATCGACGTCGACCCGCGATGGATCGCGACTGTCTCCGACATAATCGTGGAAGGGAACGACAACGTAGAGACGAGTGTAATCCTCAAGTCGCTCACGCTACGGCCAGGGAGCGTCTTCAGGCGCTCCGATCTTCTGCGGAGCCAGCGTGCCCTCTACGAGTCGAATCTTTTCAGGCGCGCGTCGATTGACATCCCCATGCAGGAGGACTCGTCGAAAATCCTCATCATCAACGTGCAGGAGGCGCCACAGCGGGAAGCGCGACTCAGCGCCGGCTTCAGCACTGTCGACTTCTTTCAGGTAGAGGGCCGGTTCACGCATTACAATTTTATCGGCAAGGCACGGCGCTTCGACGCCCAGGCAGCAGTGGGGAATCTTCTTGCCAGCTCGCTGAACGGAAAATTCATCTTCCGCAACACGTTCGAGAATGTGCGGACGAATCGCGACCGCTACTTCCTCCCCACATACAATG
>JBPCJP010000015.1:0-4121 GCA_051005175.1 Gemmatimonadaceae bacterium | reverse complement strand
GCACGCGATGCGCTGAGGTGCTGGATCAGTTCGGGTGTGGCGCCACCCCTGGGGCTCCCCGGCGCGCGCGCTCACCAGCGCCTACTCCGGGAGTTCTTTCAGGAGCACATGGGCGGGGGCCGCGAGCTTAAGGCGTTCTGGGTTTGGGAGAACGGGGGCTGGTCCGCGTCCTGACGGGAAACCTTCCGACCGGATCAGGTGTCCGACAGTGTGACGCCGGGCCGTGTGGATCGTCCTTAAACAGGTCGAAATGCACGGGATTTGCACTAGGCTTATCTTGGCTGGCCGGAGCTATGGCTGGCTTGCGGGGTTTAAATAGTACTAGCGAGTGACAGTCACCTTGACACTCTGTCAGAGTGACCGTAGGTTGGCCCGGAGAGAACATCTGTACAACCAGTTTTCCAAGGGGTATTTCTTCTAAACTTTCTTTGTCAGCAGTGGAGCAAAAATGAAACACCTGTGGGTGGCACTTGTAGTGCTTGCCCTCAGCGCGTTCATGCCAGGCGATCTGTCGGCCCAGGGAGTTTCACCCCAATCCGGCAGCGCGCGTGGCTCCGGATTGGAGCTCGGACAGAATTACCCGAATCCTTTCAATCCGCAAACGTGGATCCCGTTCAGCGTCGGAGACGGCGCGGGGTGTAGTGATCCAAGCCGGGTGTACCGCGTAAGCTTGCGGATTTACAACGTTCTGGCGCAGCCAGTGTCTGTGCCGGTGTTGCAAGGCGGAACCGGGAATGTTGCTGGGGGGGAACCGATCGACCGACTGTTTCTTACGTGTGGTCGGTATACGGCGTACTGGGACGGCACGGATGAAAAAACGCGGCAGGAAGTCGCATCCGGAGTCTATCTCTACCGCCTCGAGGTCGATGGCAAGCCGCTGGTCAAGAAGATGCTGGTATCCAAGTAAAAGAGTGTGGCAGGTCGCCACACTCTTTTTCTTTGGGCCTGCCCGTCTCCGTGTCAGCCACAATGGCAGCTTAGTGAGGCACCGTCGTTGCACCTCTGAATGACATGATCAATCCCGACAGGCTGACAGTAAAGTCAGGCGAAGCGCTGAACGAGGCGGTTGTGATCGCGCGCCGCGCTGGCAACCCGGTCATATACGATCTCCATCTCCTCCTCGCCCTTCTCGGTCAGGACGAAGGCATCGTCGTCCCCGTGCTCCAGAAACTTGGCGTGAGCGTGGCATCGCTGAGGGATCAGGCCGAGCGTGAAGCCGCTCGTTACCCGAAGCAGTCGGATGCTCAACCGAATCTCTCGCGAGAGCTGAATCAGGTTTTCGACCGGGCCGAGAAGGAAGCGAAGGAACTCGGCGACGATTTTGTGTCGACGGAGCATCTGCTCCTCGCGTTGGCGGAGGTGAAGGGCACTGACTCGAAGCGCCTGCTCAACGATGCCGGTGCGAACAGGGAGGATCTTCTCCAGGCGCTCGAGCAGGTCCGGGGCAGCCATCGCGTCTCCGATCAGAGCCCCGAGAATCAGTATCAGGCGCTTCAGCGCTACACGCGCGATCTCACTGAGGCGGCGCGTAAGGGGAAGCTTGATCCTGTGATCGGGCGCGATGAAGAGATCCGGCGCGTGATACAGGTTCTTTCACGCCGCACGAAGAACAATCCGGTTCTTATCGGTGAGCCGGGAGTCGGAAAAACAGCGATTGCGGAAGGGCTTGCCCAGCGGATCACGAACGGAGACGTTCCCGAGAGTCTCCGCGACAAGCGCCTGCTTTCACTCGATCTCGGAGCGCTCATAGCAGGAGCTAAGTTCCGCGGTGAATTCGAGGAGCGGCTCAAGGCGGTGCTGAAGGAGATAACCGAGGCAGAAGGGAAGTTCGTGATCTTCATCGACGAGATGCACACACTCGTCGGCGCCGGAAAAGCTGAAGGGTCGATGGATGCGGGCAACATGCTGAAGCCGCTGCTCGCGCGCGGGGAGCTTCGTGTTGTAGGCGCGACTACGCTCGACGAATATCGCAAGCACGTCGAGAAGGATGCCGCGCTGGAGCGAAGATTCCAGCCGGTCTATGTTGGAGAGCCGAGCGTCGAGAGCACTATCGCGATTCTTCGGGGACTCAAGGAGCGGTACGAGGTTCATCACGGAGTGAGGATCACCGACGGGGCAATCGTTGCCGCCGCTACGCTGTCGAACCGGTACATCGGCGACCGGTTCCTGCCGGACAAGGCGATCGACCTCATCGACGAGTCAGCGTCGCGTCTCCGCATCGAAATCGACTCGATGCCTCAGGAGATCGACGAGGTCGAGCGCCGCATAACGCAGCTCGAGATCGAGCGGCAGGCACTGCAGAAGGAGAAGGACAAGGCGTCGGTAGAGCGGCGTGACGCACTCGAACGTGAGCTCGCCGAGTTGCGCGAGAAGTCGAACGCGATGAAGACCCAGTGGCAGAACGAAAAGGAAACCCTCGGCAGCGTCGGCAGGATCAAGCAGCAGATGGAGGAGGCGCGCACCAAGGCCGAGCAGGCAACCCGCTCGGGCGACCTCGGCCGCGCTGCCGAGATTACCTACGGAACGATCCCTCAGCTCGAAGAGGAGTTGCGGCAGACCGAGACGCAGCTCGCGAGCAAGCAGGCCGGCGGCCGGCAGTTCCTGAAAGAGGAGGTCACCGCTGACGATGTGGCGGAAATCGTCGCAAAGTGGACGGGCATCCCCGTCTCGCGGATGATGGAGGGCGAGCGCGAGCGCCTTACGCGGCTCGAGGCATTGCTCGCCGAGCGGGTTGTGGGGCAGGGAGAGGCCGTGCGCGCGGTGGCGAACGCGGTCCGTCGCTCCCGCGCCGGGTTGCAGGATCCAAATCGCCCCATCGGGTCGTTCATTTTTCTCGGGCCCACCGGAGTCGGAAAGACGGAGACTGCGAGGGCGCTCGCCGAGTTTCTTTTCGATGACGAGCATGCGATGGTGCGCATCGACATGTCGGAGTACATGGAGAAACACGCAGTCGCGCGGCTCATCGGCGCGCCGCCCGGCTACATCGGATACGAGGAGGGCGGGCAACTCACGGAAGCCGTGAGACGGCGGCCGTATTCGGTGATTCCCTTCGACGAGATAGAGAAGGCGCACTCTGATGTATTCAACATCCTGCTCCAGATTCTCGACGACGGCCGTCTCACTGATTCGCAGGGCCGCACAGTGGATTTCCGGAACGCTGTGATAATCATGACGTCGAATATCGGCAGCGCTTTCATTCTCGAGGAGGGGACGGAGGACTGGGCGCTTGTCGAGACGCAGGTGACGGCTTCGCTACGGCAGCATTTCCGTCCAGAGTTCCTGAACCGCGTCGACGACATAATAATTTTCCGGCCTCTTGGCGAAGAGCAGATCGAGCACATAATCGGGCTTCAGCTTAAACGGCTCGATGTGTTGCTCGCCGACAGGAAGCTGTCAATCGAGCTTACGCCGGCCGCGAAGCATGTTCTGGCCACCGAGGGTTACGATCCGGCATTCGGCGCTCGGCCGCTCAAGAGAGCCATCCAGCGGCTTCTCCAGAATCCGCTGGCACTCGCGGTGCTTGAAGGTCGGTTCATGGAGGGAGACCGCGTGAAAGTCGATGTCGGCGCCGACGGCCATCTCGAGTTCGAGACTCTTCCCCGGGGCGAGAACGGCTCATCGAGCGAGGAGTCGGAAGTCGGGTCCGGAGCGATTGCCGGCGCGGCGTCGTAGAGATTGACCTCGCCGTTTCAGGGCGCGCCCGAGCTGGCGCGTTTCGCCGTCGACGAGCAGTTCATGCGGAACGCGATAGCGATCGCGCATGATGCGACTCGCCAGAACGAGGTGCCGATCGGTGCCCTGATAGTTCAGGGCGCGACGATTATTTCCGCGGCCAACAACCGGACCGTGAGGGATCAGGACGCGACCGCCCATGCCGAGCTTCTGGCGATCCGCGAGGCGTGTTCAATTCTGGACAGGTGGAGGCTCGACGACTGCACTTTGTATGTGACACTGGAGCCCTGCGCGATGTGCGCCGGGGCGGTCGTGCTGGCGCGGCTCAAGCGGGTCGTTTTCGGAGCATGGGATGAAAAAGCGGGCATGGCGGGATCGATCGAGGATCTGCTGAGGCATCCCCGGCTGAACCACACTCCGGAAGTGCACGGCGGCTTGCTCGAGGATGA
>JBPCJP010000014.1:0-16356 GCA_051005175.1 Gemmatimonadaceae bacterium | reverse complement strand
AATGTTGACCGAGTCGCCCGGACATGGCGGGCGGCTTGCCGCGCAGCATGGCCCCGGGTACGACGCGGTATTCAGTCTCGGCGGAGACGGCACCGCGATCGAGATAATCGCGGCGCTCTCGCATTCGGGGCCGCCGGTTGGAATCCTTCCTGGTGGTACTGCGAACGTCGTTGCCCGGACGCTTGGCACCCCGGTGCGTATCACCCGGGCGGTGGAGATGCTGCTAGCGGGTGAGGAGGCGCGCATGGACCTCGGCATCCTGAGCACGGGTCACCGATTCATGATCGGGATGGGCGTAGGACTCGATGCGTCGACGATCGCCGGGGCGCCGGCGGCGTTCAAGCGCCGGTTCGGATTCTTCGCGTACGTGGTGGCTGCGTTGAAGGCTTTCGTAAGGCTCGAGAAATTCACTGTGCGGCTTACCATCGATGGCCAAGTGAAGGAGATGCGTGCGTCGGCGGTCCTGATTGCCAATTTCGGGGCGGTGATGAACGAGCTGCTCGTTTTCGGCGACGGCATCCAGCGGGATGACGGTCTGTTGAATGCCTGCGTTTATTCGCCGGGGAATGTGATCGATGCGGCGCGCATACTATTCAAGATGACGTTCAGGCGCTTCACGCCCGATCCCTGCATTTATTACGCGTCGGGAGCGACGTTCGTGATCGAGACGGATCCGCCGAGGCTGGGTCAGGCGGACGGGGAGCTGATCGGGGATTCTCCGTTCACTGTGACCGTGGAGCCGCTGGCGGCGCGGGTGTTGGTGCGGAGGCGCTAGCTGGTTATCTTCAATAGATAGGGCGAGCGCGGGCATGGGCTCGCCTTTGGTTCAATTCGGGGCGTAGCGTAGCCCGGTAGCGCGCCTGCTTCGGGAGCAGGAGGTCGCTGGTTCAAATCCAGTCGCCCCGACTGGTGTAAGTTATTGAGGCTCCAAGGCTTATGTCACATAGCCCTTTGGGCCTCAATTGCGTTTATGCTAAGATGTTCCTCGGTTTGTCGTGGTTCTGTAGGCTCGCTCGGCGGGGCGCGTGCCTGGCTCGAAGGGTTGAATCGAACCGCCCCTTGCGTTGTACGGTGAATGTACGTACAATCAAAAGCATACAACGAGAGACAAACCATGAGCGCAACGACAACGAAGGCCAAAAGACCGAAAGCGAGACGTCGCCGAGAAGAAGCGGCCAGCGAACGTATCGAAATGCGCGTTGCCCCGAGGGACAAGAGGAAAGTCGTCCTGGCGGCGAAGAAGTACAGGGAATCCGCATCAGCATTTCTGATGTCGGCGGCCCTGAATGAGATCGAACGCCGAGAAAGGGAAAGTGAGTCAATCAAGCTATCGCAACGCGATCAACGCACCTTCGTGCAGGCAATGCTCGACCCCGCGCATATCAACAAGTCGCTGTTGGCGGCTGCACGTGCATATCGTGAAGAATTTGCCCTCGAACCGGCTGGGCCCTGACGCAGGCACTACATGGTTAGCACGCCACCGGCGCAACGACGATTTGAGCCGCTCGAGAGAAAGCATGATCGAGCGGCGTTTTCGTGTGGAACTCATCCGTCCCTGGATGACTTTCTGAAAACGCGGGCGCTTCAGGAAATGAAAAAGATGGCATCGGTTACTTACATACTCCTGGACGTCAGCGCACCAAAAACCATCCTCGGCTACTACTCGCTTACCAATACCAGCGTCTTGCTCGAGCGAATTCCGCTGGACTTTAGCACCAGGATTCCAAAGTACCCGCAGGTACCAGGAACACTTCTCGCCCGACTCGCGAGGGACATGCGCTTCAAGGGTCGCGGTATCGGCGAAACTCTCCTGATCGACGCCTTGCTTCGTTCGTACCGAGCTGGTCTCATTATTGGCTCAGCGGTCGTCATTGTCGACGCCATTGACGCAAAGGCAGCTCAGTTTTACATGGAGTACAGTTTCATGCCTTTCACAGACCAACCAAAGCAGCTATTCCAGACCATGAAATCAGTGAGCGCGGCTCTGCTCGCGGCAAAACTCATTTAGAGCTCGTTTACGATATTCCCCCGCCCGCCCGCCGCGCATTAGCGGGGGTGTGTTGTGGGGGCTTTTCTTCATGCGGCACGGGGTCTGTTTTTGGAGGTTTCGTGGGGTGAGCTACGAACACGGATCAGCGAAAATCCAGCTGTCGAACTTCGTAGTCATCGTAACGCCTGGCGGCGCTGGGTGACTTGCCCAGCACGTAGCCGAGCATTTCGCCCCACGCCTGGAAATACATGCCGAGCGCCAGCACAGGAAGCACAGAATAAGAGAGCCGGCTCTCGCGCATCGTCCGCGCGATTCCGCGCCGGTGTTTCCGCATGAGCACCAGCGGAATCAGCGGAAACGCCAACCCATAAGCGAATCGGCGTCCGCGAGTCCACGAAGCACTCCGCATTGATCCGATTGTCCGGCCGGCTACGACACGCTGAGGCAGCCAGTCGCGCGTCCCATGAAAACGAACTTGCCCGCTGCCGCGCGGACCGCTACGGCCCGCGCACGGTTGAGGGGATAGATCTTTGCATTGCAGGGGCTTTCGCTGTAAAGCAAGGGAGCGCCAACGATTGCCGGCCAGATTTTTCTGGCTGCCAGCTCCTGGGATGGCTCCGGCTTCGCCTCAAGCGAGCGCTACCGCGATCCCTTCGCTTCCGTAACGCTCCGGACCGATGTCGGCTTCGGTGGCCGTGAGCTGGCAGCTTCTGCGGCCGGTGCGGTCGTCATCCCCACGCGTGCGGTCATCGGCGTCTTCGCCTTCGGCTTCTGCAACGTCATCGCCCGGAGAGCGGCCGGCGACACCGCAACCGGTTGCGGTGCCGTCCCCTGCGCGCGTAGCGGCGAAGCCGCGGCGGCGAATGCCAGGGCGGCGAGTACAGCGATTCGAGTAGGCATCAGTCTTCTCATTGGACGGTCAGGGTGTAGCTGCCGGTCTGGCTGATCGCGGTCCGTGCGAAGATCGCGTAGTAGCTGGTCGTCGGCGCCGTATAGTTCAGCTGCGCATCCTTCGTCGTGGCATTCCTGTCGTCGTTGGACGCGACCTGAACGCCGTCGAGGTTCACGAGCTCGAGGAATGAATCAACATCAGTCGACGTCATCGTCACCGTCAGCGACTGGCCGGCCCGAAGGAAAATGAAGTAGCTGTCGGCGAAGATTGAAGCTGCGGGCGGTGTGCTGCGCAGGCAGTCAGTCGCCTCGATATTCTGCATCGTCGAGACGTTCTTCACGATATACACGAGCTCACAACCAGTGACTGCGGTGGAAGTGGTGCTCGAGGAGATCGAGTAGGTGCCGGTCACTCCGGCATCGAACGAGCTCGCCCCGAGGAGATACGACCCTGCGGGAAGCAGTGCCTTGATCGTCGAGTTCCTGGACCCACTGCTCACGTCGTCGTTCTCCGCAATGACTCCTCCATCCGCCGTCGCCAGGAACAGGTAGGTGTCGAAAGCCGCCGTCTGGCGAAAAAGGTATGCGTTCGCCTGTGAGAGCGAGACCGAGAAGAAATCGACGAACGTGCCGTCGGAAAGCCGGCAGTCACTTGTCGATAGAGCACCAGCTGTCGTCGTGCCGAGGACATGGTCGGTGCGCGCTGCACAGGCTGCCGCCACCGCGCTGGCGGTGAAGGTCACCGCACCGATGCCAGGTGCGGAGGCCGTGAGAGTATTAATGCCTGCACCGGGGCCGAGCGTCCAGCTTCCGACCGTCGCGACACCCGCGGAGTTGGTCGTAGCAGTTGCTCCGGTGACCGACCCGCCTCCGCTTGCAACGGCGAACGTGACTACGACACCTGCGTTTGGATTTCCATTCGCATCTCTCACCGTCACGGCCGGAGGTACGGCGACTGGCGTTCCCGGTTCGGCACTCTGGTTGTCACCAGCGGATTTATTCAGCGCAGCTGCGGCACCGACAGTTGCCGCCGCAGTGAAGGCCACCGGGGCGAGGCCGGGCGCGGACGCAGTGAGGGTGTTGGTCCCTGTCCCGGATCCAAGCGTCCAGCTGCCAACCGTCGCTACACCGGCGGCGTTCGTTGTCGCGGTTCCTCCCGTGATCGATCCGCCTCCGCTAGCTACGGCGAACGTGACGACGACATCGCCTTTCGGATTTCCATTCGCATCCCTCACTGTCACTGCAGGAGGAACTGCGACGGCGGTCCCTGCCGTCGCGCTCTGGTTGTCGCCAGCGGACTTGATCAAAGCCGCTGCAGCCCCGGCAGTCGCCACGGCCGTAAACGTCACCGCCGGCAGCGAGCCAGCCGAAGCGGCCAGCGCATTGGGTCCGGCAGTGGCACCGATGGTCCATGTGCCGACGGTAGCGATACCGGACGCGCTGGTTGCGACAGACGACCCGCTGAGGGAGCCGCCGCCACTGAGCACTACGAATTCAACCGTCACCCCGGCCATTGGCGCGCCGTTCTGGTCGGCGACGAGGATCGACGGCGAGGGAGAAACCGCGGTGCCGGCAATGCCGGTGAGCGACGTGCTGGAGTTGGCGACTATCGTCGTTGGTACCAACGGCTCGAAGCTCTTATCGCCGCCGCAGGCGATCGACGCCAGCAGCGCAGCCATGACCGTCGATCGAAAAGCGATGAGGCTCAGTCTTGTCACAGATGCAGCCGGTAGAAGTCGATCGCGCTACTCAACCTGCGCAGCGCGTCCTACAGCTACCCGCATGACTGGCTTTGGAGCCCTGTCGGCAGGAAACAGAAGCGGGGGCCCTTCTTTGACCCCGAGCCCTTGTTCGCTCCCTGGTCTCCCGGAGGCATCAGAACGGCGTTGCTGAAGGGCGACCAGGAGGCCTGGCCATGGGCGTGGTAATACCGGACGCGCCCTCTTACGCTGTCGCCAGCGTTGAAAGCGCCCAACGGCGTCTGCGTCAAGCCAGGACTGGTCAACCGCGCCGTGCTCTTGTAAACGAAAGAACCCGTCCCCGGCGGCTTGACCCAGTACTCGGCCTCGGCTGCCCAGGCCGAGGTGGTGTTGCTCCATTGAAGGTTTGCACCGCCGTTGGGGGAGGCTGCGGCCGTTACGCTTGCCGGTATGTCCGTGAGTGGATTCGCGTACGTCTGGCCTTGCGGCGTCAGGCTTCCGTCGTCGTAAGCGAGAAAGTGAGCCTCGCCAGCCCAGGATTTGTAGGCCCAATAAGCGGCTCCATTGATCCTGCTGTCGTTCATCAAGCGCCCCATTCCCTGCTTTATGTGCTCCTGATAATCCGCGATAGGTTCCTTCCATCCGAGAAATCCCCATGCGCCAACGAACATGTTCGCGCCGTGGGCGACGGACCATGCTGCCGCGCGGTCTACCGCCGCCCACCAACCCTCGACGTCTCCGACAGCGTATCTCAGCGCGAAATCGTGGAATCGCCATTCGTCGACCGGCGGCGGCGTCCCGTAACTCTGGATATACGCGTTGTAAAACCGCTCGGCGTAGCTGATCGAGTGCATTCTGACGTGGCACTCCTTGTCTTCCGGCGGACAGCATTTCGCGTTCGGCTCAGCAAAGCCGGCGGGAGAGAGTCGCGCTGTAGGATCCACCGCCCGGATCTGTGAAACGAAGTTCTGATACATCGCGGCGTATGCGTCTGGCGCCATGCACCACTGGTCAGGCTCGTCGCCAAGGATATAGATCCGGCCGGGATTGGCTCTCGCGAATGAAAAAACAGCTTGATTCGGGTACCAATCGACGTATTGCCGTTCCTGTCGGGCATCGAGCGCGAACGTCTGCGTCTGGATAGGGCTGGAGCTGTGACTTTGCGACCACGCTACGAAGAAACTGCCGAACGTGGCGTTAGCGGTCCGGGCAACACCCGGGAGGTCCGAGGCAACCGCACCCGGGCCTGTGGGCTGTTGCTCGGCACAGCCGGACACTATTGCGCATATGAGTACTGCGGGAATCATCGCGGCTCGAAAGCGGTTCGACCGCGACGACTTCGGGTGATGCATAGCTATCCTCTGGGTGGGATGTCGAAGACAGCCCACCGTCCTAATAGTAGTTGCCTGCGTTTGGGGAGTGCGCCCAAGCTAAGGCGGATTCCCGATCTGACAAGGCCTGGATTGTGTCAGGTGTTTGTTGGGCCTTCTCAGGAAGGACGATCCAGCGTGCCGAAAAGCAAGCAGTTGGGTCCATGACTGACCCTTCGGGGTATAGATTCTGATACCGCAGTTCACAACCGAACCCGGAGAAAAAGCGTGCGCCTTGCCGATTTCATCGAACAGAATCTCGACGCGATTCTCAAGGAGTGGGTGGCGTTCGCCGCCGAAAGCGGCGCAGCAGGCGAGACGCTGGACCTGAAAGCGCTCCGTGACCATGCGGTGCCCATGCTCGAGGTGATTATTGCGGACCTCCGTACACCTCAGACTCACGATGAGCAAAAAGCAAAGTCCAAGGGACAAGGCGAGCGAGTCGCAGGTTCAGAGGACACGGCCGCTGAGGTCCACGGGGCCGGTCGAGCCGAAGAGGGCTTCACGATCGCCGAAATGGTGTCGGAGTACCGTGCTCTTCGCGCCAGCGTCCTGCGGCTCTGGACGCAATCCGAGGGTACACTCACGGCTGAGGATCTCGAAGATCTGACGCGATTCAACGAGACGATCGATCAGTCCCTGGCGGAATCCACGCAGCGATTCGCGAGGGACTTCGAGAAGTCCAGAGATCTCTTCATGGGGATCCTGGGGCACGACCTCCGTTCGCCGTTGAGCGCCGTCATCAGCGGATCGGAGTTCATGCTCGACGATCAAACGATGTCGCCGGAAAGGCGTGCTATCGGCAAGGCGATTCTGAGCAGCGCAAAGCGGATGAATCGAATGGTGGCTGACCTGCTTGATTTTACCCGCGGGCGTCTGGGCTCCGGGATCCCGCTAACCAGGGCTCAGGCAGATCTTGGCGACACGATCCGTACGGGTATCGACGAAGTCGTTGCGACGCACCCGGATCGGCCGGTCACCTTTACGCCGACCGGAGACCTGACCGGGTCGTGGGATACAGGGCGGATCGGGCAGCTCATCTCCAATCTGGTCAACAACGCGGTCCAGCACGGCAACCCCGAGTCACGTGTCGATGTCAGCGCATCGGGAGAGAGAGATGATGTCGTCGTTCGCGTTCACAATGACGGCGCCCCGATACCGGCAGCCAGCCTTCCAGACATCTTCAGCCCGTTCAAGCGACTCAAGCCCGGCGCGCCCGCGACGAATACCTCCGGGAACATGGGCCTTGGCCTCTATATCGCCGAGCGCATAGTTACTGCCCACGGTGGGACGATCGAGGTTCGCTCCTCGGACGAAGCCGGGACTCTGTTCACCGTGCGGATTCCCCGCAAATAACAGGCGCGGTAACTTGAACGCATGACCCTCAATCTGCGAGCGGGTGACGGGTTTGAGCCGCTTTCGTCGTATCGCGAGTATCCCCCCGAAGAGATGGTGTTGCGGGCGGCTTCCTTTGCCGACGATCTCAACCGTCGCCGCACAACGCGTCATTTCAGCGAGCGTGACGTTCCGCGGAAGGTGATCGAGCATTGTATCCGGGCGGCGGGTACAGCTCCAAGCGGCGCCCACCAGCAGCCGTGGCGCTTCGTCGTTGTCACTGAGGCAGCAATCAAGCTGAGAATCAGGGAAGCTGCAGATGCCGCCGAACGCGAGTTCTACGCAACCGCGCCTGCCGAGTGGCTCGAGGCGCTCGAGCCACTCGGCACTGATGCGGACAAACAGTATCTCGAGACGGCTCCGTACCTCATCGCTGTTTTTGCGGAGCGCTACGGGTTGAATTCAGACGGGAGCCACCGCACTCATTACTACGTGAGCGAGTCGGTCGGTATCGCCTGCGGGTTCCTCGTCGCGGCGCTGCATCACGCGGGGCTCGCGGCCCTCACCCATACGCCGAGCCCCATGAATTTTCTTCGCGACGTTCTGGGGAGGCCGTCGAACGAGAAGGCCGTGATGCTGATTGTGACCGGCTACCCGGCGGATGGTGCTCTGGTGCCGCGATTGAGCAGGAAACCGCTCGATGAGATTGCAACGTTCAGATGAGTCGTGGAACGGAGCTTCATCGGCCGCTTTGAAGTGAGAGCCGTCTAAGGGGGCGGCTTCTCGGTGACGACGGGTTCCTCCTGAAGCAGGTTTTCCTCGGGTGTAATCGGCTGCGCCCGGCGGGCTTGTTCCTTGATCACGCCAGCTTCGCTGTACAGTCCTGCCTCTGCTCTGCTCGAGGCGGCCGCATCGGGGGCATCGGGGGCATCGGGGGCATCGGGGGCATCGGTAGCATCCGTCCCGGAACTGACCTGAGTACCTGCCTCGGGGGCGACTTGCGCCCCCTGAGGAACTGTTGCCTTCTCCAGTGTGACATGAACCCCGCGGGGGAAAACCATTTCCCGGGATTCGTCAGGCATCGAGATGCCCTTGTTCTGAAACTCGCGTTTGACCAGCCTGATGACTGCTGATCTGACCTTCAACCAGCTGTGCTTGCTTCCGTCGAGCCAGAAGTAGACGCAGAGATTTACTGTCGACGGCCCGAGACTGCTTACAAGCACCGCCGGTTCTGGATCGTCGAGAACGGCAGGATGCGCGATCAGAACGGATCGGGCGATTTCCTGAGCATCACCTATGATTGCGTCGTAACCTATTCCTATCTTGAATTCCTCCCTTCTGTTGGAGTTGGTCGTATAGTTCCTGATGTTGCTCTTGTAGACCGACGCATTGGGTACCTGCACGAGAATTCCATCGAGCGTCATGACGATGGTAGTGCGCATGTTGAGCTGCTGGACGTAACCAGTGACGCCCGCCACCTCGATCAAATCTCCCGTCTGGAATGGGCGCTGCATGCTGAGGAAGATGCTGGCAAGGAAGTTCTCGGTGATGTCGCGGAATGCTATTCCGACGATCAGGCCGATGAGCCCCGTTCCGCCGACGACTGTGAGAGCGAGCTGCGTGAGCCCAAGGATTCGCAGGAGTAAATAAACCCCGACGAGAAACACGAAAATACCGACAGCCCGGGAGATCACAGTGCGCAAGAGCCGTGGCTGGATCCGACTTCCCAGAAATCCTGCCGCCACGCGCACAGCCATTCCGCTGAGGAAGAACGAAAGAATCAGGACGAGAATTCCGAACACCAGTATCGGCAGGTTGCGCAGGAGATCGTGCCACAGTGTTCGCATGCCGCTCGACGCCCGGCTGAAATCCCAGGGCGAGCGCTCGATCACTTCGATCCGGTTCGCGACGGCAACCACATCCTGCGTGTTGCGAGCCAGATCACCCGCCCATTTTCTGAGCTCATCGGAGGGCGCTTCCCCGGAGAGAAATACTACTCCCTCCTCCACTCGCACCACCGGGGCGGCAAACCATTCAGTTGCCTCGAGAACGCGCTGGAGCCGTGCCCGAATCTGCTCATCATCGGCTACCGGGGTGACATCGATCCTTGACGGCGAAGGCGAAACGTCATCCAGAGCCGGCGCTTGCACGCCGGTCGAGTCGATCGGGCTCCCCTGCTGTGAGGCGGCACCGGTACGAACAGTGACGGAAAATCCTGCAACGTACATGAGCAGGATTATTCCAGTACGTCTGACTGTCACGGCCGGAAGAGAGGGCAAGTCACGAAACTCGATACCAGCATGACCCGGGCCAGTCGTTTTGCGGGGTCCGCCGTGTCCCCGCGGCTTCAATTAACTGATGCGATCCCTTGTTGCGCGGGCTACGGAATCAGTCGACTCCCGCAGCAAACTGCTCCAGCGCCGCCGGTAGCATGCGACCGAACTCATCGTATACCTTAAGCCACCGCCGCAACCCACCGGAGCCTCTGCAATGCCGCTCGATATCCGTACGACACTGGCCGACCGGTATCAGCTCGAGCGCGAGATCGGGGCCGGCGGCATGGCTACCGTCTATGCGGCGCGGGACACACGGCATGACCGCAGCGTGGCTGTGAAAGTCCTTCGCCCGGAGCTCGCGAGCGCCATCGGCGGGGAAAGATTCCTCCGCGAGATCGCCATCGTTGCCCGGCTCCAGCATCCGCACATCGTCGGTCTGATCGACTCGGGCATCGCGGATGAGCTTCCATATTATGTGATGCCGCTGATTCATGGGAAGTCCCTTCGCGACAGGGTTACGGAGGAAGGGGAACTGCCGCTCGATGATGGGCTGCGGATACTGCGGCAGGTGCTCGACGCGCTTGCCTATGCGCATCGCCAGGGACTTGTCCATCGGGACATCAAGCCGGAGAATGTGCTTCTCAGCGGTTACATCCCCCGGGCGAGCGGCGCGAATGGACGGTGGCACGCCATGGTGGCGGACTTCGGAATCGCCAAGGCGCTGACTGAAGCCGGGGGCAATCCGCTACTCACCGGGACGGGCATGTCGATAGGAACCCCGGCTTCGATGTCGCCGGAGCAGGCGGCGGGTGATCCGCGCATCGACCACCGGTCGGACCTCTACGCACTCGGAGTTCTGGCGTACGAGATCTTCGCGGGCACGCCCCCGTTCACCGGATCTACCCCGCAGCAGGTCATCGCTGCGCACATGACGCGGGCGCCGAAATCGCCCTCCGATCACCGTCCGGCGATTTCGCGCGACCTCGATGTTTTCATTCTCCGGTGCCTCGAGAAGAATCCCGCCGACCGCTGGCAGACCGCAGATGACGCGCTCGTGCGACTCGAAGCGATCGCCGCCGCCGAAAACTGGAAGGCAGAGGGCAGGTCGGCAGCGCCCCCGTCCACCGAGGTCGGGCAGAAACGCTTCCGGCTGACCGAGAGCGTGTGCCGGCAGCTCGACCGCGCTACGCTCGACCCCCGGATCATCGGTGCCGAGATGCAGTACTCCGACAATCACCTCGACAGCGACGTGCTGCTCATCCTGCTGCATGGCACGGGTCAGGACGCCTCGGTGTTTCGCGAGCTGATGGAGGCGCTTCCCTACCGGTGCCTTTCTCCGACTCTCATCGGCTTCGAGGCCAGCGACCGGAACAGCCTCGCGCTGCCACTGGCACTTCACATCGGGATCGTTCGCGCATTCATCAGCGACGCCATCTCGACGTTGAAGCCCTCGCGGACGGTGATAGTCGGCTTCTCGTCAGGGGGCGATCTCGCATTTCTCCTCGCATCACAGCCTGATGCCGATCTCGTTCACATCGACGGCATCGTCTCGCTCGGCGGCAATCTCTCATATGAAACCTGCTTCGTGACAAAGCTCTGGTCGCGGCTTGGCTCGGGAGACGAGACGCAGATGCTCGCCGACCTCCAGCGTTTCGGAACCGGTGCTCGCACTCTGGAGGAGTGGCTCAAGATCAACGAGTACCTGGTCAGCACGTTCAGGAAGTTTGACTTCGATCTCGGCGCGGTGCGTGTGTTCTCGCAGGAAATCGTGCGCGTATTCGAGGACGAGGCCGACGATGCATTCGTGCGGCTGTTTCGCGGGTCGAACGAACACGTGCCTGCGCTCAGATGCGTCTGGGAGGACTCCGACTTGTGCACCTCGCTTGTTCAGGCGCTGAGGATGCGTAATCTCGATTCAGGAGCGCTCGGCGACCGCTACCGGGAGGACGCTCTACATATCGAACCGGGGACCGGGCATTTCGACCTGCTCGAGCCTGAGCGCGTGCAGAAACATGTAAGCGACGTGCTTACAATCGCGGCGTCCAGCGGCGGAACCACGGCCCTGAGCGACCCAGCAGGAAATTGACTCTATCCTCCAAGCGCTCAGTTCGCCTTATTGTGCAAGCGTTTTTTCGGGCTTTTATTGACGCCGGGCCAAAATGGCGTCCTGACCTTAGACCAGCCATCTGACAGGGTGAGACAACATGATCCGTAAGCGTCTGCTTTATGCCTTGGTCGCCGCCGCCGCGCTGAGCGCGGTGGTCCCAATCGCTTTCGCGCAGGTGCAGGGCGTTCCCGACAGCGTCCCGCTCCCTCTCGGCAGCCCGGGACCGGAGACGGCGACAATTCCTCCGCAGACCGGGGTCATGGGCGCCATAGACGGGGCGATGGGCGACGTGAACAGCGTGATCGGCTCCGTGTTCTTCGCTGACGTTCTTTTCTGGGACGACGAGCGCTCGATGCCTCTGGTCGTTCTCTGGCTCGTCATCGCAGCGGTTTTCCTCACCCTCCGGATGGGGTTCATCAACTTCCGCGCGTTCGGCCATGCGGTGAACGTCACGCGCGGCAGGTACACTGACCCAAAGGCTGTGGGCGAGGTTTCCCACTTCCAGGCCCTCAGCGCCGCTCTCTCGGCGACAGTGGGACTCGGCAACATAGCGGGCGTGGCCATCGCGGTCGGAACAGGTGGGCCCGGAGCGACCTTCTGGATGATCCTCGCCGGATTGCTCGGCATGACGACGAAGCTCACCGAAGTCACCCTCGGCCAGCAGTTCAGGAAGGTTCGCCCTGACGGGCGGCTGATGGGCGGCGCGATGTACTACCTCTCCGAAGGTCTGGCCGAGCGCGGGTTGCCGAAGTTCGGCAAGGTCCTCGCGGTCGCGTTCGCGATCCTGGCCATCGGCGGCTCGCTCGGCGGCGGCAACAGCTTCCAGGTGAACCAGTCGCTCAACGCGATGCAGGAGACGGTCCCGATCCTCGGGCAGTATCCATGGGCTTACGGCCTCATCATGACCGCGCTGGTTGGAATCGTGATCATCGGCGGCATCAAGCGCATCGCTCATGTGGCCGAAGCGATCGTGCCGCTCATGTGCGGCGTTTACGTCGTCGCCGCGATGTTCGTCATCTTCACGAATCTCGACGCTGTGCCGGCGGGTCTTGCATCGATCGTCACGCAGGCGTTCAACCCGGATGCGGTTTACGGCGGATTCATCGGCACGCTCGTGATAGGCTTCCAGCGCGCGGCCTTCTCGAATGAAGCGGGAGCCGGTTCCGCGGCAATTGCGCACGCCGCGGCCAGGACCGACTACCCTGTGCGCGAGGGCATTGTCGCCCTTCTCGAGCCGTTCATCGATACAGTAGTCATCTGCACGATAACCGCTCTGGTCATCGTGATCTCTGGCGCCTACAACAATCCGGCGTACGCGGATCTCGTCGCCAACAACCAGGGCGCCGCGCTCACCTCGCGGGCATTCGGGGAGCACATCAGCTTCTTCCCGTACGTCCTCTCCGCCGCCGTGTTCCTGTTCGCCTACTCGACGATGATCTCGTGGTCGTACTACGGCGAGCGTTGCTGGGCGTGGATGTTCGGGGATGCGACCTCCCATATATACCGCATCCTGTTCCTGGTATTCGTGTTCCTGGGTTCGATCATCGCTTCGACGAACATTCTCAACTTCGGCGACCTGATGATTCTCGGAATGGCAATCCCGAACCTGCTCGGCGTGTATCTGCTTCACGGCCGGGTGAAGAAGGAGCTCGACGTGTACTGGGCCAGGTACAAGGCGGGCGAGCTGGCGCGGTACAAGTAGCGCCCGGGCTCCGGGGCGGAGGTCTCTGCCCCGGAGCAGCTTATTTTTCCGCAGATGGAGCGGATACTCAACGCGTTCGCCTGGATCACGACACTCCTCGTCCTGATACTCGGCATCTTCTACGTCGGTGCTGTGTGGCTCGCCACGGCAGCCTTCGATCGTGGTCGCTATCGAGCCGGCCGGGCCTTTCGCCATCTCGCAATGGCGCAGGTCAGTCTCAACCCGCTATGGCACTTTGAGACTGATGGCAGGCCGCCCACGAATCCGCGTCTGCCGTACGTTGCCGTGTCGAACCACGAGTCGTATGCCGACATCTTCCTCATCAGCCACTTCCCGTGGGAAATGAAGTGGTTGTCGAAGGACACGATTTTCAGGATCCCGTTCATGGGGTGGATGATGCGGATGGCGAACGACATCCCCATCAAGCGCGGCAAGCGTGAGAGCGTGGTAAGCGCAATCGCCGGATGCCGCGATCGACTCGCGAAAAACGTCAGCGTCATGATTTTTCCCGAGGGGACGCGGTCGCCCACCGGCGACATGCTCCCGTTCAAGGACGGTGCGTTCAGGCTCGCGATCGAATCAGGCGTGCCGATCCTTCCTATCGCAGTCGCCGGGACCAGGCACTGCATGGCAAAGCACAGCTTCGCATTCAGGCGCGCCCGCGCAAAGGCCCGAGTCCTCGATCCGATCCAGACCGCCGGAATGACGCTCGAGGACGTACCGGCTCTTCGCGATCACGCTCGAGACGTCATCGACGCCGCGCGGCACGACCTCGCTCGAGAGCTCGGGCTCTAGGCGGTCTGCCTTCGATCAGCGGCAACCGGCGGAACTCCGGCTGGCACGGGTACAGTGAAGAGGGCGATATGCGGATCGGGAATCTCGAGGCTCCAACCGAAGGACTCAGCGATCCACTGCATCGTTTCCGGACAGTAGAAGCAGACGTGCGTCGGGTCCCTGCGATACCACCAGTCATGGAATGGCGTGTCGACTCCGTGGAATCGGGTCATTATCCCAATGAGCCCGCCGCGTCGGACGATCGAGTCGAGCCGCCTGAAAAAACTGAGCGGGTCATGGACATGCTCGAGTACCTCGGAGCATGAAACAAAATCGTACTTCTTCCCGTGCACTGCCTCGTCACCGAGGAAGAACGGATCATACGATTCAGTTGGATACCCGGCGGCGGTGAACATCCCGGCTAGAACCGGTGTGGGCCCACAACCGTAATCGAGGCCCCGCGCGCCATCGACAAGCCTGGCACCGACCGGGTCCGCAAGGCGTGAGAGGAACTGAACGTAGGCCGCATCCTCCGCGCTGTTCCGATGCTCGCAATATCTGAGCACCTCCTGGAGCGGAGTGAGCCGGTGATCAGGATGAAGGAACACCACTGAGCAGCGGGCGCATCGAAAGAACCGGCGCTCTCCGTCCGAATGAAACGGGACGGGGATGCCGGAGCAAAGGGGACAGGCAGGCAGCTCAATCATGATGTCCTGAAGTAATAGCTGTCCGGACTTCCCGCGAGACTGCGCACTGATCTAACTTCTCAGGATGGAGGCAGTGCCGGGCGGTAAACGCCTTCACCTGGTTGCAGCCGCGGCAATCGTAACTCTGATTGCCGCATATCCTGCTTGTGCTGGTGCCCAGCAGCAGGCGGAGCTGCGAGTGCTCGTGCAGGCGAAGCCTGGTGCGCCGCTACCCGGCGCGCTTGTCGCCCTGGTGGACCCGGCGGACAACGCGGTCACCGAGTCTCTCAGCGGAAGTTCCGGGCACGTCGCGCTGAAAGCCGCGCCCGGTCAGTATAGAGTAAGAGTGAGGAGGATCGGCTATCGCCCGTTCTACACGGATCCCGTCGCAATTCCGCGCGCCGGGGAATTCGTGGTGAATGTCGAATCCGCCCGGGTAGTCCTTCAGGCGATGGTCGTAAGCGCGAGCACCCAATGCGGTCGCATGGGGAATGACGAGGCAACACTTTCGTCGGCATGGGAAGAGATCTCGAAGGCGCTTCGCTCGACCCAGCTCACCGCTGAGGATGTCTCCGCCATCGGCCAGTCGATCAAATACCGGAGAGAGCTCTCACGCGACGGATCCACCGTCTCGGCGGACTCGACATTCCTGATGTCAGGACGGAATCGTCCGTTCGCGGCGATAGATCCGGCTTCGCTCGCGCGTGACGGTTTCGTCCGCGGAAACACCCAGTACGGCTGGGACTTCTACGGGCCTGATGAAAGAGTTCTGCTCTCGAGTTCGTTCGCCGAGACTCATTGCTTCAAGATCGTCAGGGAGAGGAAGCGTGCAGGACAGGTGGGGGTCGCCTTCGAGCCCGTACCCCGTCGGCGCGCGCCCGACATCAAGGGGGCCTTATGGATCGACGAGGAAACCTCCGAGCTCCGCGAGATCACTTTCCAGTACGTGAACGCCGACCCCGTCGACAGGTTCGATGCGGGGGGCTTTACCCGGTTCCGCCGGATGCCGTCGGGGGCCTGGATAGTGAGCGAGTGGCGGCTCCGGATGCCCAGGCTCCGGATGGATCGAAGGACCTCCCAGACCGATGTGATCGGGTATATAGAGAACGGCGGGCGGGTGGTGGAGGCGAAGCGTCCGGGGAGCTAACCGACGGTTTGGGTCGACACTCGATATCACAAATATGATGTCGGAACGCCCTGCTCCCCGTGGTGGTATAACACGATATACCACAATCAGTTAAGTCATTTACAGAGTTGACGCACCCGGCCCTTTCCCAGGCTTGGTGCAGTTCGTGACACCCCCGTGCGGCTGGTGACTCCGGAGAGTCAATCAGGGGCCCATTCCGGCTATTCTCAATAGTCACAGTGAGGCGGCCAGAGAGACCGCTCCGTTAACCATCCGCCATGGAGGCGACGATGAGAATAAAGCCTGAGATCAAGCGCATGCTCGCCCTCGGCGGCATGGCCGCCGTAGCCGCGATCTATATAGTTCCGCGAGCAGGATCCGACACCAACCCGTTCAACC
>JBPCJP010000013.1:0-30760 GCA_051005175.1 Gemmatimonadaceae bacterium | reverse complement strand
ACGTGATTCCGACTACTCTCGACATGCCGGAGATCGACGTGGTGATGATGGAGAATCCGTATCCTGGCGGACCATTTGGTGCGAAGGGACTTGGCGAGTTGCCGATGGACGGTCCGGCGCCGGCAGTCGTGAATGCGTTGCGACACCACGGGCTCGACGTGCGTGAAATTCCCGCGATGCCCGAGCTCCTCGCTTCGTCGCCGCTCCTCTGATGCAGTTCACCCTCAATGGCGAAACGCGTGAAGTTGACTCGCATCCGATGGCGCGGTTGCTCGACGTGTTGCGAGAGGAATGCGGCCTCACCGGAACCAAGGAAGGCTGCGGCGAGGGCGAATGCGGAGCGTGCACCGTTCTGATTGACGGCGAGGCGGTGTGCTCGTGCCTGATTCCGGCGTCCCAGGCCGAGGGCACCGAGATCGTCACTATCGAAGGGCTCGGCGGAAAGCATCCGCTGCAGGAGCTCTTCATGAACGAGGTCGGTGCCCAGTGCGGTATCTGCACGCCGGGGATGATCATGGCTGCGCTGTCGCTGCCTGAGAAACCGACACTCGATGACGTGAAGACGGCGCTCGCCGGAAATCTCTGCAGATGCACCGGCTACTCCGCGATCTACCGCGCAGTGCTTAAGTGGCGCGGCATGCCGGTTCCTGAATGAGAACTCCGCTCTCGCAGCTCGACCTGAGGACTGCCTCGACGGTGGATGAAGCGCTGGGAATTCTAAGAGAGGATCCGCGCACGCCTGTAGCGGGCGCGACGGATGTCTATGTCGCGCTCAACTTCGGGACGTTCGCGCCGCGGCGGCTTCTTGACATCTGGGCACTCGATGAGCTTCGGACGATCTCGATGCACGAAGGGTCGCTGGTAATCGGGGCGCTGACATCGTACACGGCGCTGATGCAGTCACACCTCGTGGCTGATCACGTTCCGATGCTCGCTGAGGCATCGCGTATGGTTGGCGGAGTGCAGATACAGAACCGGGGGACGCTCGGCGGAAACATCGCGAACGGATCTCCGGCGGCCGACGGTGTTCCCGTCCTGTCGGCGACTGACTCCGTGATCGTGCTTCGCAGTGTCGATGGGGAGAGGCGGATTCCCGTCAACTCGTTCTTCACGGGGTACAGGCAGAGCGTGATGAGACCCGATGAGCTGATCGTTGCGGTCGAGATTCCTCCGGTCGATGGCAGGCAGTGGTTCAGGAAGGTCGGCACACGCGCGGCGCAGGCGATCTCCAAGATCGTGATGGCCGTGGTGCGGTCGCCCTCTCCGCGAATCGCGCTTGGCAGCGTCGGCCCGACAGTCGTGCGAGTTCCCCGGACCGAGGCTGCCCTCGCTTCCGGTGCCTCCGCAGACGAAGCGGCGGAGATCCTTGGGAGCGAGATCGTGCCTATCGACGACGTGAGGTCCACGGCGGATTACAGGCGTAAGGTTGCGATGAATCTGCTGAAGCGGTGCTGGGCGGAAACGGCCTGACGGTCATCCGCAGCCGCCGCGTGATAACGCCGGCCGGCATGCGTGCAGCATCAATTCACATCGACGGCGAACGCATTGCCCGGGTTGCTGCCTGGGAGGATGTGGCGGAAGGCGTGCAGGTTCACGACGCAGGTGAGTCTATCGTGATGCCGGGCGTGATCGACACGCACGTTCACGTCAATGAGCCGGGTCGCACCGAGTGGGAGGGTTTCGAGACTGCGACGTCGGCTGCCGCAGCCGGAGGCGTCACGACGATTCTCGACATGCCTCTCAACTCGGTTCCCTCAACAGTCAACGTTCCGGCTCTCGATGCGAAGCGCGCCGTTGCGCGTGAGAAGTCGCACGTGAATGTCGAGTTCATTGGCGGAGTCGTTCCGGGGAACGTTGCTGACCTCGAGCTGCTTGCGGAGGCCGGCGTTCGCGCATTCAAGTGCTTTCTGTCGCCTTCGGGAGTTGATGAGTTCACTCACGTAACTGAGGCGGACCTCGAGAAGGCATTTCCAGTTCTGGCGAGAATCGGATTGCCGCTGATGGTACATGCGGAGGATCCAGAACTTCTCGCTGCCGCTCCTGAGTCACGGCGTTACGCTGACTACCTCGCCTCGCGGCCGGCTGAAGCAGAGAGATCCGCGATCGAGATGCTCGTGCGCCTGATGAATCGCTGGCCGGCACCTGTTCACATCGTGCACCTGTCCTCGGCTAAATCGCTCGATGTCGTCCGCGCGGCGAGAGCCGAGGGATTGCCGATCACCGTTGAGACATGTCCGCATTACCTGACATTTGCTGCCGAGGAGATTCCTGCCGGCGCAACTGAATACAAGTGTGCGCCGCCGATTCGTGAGGCCGCCGGGCGCGAAGCGCTGTGGTCGGCGCTCGCTGATGGACAGATAGATCTTGTCGCCTCCGACCACTCGCCGTGTCCGCCATCATTGAAGCAGACTGGTGGCAACTTCGCTGCTGCGTGGGGAGGCATCGCTTCGCTTCAGCTCTCGCTTGCTGCGGTATGGACGGGCGCGCGTGATCGGGGATTCGGCCCGGAAAGGATTGCAGACTGGATGTGCACCGGCCCTGCCCGGCTCGCGGGATTGTCAGGTCGAACCGGATCTCTGGTGCCTGGATGCGATGCCGACATCGTGATCTGGAATCCCGAGGAGCGGGCGGACGCCGCACGGCTGCTGTCGCGGCACCGCTACCACCTGACGCCTTACTCAGGGTTGGACCTCTACGGACGGGTCGTCGCGACGTATGTTAGGGGACGAAAATGGGATCATTCACAGAGCTGACAGACCTCGCATCAGAGCGACTCGGTGGCGCGGTCGTCGCGGCCAACGACGAGTTCTTCGCACCAAAGGAGGCGCTGCTCAAGCAGAGCGCGCCGGAGTGGCGCGCGGATGCTTTCACCGAGCGTGGCAAATGGATGGACGGCTGGGAGACACGGCGGCGACGAACTCCCGGACATGACTGGGCGATAATCAGGCTCGGAGCTCCGGGAGTTTTGCACGGCGTGGTGATCGACACGACGTGGTTCACCGGCAACTACCCTGAGAGCGCGAGCATCGATGCGACAGCCGTTGAAGGAACTCCCTCTGTCGAATGGCTCTCCGGCACCGAGGTGAAGTGGGAGGAAGTTCTCGGGAAGACCAGTCTCAAGGGAAACGCGCCAAACGAGATCGAGATCGGCAACAGGGGCCGCTACACGCATCTCAGGCTCAACATTTATCCTGACGGAGGCGTTGCGAGGTTTCGCGTCCACGGTCAGGTGGTACCGCCGGCCGACAGGTTTGCGGGTGGACGCGAGCTCGATCTCGCGGCGATGGAGAACGGCGGCTACGTGGTTTCATGCAGCGACATGCACTACGGACACCGGCAGAATCTCATCCTGCCCGGGCGGTCCACGCATATGGCCGATGGATGGGAGACGAAACGGCGACGCGGTCCGGGGCATGACTGGTCGATCGTGAGGCTCGCGCGGCGGGGAACGGTGCAGCGTGTCGAGGTCGACACTGATCATTTCAAGGGAAACGCACCAGGAAGCTGCATGCTCGAGTCGTGCGACTACGTTGACATCGGCGGGAAGTTCGACCCGGGCAAGGCCACGTGGACGCCGATGATCGCTGAATCCCCGCTCCAGCCGCATTCCCGTCACAGCTTCGATGTCGCTTCGCCTGGAATTGCGACGCACGTACGGCTCAACATCCACCCCGACGGCGGAGTTGCAAGACTCCGGCTGCTCGGAAGCGCCGAGTGACTCTCGACGAATTCAATGCGATGCCGGAGACACGTGCAGCGGATCTCTTCAGGGCCTGCTGCGGATCGAAAGTGTGGGTAGGCGAGATGGTGAGCAGGCGCCCTTACGGCTCACTCGATGAAATGCTCGCCGCCTCCGACAAAGCATGGAGCCGGACGAACGAGAACGACTGGCACGAGGCGTTCGCCCATCATCCGCGGATCGGTGACCGACTCGCGACCGGCTGGGCCGGCGGCGAGCAATCGCGGGTTCTCGATGCAGCCGAGGTGGAGCAGGAGGCGCTGGCGGAGGTGAACCGTGCATATGAGGAGCGATTCGGGCACATCTACATAGTTTGCGCGAGTGGTAGAAAAGCGGCCGAGATGCTCGCTGATGCGCGCGAGCGGATGAAGAATGATTCCGCGACGGAGCTGCGGGTCGCAGCAGCGGAGCAGCACAAGATCACGCAGCTGAGACTGCGCAAGCTTCTGGGAGAGACAGCATGAGCACCATCAGCACTCACGTACTCGACACGTCGCTCGGCAAACCTGCTGAAGGTATCCGCGTGGCGCTCCATCGCGACGGTTCTGTGTTAGGCTCCGGCGTGACAGACCAGGACGGGCGTGTTCGCGACCTTCTGGCGGCTGGCTCCTCGCTGTCCGAAGGTGATTACCGGCTGACTTTTTCCGTCGCCGACTACTTCGGCGCGAAGAGGAAATCGTTTTACAACGAGATCGTCATACACTTTCACATCTCCTCCGAGGACGAGCATTACCACGTCCCGTTGCTCCTCAGCCCGTTCGGCTACTCGACGTATCGGGGGAGTTAGCCAGACCGCTGGCGCGCGAAGCGAGAGCAAGGCTGGCGCCGGCCGCTAGTGCAGCGTTGTGATTCCGGGTGTCCCGGATTGGTCATTTACTAAAAGTATGATCCGGGTATGATAGGAGTATGAGGATCACGATTTCACTCCCCGGCGACATACTGAAATCTGCGGAAGACCTCGCCCGGTTACGGGGTGTGTGCCGAAGCGCCCTTTTCGTCACGGCGATGCGACAGCTGGTCGCAAGGGAATCCGAAACGAGGGCAAAACTCGATGCGATCTACGGGAATCCGCGGATATACCTTCCGTCCCCGTTTCGCAACGTGATGGCAAAGGCACTGCGCAAAGCGCGCGGCGGCTACGAGTGGTAGAGAGGGGTGAGGTGTGGTGGACTGATGTTGGGCGCCGACCGGGGTCCCATGAGCGGAGGCTCCGGCCCGTAATGGTGATTCAGGCGGACGATTTCAACCGCAGCTGGATCGGTACGGTGATATGTGTACTGATCACAAGCGACCTTCGTTATACCCAGGCGCCGGGAAACGTCCTTGCGCCAGCGTCGGGGACCGGTCTTCCGAGAGATACGGTGATCAACGTAGCGCAGATTGTCACGCTCGATCGGCGCCAGCTCTCAGAGCGCGTTGGAGTTGCTTCGCCCCGCCTGGTGGACGAGGTAAGCTCGGGGCTGCTCAAGTCACTTGGCCTTTTGGACAGCCGGGATTACCAGCTACGCAAAAATGCTGAAGCAGGCGGCGTGGCTCGTTCACCGATCGATCCCCCGCGCCAGCAGCGCATTGACTGACTCCACCGCGCGCCGCCAGCGTTCCTCCCACGACCCTTCGATCACGACATACGGCGCACCGGAGGCAACTACGGCGTCGAGAAACAACTCGTGCATCTCCTCTCTCCTGTCCCCCCTGTCACGAATTCCATCGGCGATCCATGGCACGTCGATATCCGGGAGCAGGTAAAGGTCCGGCCGCCGCTCCTCGGCCAGGTCGGCAATCCATTGCGGGCAGGCCCCGAAATAATGATCGCAATAGACGACTGTGCTGAGAAGATCGGTGTCCTGCACGAGAATCCCGCGCCGGCTTGCGGCAATCGCTGCGTGGTGGTCCTCGAGTGCCATCTGTCCGCGCGCGATCGGGCCATGGTCGGCAAAGGTGAGGGGCGCACGCTTCGTTTCAGCGTATTCCCTGACGAACTCGGGGACCAGCTCCGCACCGTAGTGAGCGGCAAGCGCCGCGGCCAGCCCTGACTTTCCGGTTGATTCCGATCCGGTGACGACGATGCGGATCAGGGAGCGGCAGGTGCCTGAAGTGATTTCTTCCAAGCGACGTATCCGAAAGCGGCTATGACCAGATAGACGCCGTAGTTGAACGCGGTGAGATAGAGGCCCTTGTAGATGAACATTCCAACGTAAACAACATCTACGCCAACCCACAGTAGCCAGTTCTCGAGGAGCTTTCGCGTCATCATCCACTGGGCGATCAGGCTGATTGTGGTCGTCGCCGAATCGAGATGAGGCAGGGAGGTGCCGGGGAGCCGTGACGTGATTGTCGATAGCACCAGCCATGTGACGATGCCGATCGCTGTCACCACCATCCATGTCTTCCTGGTGACCCGCGACACCTGAAGCTTCGTGTGCCCCGCGCCGCCGTAAAGCCACTGATACCAGCCGTAGACCGAAAGGATGAAATACACACCCTGAAGTCCCGTATCCGAGTAGAGGCCGGCCCGAAAGAACAGAACCGAGAAAAGGGAGACGTTCACGATCGCCGTCGGCCAGCTCAGGATGTTCTGCCGGGTGCTGAGATAAACGCTCACGATGCCAAACATGACCGCAACGAGCTCGAGACAACTCGACCCATGAGACTCGAGCCATGCGCATATCATCATTTCGCTTATTCCTGGTCGACTGTGGCGCCTGACGTGACCCAGCGGTCGAGCAGCGCTCTCTCCGACTCGGTGATGTGCGTGAGGTTGCCCGGGGGCATTGTCCGCGATATCGCCGCGCGCTCACGAATGCGCTGGGCGTGCATCATTATCTGCTGGGGTGTGTCGAAAATGACGCCCGCCGGAGTCGGCCCGAATGAGAGATCTGTCGGCCGGACGGAATGGCATACGCCGCACCGCCTGTCGATGACATGTCGCACTTCCTCGAACGTCACCGGCGCTTCGGGACTGACGGTCGCGACAGTCGATCGGCGCCCCGCCGCGAGCAGGCCAAGCATAACGATCACGGTGGCACCAATTGTCGCAGCGAGCGCGGGTTTCCATGCCGTATATGTCCAGCGGAGGTTGAGCAGGTGACGCACGCCTGCACCTGACGCCACGAGCACGAGCATCAGCAGCCAGTTCCAGCGATGCCCGTACACCGCCGGATAATGGCTGGCAAGCATCAGGACTATGACCGGAAACGTGAAGTAGTTGTTGTGAATCGAAACACGCTTCGCGCGATCAGAGAATTCCTGATTCGCGCCGCGCCCTTCAGTGACCGAGGCGACGAGCTCCTTCTGCGATGGGACAATCGTCGAACCAACGTTGCCGGCCATGATGGTGCCGAGCATCGCGCCAACGTGAAGAAATGCCGCGCGGCCGCTGAGAAGCTGCGTCAATGCGAGCGCGATGGCGGTAAGGACAGTCATCCATATTGCGGCGGCAAGCAGCGGCCTGTTGCGCGCGATGGTTCCCTGCACGGCATCGTACACGACCTTCCCGAGCACAAGCGCACCGATTCCAACGAGCACGGCCTGCCAGTGGGTCAGGTTCGCAATAGTGGGATCCCCGAGCGCCGCGCGACCGCCAGCGTAGTAGACGATGACGAGCAGCAGGGCGCCGCTGATCCACGTCGTATAGGCCTGCCACATGAACCAATGGACGCGGGCGGGCAACTTCTCGTCGTGAAGGAGCGTTTTCTCCACGTAATAGAAGCCGCCGCTGTGGAGCAGCCAGATTGTTCCGGCCGGCCGCTTCGTCTGTCCGGGAGTGGCCTGAGCCAGGAGACTCCTGTCGAGCCAGTTGAACAGAAGGGAATTGCCCACCCACATGATTCCGGCGATTACATGGATCCAGCGGGCGACAAGATCGAGCAGCTCCCAGGAGCCGCTCACTTCCTTCCCTTCATGATCTTGACGAAGCTGCGACCCCTGAACTCGTCGGCGGTGAGGCCCGTCATGCGCAGCGCTTCATCCTCGGTTATCGCGGCCGAGTTGATCCCCCGCAGAAAAAAGTTGAGCAGCCCCTGTCCCGTCGCGGCGTCGTCGAACACGTCACCGACAAGAGTAGCCTGAGCTGCCTTGCCAACGAAGTTGCGGAGCCGAACCCCCGCAGCATCGATTCCCTCGAGGAAGAAGCTGTAGAGCGCCGTGTAACGCGTCACGAGCTGCGCGGGATGCAGGTCCCATCCCTGATAGAATCCGCCGGCAAGCGAGTGCCGGATGTCGTCGAAGTGAAGCTTCCATGCGGCGTGAACGCTCGCTGTGTTCTCCCTCACCTGCTCCCCGCTCAGCGAATCTCCGCGATGAATCGCAACCGGCATCACGGTAGTCGATCCGTCCGAAAGCCAGACATCGGTCCCGGCGAACGAAACCTGCATGAAGTGCTTGGCGAAATCGCAGGCGAGGTGCTGCATTCGCTGGTGAGCAGCGGTGATGTTTATCCCTGCGGTATAGTCGTAGGTGCCGAAATGCGCACCGCGCAGCCGGCCGTCTGACGCATCGAGAACACGCGGGAGAAGCGAGGTGCCATCGCGCGACAGAATTATCTGCGGAGTCTCGACCATGAGCTCGAAACGAAGCGTGCCGTCGGCGAGCCCAAGCTTCTTCTCGAGCGACCGCAGAACGGCAACGGTGTAATCGACCTGCTCGATTATCGTGACCTTGGGTATGGTGACGACCCAATTGTCAGGAATACCGCCGCCTTCCACCATTGCCGTCATCACGAGGTCGAGGGTGCGAACGCTGCGCGCCCTCATCTCATCATTCAGCGGCTTGACTCTCAGCCCGATGAATGGAGAAAGAGTCCCATTCTTCATCCCCTCGAGAACCTGCGCAGCCACAACCCCCGCATGCCCATCCTCCTCGGCGTCGGGACGGTTGCCATAACCATCCTCGAAGTCGATCCTGAAATCCTCTATCGGCTCGCGGGACAGCTTCTCGCGCACGCGCGTCGCTATCGTGTCAAGCGCAGGATGGTCAGAGATGCCGAGCGCGGCGCCAAGCTGCGCAGGTTCGGCTGCGTACCGGCCGAGCGCTCGAAGTGCGATCGAGCCGAGCTTCGGAACCGAGTCGGAAGAAAAAAGCTGCGCGCCACCGTAAACCGTGTGCACTGGCTGCCGGCCAGGGCCTTCACCCGGATGGCCCTTCGAGAACCGGAGATTCGCCTCGCGAAGTGCCGCCTCGGCGTCAGCAAGGATGGGGTCTGTCGTCATGCGTTGTATATCTTCCCGTTCCTTGCCCTGTAGAGTTCGAGGACCGCCCGGCCCTCATCCCGAAGCACATCGCGGCTTATCGCGACGCCCCGCTCCTCAAGGTAGGCGTAAGATTCGGGAAACACCGGCCCTTCATCGAAGTCGAGGCGGGTCGCGTCATCGCGCGCGGCTGAGCAGACCACCCGTCTCACTCCACTCCAGAGAACGGCACCGAGGCACATCGCGCACGGCTCGCAGGAAGTGAAGAGCTCGTGTGCCGGCTGTCCCGGCAGGTTGAGGGTAAACGTGCCGAGCCGCTGCTGAGCCATCATGAACGCCACCATCTCGCCGTGCAGGGTGCAGTTGTTGTAGCGCAGCACGCTGTTGGTGCCCACCGCGACGAGCCGGCCCGATGCCTCGTAAATCGCGGCGCCGAAGGGCCCGCCCGTGCCGCGCTCGACATTCTCGGTGGCAAGCCTGATGGCGAGCCGCATCCGGTCTTCGTCAGTTACGTATGTCGCGTCCCAGTCCACGACCGAATCGACCCAGTCGGGATACTCCACATGAATTTCGGGGTGCTCCCTGGCGTTGGTCATCGAGGGAAGGTTGCGCGTCTTGTGCCCACTGGGAAGTGGCTCATGGAATCACGGGGACGGTGATCGAGGCGCCGTAACGTGCATCGGTAATTCGAACGAGCGTGGCGCCTTGCGTTTCCTCGACCCGGAAGAACGGGAGCCTGGCCCAGTCGAGGAATGGCCCCGCTGACGGATGCCGCATTGCCGCCGCCATGTGGTCCGCCCCCTTGTCGAGTGTGCCGGGATTCACCGAAAGACGCATCGGGAGAACCGCGACCGAGCCCGTCGAGTAACGTTCTCCGTCATCAGCATGCACGCGCCATGCAAGCGGATTTCCCGGCGCCGCCGTAACAACGAGCTTCTGCCGATCGAGGCCTGTGCCGGCGAGCTCCCGCCTTGCAAAACTTTCGGCGTAATGCTGCAGCCCCAGCATCGCGACGATGTATGTGGAAGCGACGCCGACTGCAATCCGTGCCGGCTTCCAGGGATTCGCCGAACCGGTTCGCTCGCGGCGCCTTGAAAACCATACGCCGGCTCCAAGCACCACCAGCAAATAGGGATCGACGATAAAAAGGGAATCGCGGTAGAACCACGTTCCGTCGAATGGCATCAGCCACCGAAGGCCGTATGAGTTCATCCAGTCGAGCGTCGGATGAGTCAGGATTGAAAGGGCGGAAAGTAGCAGCAGCTGCTTCGGGACAGCCGGGTCGCGACCTCGGCGCGCGTACCGGTCCCACAACATCATGAGGCCCGTGAGGACGAAAGGGAGCACGACAAGGGCGAGAACGCCGTGAGTCCATCCGCGCCGGAACTCGGTCGCCTTGCCGAAAGCCGCGGAGACGATGTCGATGTCGGGGAAGTTCGCGCCGATCATCATTGTCGCCGAGGCGAGAGCGGTGCGGTTTCGAAGCCCGGTACGCGCGAGCGCGGCTCCTGCAAGCGTATGACAGATGTTGTCCACGCGCATATGTTGCTGCGGCGCCATGGCGGATGGAAGTGACGGCGCGCAGTTTTGCGGTCATCGCATCAGGAGCATTCATGAAGGAAATGGTTTCATGGGCGAACGCCCTTTACTCGGAAGGAGTCGACAACAAGGATGCCGACGCCTTCGCCGCCGCATTCACGGAGGAGGCATGGTTGCGCTTCGCGAACAACGAGCCGATCGTCGGCCGTGACAACATTCGCGAGGCGATAGCGGGGTTCTTTACGATGTTCGCGTCACTTTCGCATGAGCCGATCGGGACGACGTGGTCGGACGGCACCCTCGTGCTTGAGGCGAATGTGACGTACACCCTTCACAAGGGCGGCACCGTTACGGTTCCAGCATGTACGATTTTTCGCATGTCGGAGCAGGGAGGCGGGAAACCGCTCGCCCGCCGCTGCCAGATTTACGTCGATCTTTCGCCACTGTTTGCTGCTGTCCAGGCAGAGTCGGCTTGACAGTACATGTTATAACACATATATTTAGAAATGTCGCCAGATCTCAGACAGGAGCTGAAACAGGAAAAGCCTGTCAGGAGCCTTCACCAAGAGGCCCAGCTCAACCTTGTCAGGACTGCCAACCTGCTTGTAGACCGGTTCGAGCAGATGCTCAAGCCGTACGGCATCACCGCCACGCAGTACAACGTGCTCCGGATTTTGAGGGGTGCCGAGCCTGCGGGGTTGTGCCGGCATGAGGTGAGTGCGCGGCTGCTCAACAGGATGCCTGACGCGACGCGGCTTCTGGACCGGATGGAGGATGCCGGGTTGGTGACGCGGGCTCGGGGAACGGAAGACCGGCGGATGGTGAAGACCCACATCACGGGGAAGGGTCTCGAGCTCGTCGACTCCCTGGACGAGACGGTCGAGGCGGAGCACCTGAAGCGGCTTGGGCATCTCTCCGGGGAGCAGCTGGCGACCCTGGTCGATCTCATGACGCTGGTCAGAAGCGGGGGTTAATTTTTTTGGCATGAAACGTGTTCTAACCCTTCAGAAACGGTAACGGGAGGTAAGAGATGTCGCTTTTCAAGAATGCATCGGATCGTCAGGTCAACATCGGACTCACGATCCTGCGGGTGGTGGTCGGAATCATCTTCATGGCTCACGGCGCACAGAAGGTCTTCGTATTCGGATTCGAGGGAGTCTCGGGAGGGTTCGCTCAGATGGGGATTCCCATGGCCAGCATTCTCGGGCCGTTCGTCGGGCTGGTCGAGCTTTTGGGAGGATTCGCGCTCATTGCGGGGTTCCTGACGCGGCTTGCGTCGCTCGGTCTCGCATCGACGATGGTCGTCGCGATCTTCGTGGTGCACCTCAATAACGGGTTCTTCAATCCTGGTGGAGTCGAGTTTCCGCTTTCGCTTCTCGCCGGGTCGATTCTCCTGATGCTTACAGGCGCGGGCAGGTGGTCGATCGATGCCTTGATCAACCGTCGGGTTGCGACGCCTGAGCCGATCGAGAGTCGCGACAGGCTGAGACGTGCTGCCTGATCAAGGCGGAACCCCCGGGGTTGGGGCGAGGCGACTACTGGTTCAAGCCCCCGGATGACGCCATGTTTCCAACGGTACTCACCCGTAACTACAAGAGCTGAATAGATGACAGCCCCAGCCGCTCCCGCACCGACAACCATTGAAGAGTCCCGCGCCCGTATCAAGGACGCGCTGATGAATGCGACGAAGGTCGCTGTAGGCACTCATGCCGGCGAGGAAGTGCGCGTGAGGATGATGCATCCCGGGGCGTGGATTCCCGACGATGAGGACGCGCGCCCGCTCATCTACCTTGCCTCGATGAAGAACGACCCGAAGGTTCGCGAGATGACGACCCGGCCGGAAGTTGCGCTGCTCCTGCACGAGTCGCCGACCGGTGAAGAGCATACGAGCTGGGAGATGGAAGTGACCGGCCGCGCCGAAGTCGTGCGTGATGCGTGGGAGCGTGATCGGGCAAAGCAGGCGACAATGCGCACTTCGTCGATCGTTCAGTATCTCGAGTCGATCGGCCAGATCGACATCCTTGCGTTCGTCAGGGTTACCCCTCGCTTCATGAAGCACAGGGTGTTCGGCGAGATAGTCGCAGGGCGGCCGCCTTCGATTCTCGATTTCGGTGACCAGTATGCCGATGCTGAGACGGACTCGAGCCTGCTCAGGAGAAAGCTTGGCGTGTGGAAGGAGACGATCCGCTGGGCTTCCCTGACGGCAAGCGCCGCGTCGGTCGCGGTGGGAATCGCAGCCGCATTCGCCGTTACCGGGAGCGTTCACTGGGGCTGGGCATTCCTGACTCTGATCGCCGCCGTTTCTCTGCAGGCATGCACGAATATCAAGAACGATCTGGACGACCAGGTTTCAGGCGCGGACGACAAGAACCGGACACCGGTGCTTGGCTTTACCGGCGGATCACGTGTGATGCAGCGCGGGCTAGCCACGCGTGGCGAGCTGCTCGTCGCGATGCTCGTGTTCGGAATTCTCAGCACCGCGATCGGCGTGTACCTGGCGCTTGCCGGCCGTCCCTGGGTTCTCCTGTTCGGGCTCGCCGGTCTCATCATCGGTTTCGTCTACACCGGTGCTCCTTTCAAGCTCGCCAATCGCGGGCTCGGTGAGGTCGCCGTAGCGGTCGCCTTCGGCGTCGGAATCGTGTGCGGAAGCGCGTACGTGCAGGCGGGCTTCGTGCCGCAGATGGCGATGTGGGCTTCGATCCCGGTATCAGTTCTCGTATCGCTCCTTCTTTTCATAAACGGATTCCAGGATTCGCCAAGCGACGACGAAGTCGCCAAGCGAACCGCCGTCGTGCGCCTGGGAAATGAGCGGGCGAGCCGGGTTTATCCGTTGATCGCAGGCGGCGCGACGCTCGCCCTCGTGCTCTTCGTTGTGCTCGGATTCCTGCCGACGTTCGCGCTTCTCGGTCTCGCAGGGGTTCCGCTGTTCATCAAGGCGGCGAGTGTTGCGAGAAAGAGCTACAACGAGCCGATGGAGCTCGTTCCGGCAAATGCGTACACGGCGGTCGGCCACCTGGCTAGCGCACTTGGCCTGGCGATCGGCTTGACGTGGGCGGGGGTCGGTGGCGGAGTCAACGCGCCGCTGATCATCGTCGCGATCGCAGGCGTGCTGGTGATCCTTTACTACAACCGATCGATCGGTCGTCTCGCTAAGGCCTTCTACGGCGTGAAGGACGCGGTCGCGCGAACCTGAGGTTTTCAGCACAGGACACGCGCTGTGACTCGCAACAGAGTTTTGTTATCTCTCGCCGTCATCTGCCTGCTTGGCGGCGAGTCATCTGATGTAATGGCCCAGGAATCCCGCCCGCGCGCTCGTGACATCGGACTGACGGTCGGGATCTTCCAGCCCGGCGCCCGGAATGCGATCACCGACGTAGCGGGCGTCAAGGTGGGGCAGGTAACGCTTCACTCCGGCGACTCGGTTCACACAGGCGTCACCGCGGTGATTCCGCACGGCGGCAACACATTCGACGAGCGAGTGCCGGCTGCTGTATTTGTCGGCAACGGATACGGCAAGCTCACCGGAATCAGCCAGGTGCGAGAGCTCGGCGAGCTCGAGACTCCGATTGTCCTTACCTGCACCCTCTGTGTCTGGCGCGCCGCCGACGCACTGGCGCAGTGGATGATCGCAAAACCCGGGATGCAGGAGGTCCGGTCGGTGAATCCGGTCGTCGGCGAAACCAACGATGGATCTCTCAACGACATCCGCAATCCAGCGATTAACGCGTCGCACGTGGTGCGCGCGCTCGACAGTGCGACCGCGGGCGATGTCGCCGAGGGTTCAGTGGGGGCGGGAGCGGGCACGATGGCGTTTGGATGGAAAGGCGGGATCGGAACGAGTTCGCGCGTGCTTCCGGCGAGCCTCGGCGGGTACAGCGTCGGCGTCCTGGTGCAGAGCAACTTCGGCGGCGTGCTGTCGATGAATGGAGCGCCAGTGGGCCGGGAGCTCGGGCGCTACTCTTTCCGCGATGCGGTGGAAGGTGGAGCGGCGCGCGACGACAACGGCGACGGCAGCATAATGATCATCGTCGCTACCGATGCCCCGCTCGACAGCCGCAATCTCGAGCGGCTTGCATCGAGGGCGATTGTCGGGCTTGGAAGAACCGGCAGCAACATGTCGAACGGCTCAGGCGACTATGTCATCGCGTTCTCCACCGCCGAATCCGTGCGGAGACGCAGGACGCCGGCTGTCCGGTCGAGTCAGGAGCTCGGCAACGAAGGAATGTCGCCTCTCTTCCAGGCGGTGATCGAGGCGACAGAGGAAGCGATCTACAACTCGCTTCTGAAGGCGACGACGGTGAAGGGACATCGTGCCACGGCTGAGGCGCTCCCGCTCGACCGCACGATCGAGATTCTCTCGAGGTACAAGGCACTCGGTGCAGCTCGGAATCTACACGTTCGCTGAAACGACCCCTGATCCAGCTACCGGTCAGACCGTAAGCGCTGAACGGCGCCTAAGCGATCTCATGGAGGAGATCGAGCTTGCGGACCAGGTCGGGCTAGACGTTTTCGGTGTGGGTGAGCACCATCGCACGGACTTCTCGGTATCAACGCCAGCGGTAGTGCTCGCGGCGGCAGCAGCGCGCACGAAGAATATCCGGCTCACGAGCGCCGTCACCGTGCTCAGCTCAGATGATCCGGTGCGGGTGTTCCAGGATTTCGCCACGCTCGACCTTCTGTCAGGCGGTCGCGCGGAAATCATGGCAGGCCGCGGATCGTTCATCGAGTCATACCCGCTCTTCGGATACAGTCTCGACGACTATGACGAGCTTTTCGCCGAGAAACTGGCAATGCTTCTCGCGATAAGGTCGAGCGAGCGCGTCACGTGGATGGGTAAGCACACCCAGTCGCTCGACGACCTTGGCGTTTACCCGCGGCCGATTCAGGATCCGCTGCCTGTCTGGATTGCCGTAGGTGGAACGCCGCAGTCGGTGATCCGTGCCGGAACACTCGGGCTTCCGCTCGCGATCGCGATAATCGGCGGAGCGCCCGAGAGATTCGTGCAGTTCGCTGAGCTCTACCGGGAGAGCGCACGGCGCGCCGGGCATGATCAGTCGAAGCTCGAGCTGAGCATCAACTCACATGGCCTTATCGCCGAGTCGTCGCAGGAGGCCGCCGACGTTGCTTTCCCGGCGTACGCGATCACCATGGGACGGATCGGGCGCGAGCGCGGATGGCCCCCGCCGACGCGTCACCAGTTCGACGCCGAGCGATCACCCCGCGGGTCGATGGTGCTCGGCAGCCCGCAGGAGGTGATCGACAAGATTCTCTACGAGCATGAGCTGTTCGGGATGACCCGGTTTCTCATTCAGTTCACTGTCGGGACGCTCCCGCACGCTGTAGTGATGAAGTCGATCGAGCTTTTCGGGACGGTGGTAGCGCCCGCGGTCAGGTCTGCTCTTTCCGGCTTGGAAAATGCGCCATTCACCGGGAAAACAACGAGGTTACCGTGAAAGGTTATCTGACGAATATCGAAGAGGACACACTCACCAACGATGACTACAGGCGCGTCCTGTTCACCGGCGAGCACACGCAGCTGGTTCTGATGACGATCCAGCCCGGCGATGACATCGGCCGCGAGAAACACGAAGGTCATGACCAGTTCATCCGTATCGAGTCGGGCACCGGGGAATTGCTGATGGATGGCAGGGTGCAGCCGGTCTCCGATGGAAGCGCTTTCATCATTCCGTCGGGCATCGAGCACAACGTGACGAACACATCGGCAGATGAGCCGCTGCGGCTGTATACGCTTTACAGCCCGCCTGAACACCCCGACGGGACGGTGCAGCGCACGAAGCAGGACGAGCGGTCAGCGAAATCCCAAGCTTGACGATATCCCTCCGGGCGGCGCAGACTCTGTAGCCGCCCGATGAAACGAAACGACATCCGCACCTCCGCCCCCGCCGACAATCCGGGTCCCGACCCGGAGTATGCCTCGCCTATACCGTGGCGGGCGCGACTTCACGAGATCGTTTTCGAGGCGGACACACCCGAAGGCCGCTTCTTCGACATCGCGCTGATCGTCGTAATCATGGCGAGCGTGGCGACCGTGATGCTCGACAGTTCTGCCGGCACGGCGGCGAAGTACGGCGCGATGCTGAGGACGGCAGAGTGGGGGTTTACGGCGGTTTTCACGGTGGAGTACATCATCCGGCTTCTCGCTGTGAAACGGCCGCTCAGATATGCGCTGAGCTTCTATGGGATTGTAGACCTGCTCGCCCTTCTGCCGTCGTACATAAGCCTGGTGCTTCCGACCGGCCGGTACCTGATGATCGTCAGGGTACTGCGACTCCTCCGCATCTTTCGCGTTCTCAAGCTTGGCAAGTATCTCACTGAGGGCGCGATGCTCGGCCAGGCATTGCGTGCCAGCCGCCACAAGATCTCGATCTTTCTAACCACGGTGTTGACACTCGTCGTGCTCATCGGCGCTCTGATGTACGTCGTGGAAGGTGAGAGCAACGGGTTCACGAGTATTCCCATGAGCATGTACTGGGCGATCGTCACGCTGACCACGGTGGGCTACGGCGACATCGTTCCGCAAACCGCGATCGGCAAAATGCTTGCGAGCCTCGTGATGATAATGGGATACGGTGTCATCGCTGTGCCTACCGGCATCGTGACATCAGAGCTCGTTCAGGTCTCGCGTGACAGCGCGTTGAATCCGCAATCTTGCCCGACCTGTGGCACCGGCGGTCACCTTGCCGATGGATCCTTCTGCCGTAAATGCGGCTCCCCTCTCTCTCCCTCCGCACAGACGTGATGCGACTCAATAAAACGATCCTCGTCCTGCTCGCCGCCGTCGCCTGCGCACCCGCAGCCACGGGGGTGAGGTCAGGATTCGCCGAGCCGCGTTGCTGCTCTGCTGAAGGTCATGCGGTGGCTGAGCGGCATCGTGTGACTGCCATCGGATCACGCCGCTTCACTCATGCGGAGCTCTGGTCGGCGCTCGAGCCTTCGCTCGGATCCTCCTCGCTCATCGTCAGGGAAGTCGGCCGCTCCGTTCACGACAGGCCGATCCAGTCGGTTGAGTTCGGCAGCGGGCCCGTAACGGTTCTGCTCTGGTCTCAGATGCACGGTGACGAGTCAACCGCGACGATGTCCCTGGCAGACCTCATAGCGTGGTTCGCAAGCCAGTCGCCCGCCGAGGGGCAGCTGAGGGAGCGGCTCGCATCGCAGCTGAGGGTCGTGATGATCCCCATGCTCAATCCCGATGGTGCAGAGCTATTCCAGCGGGAAAATGCAATTGGAATCGACGTCAATCGCGATGCGCGGAATCTCGTTACGCCGGAGGCACGGACGCTCAAGGCGGTCAGGGACTCGTTACGCCCGCAGTTCGGTTTCAACCTGCACGACCAGAATGCGCGGATAACCGCGGGCAACAATGGCAATCAGGTTGCGATCGCTCTCCTCGCTCCGGCCGCCGACGAACAGCGCAGTTATGGGCCTACGCGGAGCACAGCCCGCCTTGTCGCCGCCGTCATAGCGTCAGTGCTTCAGAAAGAGATCCCCGGTCGTCTTGCGAGATACAGCGACGCGTTCGAGCCGCGTGCATTCGGTGACCTCATGCAGCAGTGGGGAACGAGCACGGTGCTGATAGAGAGCGGCGCGATGCCTGACGATCCGGAGAAACAGAAGCTCCGGGCGCTCAACGTCGTTGCGATACTCTCGGCACTCGATGCGATGGCGACAGGTTCATGGCGCAATACTGACCCGGCGGCTTATGAGGACGTGCCGACCAACTCCCGCTCGGCAGTCGATGTTCTGGTGCGCGGCGGAAGCCTTGTGCTTCCCGGCGGTCATCCGGTGCGCGCCGATATCGCGCTGAATCACGAGGAGCCAGTGGCCCGGCGAGGTCCGCGGGTAAGAGATGTGGGTGACCTTTCAGCTGTCATCGCAATCGACACTATCGATGTCAGCGGTCTCTTTCTTCATCCCGAGCCGTCGATGCTCACCCGAAGGCAGACCGCAACCTGGATCCGCTTCGATACTACTGCCGCGTTCGCTGTGCGGCGCGGACCATCCGCGTCGAGCGACCTTGTGCGGACCATTGGAGAGAAATAGCATGAGCACTGCAAATCGCAGGAGGTTTCTGGGGACCTCCGCAAGACTCGCCGCAGCCGTGACAGGCGCGCTCGCGGTTCCATTTTCCGTAAGTGACGCTGATTCACTCGAACAATGGCTGGCATCAAACGGGTCATGGTCGCTGAGCGACCCGCGGTCCGATGATGCAGTCGCTCGCGACGAGACGTACTGGGCGCGCGTTCGGGGCCTTTATTCACTCGACAAAGAGGTCCTGAACTTCGACCACGGCTGGACCAACCCGGCTCCGGCTTCGGCCGTCGAGGAGCTCACGCGAAGCGCTCGTCTGCTCGAGGCGCTTCCGGCTGAGCAGTTGCCCGGGATGTGGGAAGGTTACCCCCAAAAACGTTTTCCTCGTTGGTCTCCCATTTTCCTCACTGGTCTCCTCCACCCCCCCGCGGTTACGCACTTGAAGTTCCCAACGATATCGGGATGCCACGCGTAATGGGTTCGAGCACTGCATAGCCCAATAAACGCTCGAAAGTCGCCCATGTTCGCCGGAGTCCTTGATGTTTCGTTCGCTTTTCGCTCGTTGTCTGCCCGCCGCGATGCTCCTTGCGGCAATAGCAGCTGATCCTGCCACCAGCCACGCCCAGATCGGCGGCACAACCGACATCATCACCGGCACGATCACCGGGCCCGGCGGTGAGCCGGTCAATTCAGCGCAGGTGCAGGTCACCTCAATTGAGACAGGCATCTCCCGCGTCAAGGCGACGAACGAGAGAGGTCAGTACACTCTTCTCTTTCCGGACGGCGGAGGCCAGTACACGATCACTGTTCGCAGAATAGGCATGGCTCCGCAGCAGGCGAGCGTGTCGCGCCTCGCGGAGGAGGACCGGCTCGTTGCGAACTTCGAGCTCTCAGCCGCCCCGACGCAGCTCGAGGCAGTAGTCGTCGGGGCCCAGCGCCGGCCGCAACCGAGGCAGGATGAGCGGCCCACGCCAGGGTCGAGTGGTCGTACGCTGACCGGCGAGGCGCTGGCACGGCTTCCGATCGACCCGAGCGATCCAAACGCGATCGCGCTGCTTGCTCCCGGGGTGATTGCGGTCGAAGGAAGTGACACCACCGCCGCGGGGTTCTCGGTGGCCGGACAGAGCCCCGACCAGAATCGCGTGACGCTCGACGGCCTCACCTTCGAGTCGGGCACGGTGCCGCAGGAGGCAGTGCGGAATACGCGTGTCGTCACGAACACGTACGACGTTGCGCGCGGCCAGTTCACCGGCGGTCTCGTCCAGACTACGACACGAGGCGGCACGAACAACGTCGCCGGATCGTTCAACTACAATCTTCGCGACCCGAGGCTGCAGTGGTCTGACGGAAGCGAGGAAGGGTTCGGGCAGGGCTTCACGCAGCACCAGCTTTCCGGAGGACTGGGGGGAGCGATCGCGAAGGACCGCCTGTTCTACTTTGTGGCGGGACAGGTTCGCCACCGCGTGAATCCGCTGCAGTCTCTCACCGGAGCGGATGCACTGACGCTCCGCCGACTGGGAACGTCGCCCGACTCCGCCCAGCGTTTTCTCAACCTGCTCGAGGGATACGGGCTTCCAACCAGCGTCGCCGCGATTCCCGACCAGCAGCTGAACGACAACTACTCTGCCGTAGCACGAATGGACTGGATGGCAAGCCCGGATCATTCGCTGATGCTGCGAGGGAATTATCAGGGCTCTCTTCAGGAAGCATTTCGCACTCGCGCTCTCGCGATACCCGCGTATGGCGGCGAGCAGGAGGAGAGCGGGGGCGGAGTCATGACGACGCTCTCGTCGGTGTTCGGGATGTTCATCAACGAGGCGCGCGCGAGCTTCTCGAGATCTGATCGAAGCGGCGACCCATACCTGCTGATGCCGGAAGGCCGGGTACGAGTGACGTCTTCGTTCGACGATGGAGCAACGGGCGTAACGACGCTCGACTTCGGTGGAAATCCGGCTCTGCCCACGGCGGGGTCGAACACGCAATTCGAGGTCACCAACGAGATATCCCGCCTCGGAATCGGCGGGCACAGGTTCAAGCTCGGCGGACTGCTCAACTACACGGCGTTCTCGACAGCGACGAGCAGCAACGCATACGGGAGCTATAGCTACAACTCTCTCGAGGACTTCGGGCTCAACCGTCCCGCATCATTTACGCGCACGTTGTCAGCGCGGGAGCGGGAAGGCGGATCGCTGTCGGCCGCGCTCTATCTCGGCGACACCTGGCGTCGAAGCAGGGCACTCCAGCTCACTTACGGAATTCGTCTCGAGAACGATCGCTATCTCGACGAGCCGGCATTCAATCCCGTGGTCGAGGAACTGTTCGGCCGTCGCACTGACAGGCTTCCATCGGAATGGCGGCTGAGTCCCCGGCTAGGGTTCAGCTGGACAGTTGGACTGCCTGAACATGGCGCGGCAACCGGTGCCCGCGGTCAGGGAGGATTCGGGGGACGCGGCGGTGGTGGTGGGAGAGGCGGATTCGGCGGCGACTTCGGAGCGGCGGGCGCGAACGTGACTGTCATCCGCGGCGGAATCGGCGAGTTCCGCGGACGCACGCCGACTCAGCTCTTCGCATCAGCGATCGACGCGACGGGACTGCCGAGTGGTGAGCAGCAGCTCGTCTGCATCGGGAGCGCTGTCCCGGTTCCACTCTGGTCAGGCTTTCTCGCGAATCCCGAAACGATACCGTCGCAGTGCGCCGATGGCGCGGCGGGCAGTCCCGTCTCACGCGGTGCCCCGAATGTCGCGCTGTTCAGCGACGGGTTTGGCGCTCCTCGCGCGTGGCGCGGGTCGCTCGGCGTGCAGCGCCGGCTGTCGCCGCGCTTCGGCGTCAGCCTCGATGCATCGTACGCGTTCGGCACGAGCCTGACAGGCGCCCGAGACCTGAATCTCAGGGAGTCGCCGGCGTTCCTGCTCGAGAGTGAAGGCGGGCGGCCGGTGTACGCGCCCGCATCCACGATAGTCCCGACGACCGGCCAGACGAGCGTTCTTGCTTCGCGTCGCCATGGCGAACTCGCGCAGGTCGTAGAAGCGATGTCGGAGCTTGACTCGCGGACGGCCCAGGTGAACATGGGACTCAACGGTGTTCTTGCGCGCAGGTTCATCTGGAACATGTCGTACACCTGGACCCGCGCGCGCGACGAGACGGCGTTCGCGCCCGGCGCAAGCCTCGGCGGCGGTGCTGCGGGCGGCGGAAGAGGATTCGGCAACTTCGGCTTCGGCGTTGGATCTGCGACGACGGACGGGGATCCAAACGCGATCGAGTGGGGACGCAGCGACCTCGAGCGCAGGCACGCGCTGAGCGGCTCGCTCAACTGGTTCGCGCGCCCGTGGCTCGATGTGACGTCGGTCATGCGGCTCACATCGGGGCAGCCCTTCTCACCTCGCGTCGGTGGCGACATCAACGGCGACGGGTCGCGGAACGACCGCGCTTTCGTGTTCGATCCAGCGGCTACCTCTGACCCTGCGCTCGCATCGGCGATGTCGGATCTCCTGGACAACGCACCGGCCGCAGCGCGCGAATGCCTGACGTCTCAGCTCGGCCAGATCGCGGCACGGAACAGCTGCAGGGCGGGTTGGAATACAACCCTCGACATGCAGATGAATCTCCGGCCGAATTTCGGCGGCACTCTTGGCCGACGCGTGAACGTCATGTTGAGCCTGGTGAACCCGTTGGCAGGTGTTGACCGGCTCGTTCACGGAAGCACGAACCTGAAGGGATGGGGCCAGCCGAACCGGCCTGATGGGACACTCCTTTACGTTCGCGGATTTGATCCTGTGGCCGAGCGTTACGTGTATGAGGTGAATGAGCGCTTCGGGGATACCCAAAGCGCGCGCACTGCTCTGCGGAATCCCTTCCAGATCGGAATGCAGGTCCGGCTTCAGATCGGGCCCGACCGCCAGCGCGACATGCTGATGGGTGCGCTGAGCCGCATTGGTGGCGGCGGGGGTGGCGGTGCCGGCGGCTTCGACGTGCGAACGATGCTCGAACGTGTCGCCCCGAACCCGATCGCCGGAATTCTCGAGCTCCGCGACTCGCTGGGTCTCACCGATGCGCAGGTGACAGCGCTCGGTCCGATCACAGATTCACTCCGCGTGACAACCGACTCGATCGCGGCAACGCTCCAGAAGCAGATCGAATCCGTCGGGATCGGTGCGGACATAAGGAGCATTTTCCCGATGATCCAGCCGCGCCTTCAGGAGGGACGCGATGCGTACCTCAAGGCAATCGAGTCAGCCCGGCAGGTACTGACGGCGGAGCAGTGGCAGAAGCTACCTGAATCACTGCGCAATCCAACATTGAGGCGGCAGCGGGGGCCCGGCGGTCCGGGGGACAACAGCCGGGGCTAAAGCGCGCCGTCTTTCCACGGGCCGCGAATAGCGAGCGTCACCCCCCGCTCGGTTCCGCCATCCAGCGTTGAGCCCATGATGTTGACGAAAAGAGTTCGTCCGTCCGGACTGAAACACGCGCCGGCGAACTCGGTGAGGTTGAGGAGGTTCTTCGCGAAATCGAAGATCCGTCCTTCGGGAGTGAGTCCGCGAAGATATTGCTCGCCACCTCCGTCCTCGCACATGACGACTCCGCCGCGGGGGCTGACAGTGATGTTGTCGGGATAATTCAGGACTGCCGCCGAGGGTGACTCGAAGACAAGTGTCAGCGATCCCCCGTCGCTTCCTCCAGGACGATAGAACCACACCTGGCCGACTTTTGCATCGCCACCGTTTGTGGCGTGAAAGAACACTCCGCCATCTCCCCACCAGCATCCCTCGAGGCGCGAGAATCGCGCGCCACCCTTCGTGAACCCCTGAGCGGACACCGCCCCGGTATCGCCCCAGACACCGGGCGGATCGGGATCGGCTATGTCGACCCAGGTTGCAGGAAGCGTCGAACCCATGCGCTGTCCATCGGCGGTGTCGTAGTTCGGCTTTCCATCGATCGCCAGCATCTGGAGCGCACCGCCTGAAGCGAGCACTCCCTTTTCGCGCGGGATGAAGCGGTAGAATCCGGCGAGCTGCTGGTCTTCAGTCTCGTAGACGATTCCGGTGACCGGATCCACCGCGACAGCCTCGTGGATGAACCGCCCCATCGCCTTGAGAGGCACCGGCTTCACAAGCCCCTCAGCCGATGCCGCCACTTCGAACACGTATCCGTGCTCCTGACCCCACCCGGCTGCGACTCCCTCCGTGCTCTCCTCGCAAGTCAGCCACGTTCCCCATGGAGTCGGGCCGCCGGCACAATTCACTATCGTGCCGTTGAGGCTTACGAAATCGCGTACGACGGTCGCTGCTCCACTCGCGCCGATCCGCACTTCGAGTGAAGTGGTTCCGCCGCCCGCTTTCGAGTCGTACCCCCCCGCTGGATCGCCCTTCACGCGCGCCGTCGCTGCGTCGTTGCGATTCTCATGATTCCTTATCAGCCGCACGTTCCCGTTGGGAAGCGCGAAAGCGGCCATCCCGTCGAATGCTCCGGGCGTTGCGTTCCCATCGGACATCGGCTTGCCGTTGTAGCCCAGGACCGAATACGTGAACCCGGCGGGGAGAGCCAGCTCGGGCCCGGCGTTGCGCAGGAGTCCGTACCCGCCGGCACCACGGCCGGCAACTTCCGGCCTTCGCATTCTTCGTCCGCCGTCCGGCGCAGCGGCGCAGGCGGCCAGTCCCTGCAGCGAGGGCGCAAGAAGCACCGCGCCGGTGAGCGCGGATGAGGTGCGGAGGAAGCCGCGTCGGCTCGTCATGACCGGCCGCGGCGCTCGATGGCAGCAAGCGCCCAGCCTGCGTGCTCGCTCACGAGCGGATCTGAATCAGCAACGGCGTCGGTGAGGATGGGTATATCAGCATCGATACCCGTATTCCCGAGCACAACGGCAGCGTTTCGCTTCAACCCGCGCAGCCTGGCCCGTTTCATCGGTGAATTCCTGAACGCTGTCGAAAACTCCGCCTGTGACATTGCCAGGATCTCGCGTGCGAACGCTGGGGCATTCCTGCCGGCAATCGCCTCGCGCGGGGCGAGCGCCGAACCTTCATCGAGCTCGCGCGAGAACCGGACATTCCACGGACAGACGTCCTGGCAGATGTCGCAGCCATATATAAGCGGTCCGACCTGTTCCCGAAGCTCGAGCGGAATTGCACCGCGGGCCTCGATCGTCAGGTACGATATGCACCGCGTCGCATCGAGAACGCGCGGTTCGGCGAAAGCGCCGGTGGGGCACGCATCGAGGCATCTGGTGCAGGTGCCGCACCGATCAGCTTCGAATGGTGCATCCGGCTCGAGCTCCATGCCAAGCAACAGGGAGCCAATAAAGAAGAACGAGCCGCGCTCCGGATTTATGAGGTTCGTGTTCTTGCCGAACCATCCGAGCCCCGCGCGCCTTGCCAGATCGCGCTCGAGGATCGGACCCGTATCGACGTAGGACTTCCCGGGGACGGACCACCCGACTTCCTGCTCTAACCAATCGTGAAGCGTGTCGAGCTTTCGCCACATCAGATCGTGGTAGTCGTCGCCGCGCGCATATCTCGCCACGGGCCCCGGCGGGGAGGCGCCACCATAGTCGAGCCCAACGACGAGCGCGCTGACGGCGCCGGCGAAAGGCAACCGGGTGTCGCGCCGCTTCTCAGCGCCCCTGGGCAGATACGACATTTCTCCGGCGTATCCCTTCGCCACCCAGTCCTGGAAGGCAGGGGCGGTCTCCGCGGGCCCGAGGCGGGCGATACCGGCAAGGTCGAACCCCAGCCCGTACGCCTGCGCCTTGAGGCGGTTTGCCAGCGCCGGATCGGCCGCCACGTCGATCACGATCGCGCTGCCCACCGAGCATAACGCTCAACGTCAGCGGCTGGGGGAATGGCATCGTAGTCTCCGTACGCCGTGTACATCCTCCAGCGAACGTATGTGCGGTCAGGCACCGGAAGGAACGGAAAACGCGTATACCAGCCGCGAGCGCGGAAACGCCAGGCGACCCTGACGAGATCCGCAGCAAGCCGCGGCCGGGCCAGGGATCTTCCAATCAGGTCGAGCGCGAGTCGTGACCAGGACATGTATCAGGTAATATAGGAAGCATGACACCCGAAGCTGATCGCGCAGTCATCGGATTGATTTCTGACACTCACGGGCTCGTGCGACCATCCGTGCACGCTGCCCTCCACGGCGTCGAGCTCATCCTCCACGCCGGCGATGTCGGTGGCGCCGATGTCTTGACCGAGCTTCGCGCGATCGCTCCGGTCATGGCGGTATACGGGAACACCGATCCTGCCGGAGATCCGGACCTGGTGGAGACGCTGGTCGTGGAGAGGGCGGGCGTCAGCATACGCGTAGTTCATGGCCACCTGCTGGATGGGCCTAAACCCGCCGGGCTCGCCGCGTCGTACGGAGAGCGGGTGATCGTATACGGCCACACGCACCGGCAGCTGCTCACGCGCGTCGGCGACCGGATTGTCGTCAACCCCGGTGCGGCAGGCCCGAGGAGATTTAATCTCCAGCCAAGCGTCGCGCGGCTCACCATCGAGAAGGGCAAGCCCGATGTCGAGATTGTTGCCCTCGGTTGATCTCGCTCCGGATGTTGTCGACATCTGGACAGCCCGGCTCGACGTTGACGACGCAACGCTCGACGAGCTTCTCCGCCGCCTCTCCCCGAGCGAGCGCATGCGCGTCGGAGCGCTGCTTGAAGAAAAGGCGGCGCGGCAGTACGTCGTCTCGCGGGCGATGCAGCGGCAGCTTCTCGCTTCGTATGTAGGCGGCTCGCCGGCCGATATACAGTTCGGAATAGTCGCCATGGGGAAGCCGACTCTGTCGAAGCCCAACGATATCGGTCTCCAGTTCAACACGACCCACTCCGGACGGCTGGTGATAATCGCAGTTACCGCGAATCGGGATGTCGGCGTCGACGTCGAGCAGATGCGACCCATACCGCGCGCGATGGCGGTCGCGAAACGCTGCTATTCGGCGGCCGAGTACGAGCGCCTTCTCGACCTCGAGGGGGAGGCGAGAGATCGCGCTTTCCTCGCGATCTGGGTGAAGCGCGAGGGGACCGCAAAGGCACGGGGAGACAGCGTGTGGCGCGGGCTTGCCTCGTGGAAAAACGGAGAGCTCGAGGCGCTCGCCCGGGAGTTCACCGTGAAGCCGCTCGATCTCGGGCAGGAGTTTGTCGGAGTTGTCGTCGCCCGCGGGAGCGATTGGCAGATCGCGATGAGGGGCACTCCGGTCAACTGAGACCGCCGGCGCGCGTCAGATGAACGACGTTCCGTCGAGCCCGGGAGGAACGGCAAGCCCAAGGGCAGTCAGTGCTGAAGGCATAACGTCCACTGTCCGCCTCGGGCGCCCGCTCACGGGGTGATTCATCAGAATAGGAACGATCATGTGCTCGCGGTGGAGCGCACCGTGCGACGACACGTGAGGAATCGGTTCGTACTTCGACCTGAAGTCCCAGTCACGCGAGGCGGAAATGATTATCTCTCCGCTTCTGGGTGAGTCGGACAGTCGCGCTACCTGGACGAGCGAATCGGGGTAGTCGGTTTCGAGTGTGATCTCATATGCGGCATCGTCACTGAGGCCGCGCTGAGCTCCCACCCCGATGGGATCTCCCGTGACCGGCTCATAGTCGATACCCCCGGCCTTCCAGGTCAGCCGGGCATAGCCGCGTCCGCGGGAACCGTGAATTTCGCATTCGCCAATCGCACACGGCAGAATCATCAGGTCGACCGAATCCCGGGATAGCAGCGCATCGCGAATCGGCTTCCAGCGTGGCCCCAACTCAGCCAGCCATGGCCGAGCCCGATGCGCAAGATCGAGGTAGAGGTGTGCCATCGCGTTGCCGCTCACCATCACCGCTACCTCGCCGCGGTTCGAAAAGACGAATGGATGCGCGATGGCGCGGAAGCCAAGGTCCTCAACCAGCCCGACAAGGTTCTCATGATGCTCGACGGGCGAATGGCCGTGATCGCTCACGACCCACACGTGCGTATCCGCCCAGTCGCCACGCCGCTCGGCCTGGCCGCGCACGTCGGCGACGAGATCGTTCACGATGCGGAGCGCCTCGTCGACGTGCGGTCCCGAGTGCCCGCGCTGATGCGAAGTCTTGTCGACGCCTGTGAGCGCGGCAAAAACAAAATCGGGCCGCACTTCCTCGATTGCATGCGACACCTGCGCTGCGATATCCCGGTCGATGGCGAGCCATCCCTCGACATTACCCGTGAAATGTGTGCGTCCCGTCTTTACAGCAAACCACAGGCTTCTTCCGATGCGCCGGTCGCGCGGAAGTCCCCGGCATATGACATTGAGCGCGCCGAGACTCGAGCCGGCAAGCTCGAATATCGTCGGTGCCTTCGGGTCGAGGTCTGAATCGACGTGCCGGATCTCGGGGCCTACATAGCTTCGCGAATGGCCGGGGAGCCGTGACGTGGTGCGCGTCCTGTCGTACCATCTCAGGCCGGGAAGCCCCACCGGGCCGGGATACCGTCCCATCAGGAAAGGGGCATAAGCGGGACCTGTAACCGATGGAAAAGCTGTGGTTATAGTTTCAAGGCCTCCCTCATCGCGCAGGGCGGAAAGCGCCGGCACGACTCCGCGCGCCATCGCGCCTGACAGCACATCAGGCCGTGCGCCGTCAGCGACGATGATGACTACCGGCATCCGTCCTCCTGGTGTGCGCGGCGCGTGGGATTCCGCATTTCAGTGTTATGTTGCGACGCGTTGTCGAGTAATCATTCCCGCCGGACCATCAAAGAGATGACGAAGAAGAAAACTACCGCGACGAAAGCATCGACGAAGCCGAAACGGACACGCCCGAAGCAACCCCGCACCGCCACTGGCAAGAAGGCAAATCCCGCCCTTCTTGCATCAGCGGAGGCAGAGGCCCGGGAAGGCACACGGGAGCGCAGCGAGGAAGGCCACATCATGGCCGGCCGCCTGCCTCCTTCTCTTTCCGAGCCCGGAAGACAGGTAGGCGCGACGAGGACGGTTGACGATGCTATCCGCACGCATGAGGCGGTCACCGAGGACGAAAAGTTCCTTCAGAGGCCGAGCCCCGACTGGGATTTCACACGCACGGATCCGTGGCGTGTCATGCGCATCATGGGAGAGTTCATCGAAGGGTTCGATACCCTCGCCCCCATCGAGAAGGGCGTTTCGATCTTCGGATCGGCGCGCACACATCCCGAGGACCCGATGTACAAGTGTGCCCAGGAGGTTGCGCGACTCCTGGCCGAGGCGGGTTTTGCCGTGATCACCGGCGCCGGGCCCGGAATCATGGAGGCGGCCAACAAGGGCGCCCTCGACGGAGGAGGGAAATCTGTCGGATGCAACATCGAGCTCCCATTCGAGCAGGGCGCAAACCCCTATGTCGATACGCTGATCAACTTCCGGTACTTCTTCGTCCGGAAGACAATGTTCATCAAGTACTCCTTTGCTTTCGTCATCTTTCCCGGGGGTTTCGGCACCCTCGACGAGCTTTTCGAGGCGATCACGCTCATCCAGACCGGCAAGATCTATCAGTTCCCGGTGATCCTGGTGGGACGGCATTACTGGGCAGGTCTGCTTCGCTGGCTCCAGTCCCGCGTGCTCGCAGAGCGCAAGATCTCATCGGGAGACCTTGACCTGTTGATCCTGACTGACGACCCGGCCGAGGCGGCGAAAGCCGTAATCGACGCCTACAACGCCCCGTCGAGGGCGTCAAAGAAGCGCCCGGGGGCCAAGAGGCCTGCCACCTAGCGGCATCCGCCGACCTCCTCTAGTTTGAATCATCGAGCGCTCGTCCGACTGAACGAGCGCTCGGCTTTTTTTTCTCACCGCACGGCAGTCAATCTTATGATCGAAAAACTCAAGGCGACGCTCGGCGCGGAAGCTGAAAAGCTCCAACACGAGCTCAACGTGATATTGCCCGCCGAGATCAGGAAGGCGGTCGAGCACGGTGACCTGCGGGAAAACAGCGAGTACAAGGCGGCTCTCGAGCGCCAGCAGTTCGTCCAGGCCCGCCTTGGACAGCTGCGGCAGCGGCTGAGCAAGCTGTCGTCGATCGACGTTACCCAGATTCCGCCCGACAAGGTGGGGCTCGGGTCGGAGGTTGTCGTCCAGGATGAGGAAACCGGGTCGAAGGAGACCTACAACCTTGTTTTTGGCGATTCGGTCGAGTTCGAGGATGCCCACGTGAGCATGTCTTCACCCATCGGCCTTGCACTCGTTGGACGGGGCATCGGTGAGAAAACGATCCTCAAGCTCCCCGCTTCCGTGCGGAAGCTGAAAATCATCGGCCTCAAGACCATTCACGAGAACTGACCTTGCCCGCGGCCCGGATGTCCATGATCGTGGTAACCGAGCAGGATCTGCTTTAGTCAGATCACCGGAAGCGGCACCTCGTCCGTCGGCGGGCGGCGAGGTTTGCGGCCGAGCCTTTTCTCAACGACATCGACGATCTCGGCGGCCATCGATCGGTAGGTGGTGAGCTTGCCCCCGGTGACGACTATGACTCCGGCCTGGTCGAGGGAAATCTGGTGCTCTCGTGAAATACTCGACGGGCTCGCCCCCGGTGGGGCCACTGCGAGAGGACGAATGCCCGCCCACGTCTCGAGGACGTCACTCGCAGTAAGCGCCGCAGCGGGGAAGTAGTGATTCGCCGAGCGAAGCAGGTATTCGATCTCCTGATCACTGGCTTTCACGTCGTCGGGCGACTCCGACGTGTAGATGTCGGTCGTGCCGATTATCGCGCGGTCACCCGACGGAAGCACGAACATCACTCTCCCGTCCAGCGGCGAGGTCAGCGTCACCGCGCTGTGGTTGCCCATTCGGTCCCTCGCGACAGCCACATGCGATCCTTTCGTTCCCTTCGCCTGCCACGGCCCGGTCGCGCTCACGATCACCCGCGCACGCACCTGCGTTGTCCCCCCACCGAGAGTGTCGCACACCAGTGCGCCGTCGGCACCCGTTCTGGAGCCCGTCACTGATTCCATTCTTGCGTGATCCACGGCCACGGCGCCGTTGTCGAACGCGGCCTGGATCGTCGCAATCGTCAGCCCGGCATCGTCAGTCGAGGCATCGAAGTAGCTTGCCCCGCCCCGCAGGCCGTTGCGCTCGAGCGCCGGCTCATTCTGGAGCGTCTGTTCGATGCTGAGCGACTTGTGCCGCCGCACCCTGCGGCGACCCGCCAGGAGATCGTAGATTCCGAGTCCGATTCTGAGCTTCCATCGGGGCAGCCGGGCACCAGCGTAAACGGGCCAGGTGAACTCGAGCGGCTTCACGAGGTGCGGGGCAATCCGGAGCAGAATCTCCC
>JBPCJP010000012.1:0-18077 GCA_051005175.1 Gemmatimonadaceae bacterium | reverse complement strand
ATCATTCGCTCGGTTATCGCTATCACGTTCACCGACGACGGCCTCCCGCCGCGCGAGCGGGACGAGACAGTCCCTGCCGTCGAGATGACTGTGCCCTTCTTCGTGTGCTCGATGTAGTGAACTGATTCCTGGTGGTCGTGTCCGCAAAGGACGAGATCGACGCCCATCTGCGCGAAGCGCCCGAGGATCTTCTTCGTTCTCTTGAGACCGTGGCGCTGCGAGAGCTCCCCCTTCACGGGGTTGTGATGCATCACGATGACGCGGGCATCGCCGGGATTCGATTTCTCGAATTCCTGCTCTGCCGAGTCGAACTGCTCTGCTCTCAGGTCGCCGATAATCGATATGTCGCGAAGATTCCATGTGAGCGTCCGCATCGTCACACCATGCGACGTGTTGAGCCCGGCGAAAACGACTCCCGGAACGCGCAGGACAGGCTCGAGGTCGTGGGATATGAAGGAGCGGTAGTTCTCGTAGATGTTGTCCCGGTCCCTCAGACCCATGGGAGCACGCCACCACTTCACGTCGTGGTTGCCGGGTACGCAGATGGTGCGGGAGACTCGTTCCGCGTCGCGGATGAAAACAGCTGCCCTCTGGAACTCACCGGCCCGGGCTCGCTGCGACAGGTCGCCAGAGATTGCGACCACGTCGAACTTCGATTCCTGAATGATCTGCTCGATCGCCTCGATCTGAGCGGGTACAGCGGGACGCCCGAAATGGAGGTCAGATACGTGGAAGACCGTGGTCAATGACGTTCTCCGGCCACTTACTGCGGAATCACCATGTCCGCAAACAGCGCGGCGAGCTCGCGGGCAAGAATCCGGAATCCGTAAGGGCTCACCGCATCCCTGACGACATCACGGTCGTAGGACGGCGGGCCTTCGACATCACCTGCATAAAGCACCCGCGCCGTCCGGGCATCGATCAGGAGCAGCCGGAGCGCACCCTTCCTGTAATCCGCGGTGATGTTGAGTTTCGTCTCGAGCGGCATTATCACGTAGCGCGCAGACGTGAGCGAGACGAGTGTCCTGATCTCCCCAGCAAGCGGTTCAGGGAGCGGAGCATCTCCGGCCCTCACACGGCGAATCCCCGTTACCGAAAGTCCCAGCGGGTTTCCCGCAAGACCCGCGTTGCGGGTGGCCGAGGCGACGATCTCGCGGGCGAAAGTCCAGTTGCCGCGCACACCGCGCTTCCTGAACGCGTCGGCAATCTCCTCGTCGAGAACCTGGAGGAGAGGCGCGGCTTGGGGGCGAACTTCCCACGTGCCTCCGGGCCCGGAAGTCGATAGAAGCTGGGCAGGCAGAACCACGACCTGGCGGCCAAGCATCGCGGCAAGCGGATTTGCCTCAGGCGCAGGCTGTGCCGGCTGCTCCGCGCCGGAGGACGCGCAACCATATAGAAGTGCGACGCCCAGAAGGGCGGCCAGCCGCTGACGCGGGATCGACTGTAGAGCACGCATGTCTGATTGCGGGAAACTTAATCGTTCAGCAATTTCACCGCCTCTTCAGCCGAACCTGATGCGCCAGCAACTTCGCCACCTGGTTTTGTTCCTCGTCGCCGTACTCGGGGCGCTGGCTTTCGGTCGCCTCGCCCTGTCGCGAGGCGAGACGATAAACGCCGCCTGGCTGCTCACTGCGGCGGTCTGCACGTACGTCATCGCCTATCGCGTCTACAGCAGGTTCATCGCGAGCAGGATATTCGCGCTCGACGACGAGCGCGCTACGCCCGCGGTCAGGCGGAGCGACGGTCGGGACTTCATCCCTACCAACAAGTGGATCGTTTTCGGGCACCACTTCGCATCGATCGCCGGCCCCGGCCCTCTCGTCGGGCCAACGCTTGCGGCGCAGTTCGGGTTCCTCCCCGGCGCGCTCTGGATAATCGTCGGTGTCGCTGTAGGCGGAGCGGTGCAGGATTTCGTGATTCTCTGCGCATCGATGCGCCGGGATGGCAAGTCGCTCGGCCAGATGGCGAAGGACGAGATTGGGCAGGTCGCGGGGTACACAGCCATCGCCGCCGTTCTCGGCATTCTCATAATCCTTGTAGCCGTACTCGCCCTCGTTGTCGTGAATGGCCTTCGCGACAGCCCGTGGGGGATCGTGACGATCGGGTTGACGATGCCGATCGCGATCCTGATGGGCACCTACATCAGATGGGTCCGCCCGGGCAGGGTTCTCGAAGCCACCGGTTTCGGGATCGTGCTCCTCGTGCTCGCCGTTTACGCAGGGCAGTGGGTGGCAGCCCAGCCGTCGCTCGCGCCGGTGTTCACGTTACAGGCAACGACTATCGCCTGGCTGATAATCGGCTACGGATTCGCTGCATCGGTCCTGCCTGTGTGGCTGCTGCTGGCACCGCGCGACTACCTGTCGGCATTCGTGAAGGTTGGAGTCGTCGTCGCGCTGGCGATCGGCATCCTTGTAGTGCTGCCACCGCTCCAGATGCCAGCCGTTACCCGGTTCACGGATGGAACCGGACCGATCTTCGCCGGCAAGCTGTTTCCATTCGTTTTCATAACTATCGCGTGCGGGGCCATTTCCGGGTTCCACGCACTCGTCGCATCGGGCACGACGCCGAAGATGATTTCCCGCGAGACTCACGCGCGAATGATCGGGTACGGCGGCATGCTGACGGAATCACTCGTCGCCGTGATGGCGCTCATCGCGGCCTGCGTGCTCACACCCGGCATCTATTTCGCGATCAACGCGCCCGCCGGACTCCTCGGCACCACAGCAATCTCGGCGGCGGAGGCGATTCAGGGCTGGGGGTTCGTCGTCACCGCGGCTGACATCGACACTCTCACGCGGCAGATAGGCGAGTCAAGCATCCTGTCGCGTACAGGAGGGGGTCCGAGCCTCGCAGTCGGGATGGCTTTGATTTTTTCGTCGGTAATCGGCGGCACAGGCGCGATGGCGCTCTGGTATCACTTCGCGATAATGTTCGAGGCGCTTTTCATCCTGACGACGGTAGACACAGGCACCCGCATCGGTCGCTTCATGCTGCAGGAGCTGCTGGGCCGGATATGGAAGCCAATGGGACAGACGGGCTGGTATCCGGGAGTGATGATCACCAGCGCTGTCATCGTGTCGTGCTGGGGATACTTCCTTTATCAGGGGGTGATGGACCCGCTGGGAGGAATAAACTCCCTGTGGCCGCTGTTCGGCATATCAAACCAGCTTCTCGCGGCCGTTGCGCTCTGCGTCGGTACTACGGTGATAATGAAGATGGGCAAGGCACGGTTCGCGTGGATAACGATCGTTCCGCTGACCTGGGTTGCGACAGTCACGCTCACCGGTGGCTGGATCAAGATCTTCTCCGACGATCCACGGCTGGGTTTCCTCGCTCACGCGCGGTGGGTCAGCACATTCGTCGAAGCCGGTAACCTGCCTCCGGGCGTGAGGTCGGTCGGTGCGGCGAGGCACATGATCTTCAACGACCGCCTCGACGCAGCGGTCGCGGGATTTTTCATGGCCGCCGTCATAGTCGTGCTGATCGAGTCGGTAAGGGTCTGGATTGGAATCTGGCGCGGGCGAATTGCGGCCACGACGACCGAGGTCAGCTTCAGCCACACGAGAGAGTTTCTGGTGGATGCAACCGCCGGTTGACGCCGTTTATGTTCATTTAACCCTTCAATTTTTTCAGATGCGCAGAATTCTCCTGGCGATCCTGATTGCCGCGCCTGCCGGAGCCCAGCAGGTTCCGGATTTCGATTTCTCGATCAAGAACATCATGCGCGGCCCCGAGCTCTACGGTCGCGAACCGGAGGACGTCCGCTGGAGCGCGGACAGCCGCTGGATCTACTTCACCTGGGTCGAAGCGGGCGCCGACTGGCGGGAGACCCGAAAGCCGTTTCGCGTGAGAGCCGTAGCCGGCTCGAAACCTGAGCGCGTATCACCTGCCCGATACGATTCGATTGGCGCCCTGATAATGGTTGGCGACAGATCGTCGAACGACAGGTATCAGGCGGTCGAGTTCAATGGCGACATCTACATCAACGACATGCAGCGAGGCACGACGCGACGCCTCACTGAAACCCTGGCTCGGGAACAGCAGCCGCGTTTCTCCGCGGATGGATCGAAAGTCTATTTCATCCGGGACAACAACGCCTTTTCGATCGACCTCGATGGGGGACTCCTCCGCCAGCTCACCGACCTGCGCGCCGGGCCAGCGCCCGCCGACTCAGCCCCGCCAACCGGCCAGAGAGGCCAGCTCCAACAACAGCAGCGCGAGCTTTTCGAGGCGATACGGGATCGTCTGCGTGCAGACAGCTTAGCGCGCGCCGAGCGAGTGGAGAGCGAATCGAGATCTCTCAAGACTTACTACACGCAGCGTGGCGAGCAACTCGCGGCGGTCCTTCCGTCGCCTGACGCGAATGCGATTCTTGTCACCACGAGAATTCCCGCACAGGGAACACGGGGGAACGAGATACCGCGCTTCGTAACCGAGACCGGTTACACCGAGCAGATCCGGGGACGCGAGAATGTCGGCGACGCTCAGACGCGCGGCCGCGTTGGGCTGGTGAATCTCCGGAACGGAAACCTCACGTGGCTCAGGCCCACACCCGACGACTCTCTTAGCCGGTTCGTCGTACCCATCGGCTGGAGTCGCGACGGACAGCGCGCCGCGTTTTTCGCGTACAGCACCGACAACAAGGTCCGCGCGCTCCAGACGGTTGATCAGGCCGGCGCTATCACGACGCTGGAGACGCTTCGCGATACGGCGTGGGTCGGAGGGCCTTGCACGTTCAGCTGCGCCGGATGGTTCGACGGCGGGCGCCGCTTGTACTACGTGTCAGAGGCTACCGGATATGCGCACCTGTATACGGTCACTGCGAACGGGACAGACAGGCGCCAGCTCACGAGCGGAAACTGGGAAGTGCTTCGTGTCGCTCTCTCTCCCGACGGAAGGACCTTCTACATCCATACGAATGAGCCTTCGCCATTCGAGGAACAGATCTATCGCCTTCCTGTGAACGGCGGCACACGGGAGAGAATCACGACGCGGTCGGGCCGCCACATCGGTGTGGTGTCACCCGACCAGAGGCTTATCGCGAACGTGTATTCGTACGTAAACCGACCCCCGGATCTCTTTGTGATGGAGAACCGGCCGGGCGCGAAGATGTCGCAGCTCACCGTGTCCGCAAGCGCGGAATGGCTGTCGTTCAACTGGATCGAGCCTGCGATCGTGATGATTCCCGGATCCGACGGCGTGGAGATACCCGCGCACATCTACAGACCGGAGGACATGGGCGCGCAGTCGAATGGCGCCGGTGTGATCTTCGTTCACGGCGCGGGCTACCTTCACAACGTCGGCAATTTCTGGTCGCAGTATCCGCGCGAGTACATGTTCAACCAGCTGCTTGCCTCGAAGGGCTACACTGTTCTCGACCTCGACTACCGCGGCTCGGCGGGATACGGTCGCGATTGGCGCACGGCGATTTACAGGCACATGGGCGGCCGCGACCTTCAGGATCACGTCGATGCGTCGAAGTACCTCCAGTCGCGATTCAACATCCATCCCGAGCGCGTCGGGATATACGGCGGAAGCTACGGCGGATTCATCACGCTGTTCGCGCTGTTCACGGAGGCCGGGCATTTCGGCGCGGGCGCGGCGCTCCGCAGCGTAACTGACTGGGCGAGCTACAATCACGGTTATACCTCGAACATCCTCAACACGCCGGAGGCCGACACTGTTGCGTTTCGCAGATCCTCGCCGATCTATTTCGCCGAGGGACTGAAGGATCCCCTCGTCATACTCCACGGCATGGTCGACACCAACGTCCTCTTCCAGGATGTGGTAAGGCTCACGCAACGACTCATAGAGCTCGGAAAGACTGACTGGGAGCTTGCGGTATATCCGGTGGAGGACCACGCGTTCCTGCGTCCATCATCATGGGCGGACGAGTATCGGCGGATCTTCGAGATATTCGAGGAGAATCTTCCCTCACGCGTGCCGGTCAAGGTAGACGCGCCATGACTGATCGGATCCGCCTGGTCGTCAACAGCATCGCGCGTCTCCTTCGCGCGGTTCTCGGAGCGCCGGACTACGACAGGTATCTCTCGCACACGCTGGCCGCACATCCTGGTCGAATGCCGATGACCCGCGATCAGTTCTTCTGCGAGCGGCTGGAGAACCGGTACAGCAAGCCCGGCTCGAGGTGCTGTTGAAGCCAGCGGGTCATGCCGCCGTTCAGCCTGCCGGCGATACCCGCACCTCCGAGTTATCTCCAACGGTTACCTCGCCGACGACTCCCTCCAGCACAGCCTCGTCCCCGACGAGGGACCTGGATAGCCTGGAGTCGAGTATGCGTGCTCCGGTTCCGACGATCGAGTGGGTAACCGTCGAATTGCGGACGATGCTTCCCTTCCCGATCGAAACATTAGGCCCCACGGTGGAACCTTCGATCGTCACATCGTCCTCGATGTAGACAGGGTCGACGATCGTGCAGCCGGCAGCGGTTTCCGGCCGGCGCGCTCGACCTTTCGTCAGCATCGTCTGGTTTGTCTCCAGCATCGTCTCGATCTTGCCAGCGTCGTACCACCCTTCCACATCGATTACCTGGATCTTTGCGCCTTTCTCGATCATGTACTGGAACGCATCGGTAAGGTAGTACTCACCCTTGTTGGTCGGCGACGCGAGAACATGATCTATGCCCTCGAAGAGCAGCTTCCAGTTCCTTATGTAGTAAAGTCCAATGTTCGCGCGCTTCGAGATCGGGGTGCTCGGCTTCTCGACGATCTGCGTCATGTTTCCGCTTTCGTCTGCCACCACGACGCCGAACCGCTGGTAGTCCTCGACTTCCTTCGTCCAGATGATGCCGTCGGCATCTGTCGTGTTGACCACCGAGAGGTCCGCGTCGAAGATCGCGTCGACGAAGATTATGAGCACCGGCTGGTCGACGAGGTCGCGGGAGAGGGCGATCGCGCCGGCGGTACCATCCTGGATCTTCTGCTCGATGAAGACCGAGGGTATGTCCAGGCTTTGCCTCGCAAACTCCTCGACCTTCTCCTTGAGGTGACCCGTGATGTAGATGACCTCCTCGACACCTCCGAGGTCGCGCAGCTCGTCAAGTACGTATGACATCACCGGTTTTCCGGCGACCCTCATCATCGGCTTTGGCGTGACGTGTGTGTGGGGCCGGAGCCTGGTTCCCTTGCCCGCGAGCGGAATTATCACTTTCATGGAGCGCTTGTCCCCTCTCGCCCGTATCTGTCGGAGAGTCTCACTACATCGTCGAGGTCGGGCGTCGAAGCCTCGAGCACGTCGCAGTCGGTGACTGCCTCCATCTGGTGAACCGTCCCGGCGCAGATCCTGAACGATTCGCCGGCACTCAAGTGCATGTCTTCAAGATCCTCACCAAGCTTCACCCGGTAGATGAGTTCGCCGGAAAGGAGGTGAACCGTTTCATCCTTCCGGTTGTGGTACTGGACCGAGAGCGCCTGGCCCGCCTTGATGTGAAGGATCTTCCCGACGTACCTGTCGGTGTGCGCCCAGACCGTCTCGTGGCCCCAGGGTTTGGGGACAATTGTCACGGCGGCCCTGCCGGTGCCGCCCCCTGCCTTCCCGGCCTGTGGTGAGTCTGCCATTCGTAAATATCTCCAATTCAATGCTTTAGGGGCAATCGGGGACGGGCACGGTTTCTGCCTTTTCGGCTTCTCATGATCATCGCTCCCCGGTACATCCCCCGGCTGGCGTCGACCGTCGGGCTGTTCACCCGCTACGGGCTGATGGACTTTGCCCGTGGCCAGAGCCTGCTCGAGATGCAGGGTGCGGCGCTCGACCAGGCTGCCGCGCCAGTCGACGATGACAAGCGCGACAGGATGGCGGAGGCATTCAAGGATCGCCTGATAGAGCTCGGTCCCGCCTACATCAAGCTCGGCCAAATTCTTTCCACGCGCCCTGACCTTCTGCCCGCCACGTACGTGCAGCAGCTCGAGAATCTCCAGGACGGCGTGCCCCCAATGGAGTTCAGCGAAGTCGAGAAGTGCATCGAGGAGGAACTCGGTGCACCGGTCAACAAACTCTTCGGCACGTTCGATCGCCAGCCGCTCGGGAGCGCTTCTCTAGGGCAGGTGCATGCGGCCACGCTTCGCGACGGACGCGAAGTCGTCGTCAAGGTCCAGCGCCCGGGCATAAGGGAGATCCTCTCGGATGACATGGAGTTCTTTCACGAGCTCGCCGGCTTCCTGGCCGCGCACACCTCCGCCGGCGACAAAGTCGACGTCATCGGAGTCGTCCAGCAGCTCGAGCGGGCGCTCGTCGACGAGCTCGACTACAGGACAGAGGCGCGAAACGCCGCAAGCTTCCGGCGCTCGCTCGTCGGCTTCCCGCACATCCTGATTCCCCGCGTCGTCGATGCGTACACGACACATCGCGTGATGACGACCCAGCGGGTTCGCGGCATAAAGATCAGCGAGATTCCCCCGATCACGCGTATCGACTACGATTTTGAGCCGCTCGCGGATGAGTTCGCTCGTGCCTACCTGCATCAGATAACCGTCACCGGTCATTTTCACGCCGACCCGCACCCGGGCAACATTTTTCTCGTCCTTCCGGGCCGCGAGAATCCGCTGACGCCCGCCGAGGCCGCCGCGCTCGATCGAAGGACTGAAGAACGTCCCGCCGCAACCCCGCTCATGCGGACCGAAGCAAGCGCGATGAAGGAGGCGACCGAGCTCGCAGACCCCGCGGATCCGAAGCTTGCGATGATCGATTTCGGCATGACAGCGCACCTGACTGACTCGATGCGCACGGCCGTCATCCGGCTTCTGCTGGCGATGGCCGAGAACCAGGGTGATGCCGCGGCTGAAGTCCTCATCGACATCGGCGAGCACGGCCAGGACTTCAACCGCTCGGCATACGTCAGGGACGTCGCGTCGCTCATCGCGAAACACGCAGACGCGTCGGTCGGTGATACGCCGGCGGGCCTCGTGCTGTACCAGATGATCGGCATCGGCTACCGGGAGGGACTCAAGCTTCCCGCCGAGCTTACCCTTCTGGCAAAGGCACTGTTCAACCTCGATGCCGTGACGCGCTCTCTCGATCCTGCGTTCAATCCCTCCGAGACTATGCGCGACTACGCGACGAACATCGCCAACGAGCGGGCCCGTCGCGACCTGTCGCCCCGGCGGCTCTTCCAGATGGCGATCGACACGAGCGACCTGGTGAACGCATTGCCGCGCCGCCTCGACGCGATAACCGAGCGCATGGCGCGCAACGATTTCGCGTTCAGGGTCGATACGCCACAGCTGCCCATGCTACTCAACGGCATGGAGAAGATCGCCAACAGGATCTTTACAGGTCTCGTACTGGCTGGATTGCTTATCGCCGGGAGCACGATGTTACAATACTGGCGAACGCTCGGAGTGATCTGCATCGCCATCGCGGCAGGGCTTGGGCTGTGGATGATAGCCAACGTCCTCATTAACGACAGGAAAAAGGACGGAGGCTAGCCGGGAGCAGGTCTCACCGTGGCGAGCGGGAACCAAACTCCGCTCCACAAGTCACCGGTCGTTCGCTGTCTATCTCGCCAGCATCTGGGACTTGAGGCGCGCCAAGCGCCGCCTGACCGAACCATCCATTACTGTATCGCCGATCTTCACGACTACGCCGCCGAGGATGGCGGGGTTCACCTGCATGTGCGGCACGACAGTCTTGCCGATGACCCGCGAAAGCTCTTTTGCGATGCTCGACTCTTCGTCGCTGCTGACTTCCGCAGCGACGGTGACGTTCGCGTGAACTCGGCCCTCGTGGATGTCGAGAAGGTTGTCGTATTCGATCGCTATCTCGGGGATCAGGTTCTGCCGGCGCTTCCGGACAAGGGTCTGGAGAAAGCGAAGGAAGTGGCGCGGGACGCGGTCGCCGAGTGCCCGGAAGAAGATCTCGTTCTTCTGCGCTTCGCTGATCTTGGGCGATTCAAGGAAGTGGCGGAGGGTGATGTCCTGCTCGATTCCTGATGCAACGTCGCGGATGAGCTTTCCCCATCTCGCCGGGTCTTCGGCGCGTCTTGCCAGCTCGAGAAGCGCTTCGGCGTAGTTGCGGGCGATCGTCGAGTCGCGCATCAGCGGCCTGTCTGCTGGGCCGGGATTGACGACAGGAAGCTTTCGACGATGCGGCGGTTTGACGCGTCGTCGAGGTTCTTCTCGATGACTTTTCCTGCTCCGGCGATGGCGAGGTCGACTGCTTCGCGGCGGAGCTCGGCGATTGCGCGCTGCTTCTCTCCTTCGATCTCGTGGCGTGCCCGCTCGAGCATGTCCTGTTGCTGCGCGCGGGTTTCCTCGATCATGTCGGTCCGAACCTTTTCGCCGATCTGCCGGCCTTCGACGATCAGCTTCTGGGCCTCAGCCCGGGCGCCCTCGATCTGCGCCCGATGCTCGGCGAGGAGCTGTGCGGCGGCTTCGCGGTCGGCTTTGGCGCCTGCGATTGCGTCCTCGAGTGCTTTCTCGCGTGCTTCGACGGCTGCGGTGATCGGCTTGAAGGCGTAGCGGGAAAGAATGAAAAAGAGGAGCAGGAATATGATCAGTGTCCAGAACATGAGCCCGCCTGAAGGCGTGAGCAGCCCGCCCTTGGGCGCGGCGGCTTCAGCCGCGGCAGCGGCGCCGTGTTCCTGGATCAGCATGAGGAGTGGAAGCAGTGGAGTCATTGTTGTCACCAGAAGGAATCCGGTGATGCGCACTCGGGGCGCGCATCACCGGCTACAGATTTAGAAGGGGAACTTGGCCTGGATGAGGAACGAGACGACGATTGCGAAGAGAGCTGCACCTTCGATGAGTGCGGCGAAGATGATCGCGCCCGTCTGAATGCGGCCCGCCATTTCGGGCTGGCGTGCCATTCCGTCCATCGCCTGGCCGGCGAGGCGGCCGATGCCGATACCGGCGCCGATCACCGCGATGCCAGCGCCGATGCCGGCGCCCATGAGGGCCCACCCGGCGGCGAATTCACGGTTGTACGTGACTGCCTGAAGAAGGGGAAAGAAATCCATTTTGATGCTCCGTGGTCTTGCGTCGTAATCGATGGAGATCGCGCCATCGGTCGCTGCCTGTCCCCGGGATTCGCATCCCAACAGGCTTCCCCGGCCACCCGGCCGGGTACAATCAATGCGCGCCTTCGCGTATCAGCCCGATGAACACGCTCGAGAGGAGCACGAACACGTAGGCCTGGAGGAAGGCGATGAACACTTCGAGGACCATGATCGCCAGCGCCATGAGAAGCGGGAGCGGGGCGAGTGCGTAGCTGCCGAACGTGAAGATCAGTCCGATGAGCGCGAGCACGACGATGTGTCCGGCGGTCATGTTCGCGAAGAGTCGTATCGCGAGCGCAAACGGCTTGGTGAACTTGCCGATCAACTCGATCGGCGTCATGAGCGGAGTCAGCAGAGCCTTCATGATGAAGGGCTGGTCACTCGGCCAGTACACGATGGTCTTCATGTAGCCTGCTGCGCCGAGCGTCCTCATGCCTGCGACCTCGACCATGACGAGTGTGATGATCGCGAGCATGCCCGTTACCGCGATGTTGCCGGTCGCGGTGGAGCCATACGGGATAAGGCCAAGCAGGTTCGCGAACAGGATGAAGAAGAACAGCGTCAGGAGGAATGGCGCGTACTTCTCGCCGTGGTGTCCTACGTTGGGCAGGACGACCTCCTGCCGGATGTAGAGGACGAGTGCTTCGATTCCGTTCGCGAATCCTTTCGGCTTTCCCGAGCTCAGGTGCTGGCGCTTGTGGGCCCGGGCAGCGAGGAGCAGGGTGATGAGGCAGAGCGAGGCTGCAATCAGCAGCATGACGACGTGCTTTGTCGGCGAAAGGTCGAGCGCGACCGGTCCGATGTGGATCGGCGCCCAGTGGGGAAGCTCCAAGTGACATGCAAACCCCGGCTGGAAGCACGGATACTCGAGGTAGTGAGAGTCCGTGATGTGCGGGGTGATGATGTCCTGATTTTCAGCTTTCATAGGCGGGCAGCAGAGATTCGAGCAGCATTGACGTGAAAAGAAACACAGCGAAGCTTACGAGTGCCGCGGTAGGCGGCAGGTCCAGCATCCTGACGAACATGAAGCCGTAGAGAGCGAGTACGGTTCCCCGCATTACGGCGCCCATCGCGTACCCGGCAAGCGCGTTCTGCCTGCCGAACGATCTTGTGACTCCGAACGCCGTGAGCTGGACGACGACGGCCAGGATTCCGCTGATGATTATCGCGTTCCTGTCGGCCTCGGTTTTGAAGACCAGCGTTAGCGCAAATCCAGTGAGACCGACGAGCGCGACCATGAGGACGGCTGATCGAGCCATCGCTTTCACTTGTTACTGCCCTCCTGCCTGCGGATCCTGCGTTCGTCGTCGGCTTTCTGGGCCGCGGCGAGCCTTCTGTACATGTTGTAGAACGCTGCGCCTCCGCCGATGAACACTCCGACAAGGAGGAGAACCGGGGAAGTGCCGAATTTCCTGTCGAGCCACTGTCCCAGGAAGAGGAAGAGGACGATCGAGACTGCGAACTGGAGTCCGACGCCGGCGAAGGAGCCGATGTTTAGCTCATCTTTCGCGGGTTTTTCGGGCTTCGGGTCGGGTCTATGGTCGTCCCTCATTCCGGGATGGAATTTAGGGGCTTGTGAAAAAATTAACAAGCCTCCTACTTGACTGTCCCGCGGCTCCATTTGTTTGCGTACAACGTGGAAAACCGAAGGCATCCCGAAAAAGCTGGGAGGTCGCAAGTTACGGGAATATCACGAGTTACGTGTTACTCAGGTATTGCACGATCGTCCTTTTGTTGATAAGTTGACACCAGACTGACTGAGAACTTTGTGATGTACCCCGCACCGCGCGCGCTGGCCGCCTGATCGTGATGACAAACCGTTTTATCATTCCGTTGCTTTGTGCCGCTTCCGTCGCGTTTGCGCGGGGGACTACGGGTCACAGGGAAACTCTGGCGACGTCTACGAATGATTCGAAGGCGGAAATCACTTCCACGTTTTCGGTTCATGCGAACAGCAGGGTGGAGTTTCAGCTTGGCGTGCGGAACAACACGACGCGGATGCTCGAGCTTCGCTTTCCGAACGGCCGGACGCACGAGTTCATAGTTCAGGACGAGAGCGGGCGGGAGGTCTGGCGCTGGAGCAAGTCCCGCATGTTCACTCAGGGTTTGCAGAACAAGCTGTTGAAGTCGCATGAGGTTACGACGTTCACGGAGGAGTGGGACGCTGATGAGCGGAAGGGGAAGTTCACGGCGATTGCGATACTGCCGAGTGACAATCATCCGATTGAAGAGCGGGTTGAGTTCGAGCTGAAGTAGCTTGAGGGATGGAGTGAGGAGGAGGCCCCGCGAGAGCGGGGTTTTTCGTTTCCGCTGTTCCTGGGGCGGTTCGGTGGCGGTTCGCTGACGCGCCGCTGACGCTGGCATCGTAACTTCTGGCTATGGCGAACTCATCAGCTGGGTCGATCCGACTATTCGTTCTGGGAGATGCCCGGATCGAGACATCCGTGGGGCAGATCGAGCCGACGGCGGAGCTTGTATTTGCGGCGGGCTTGTACTTGATCCTGGAGCGAAAGGAGCCGGTATCGAGGCGGCATCTGGAGCGCATACTCTGGCCCGAAGTTCCGCCCAGCCAGGCATCCCATCGATTGCGGCAGACCATCCTAAAGCTTCGGCGACTCGGTGTACCTGTGCGCCCAAGCGGTCAGAGTCGGTTGGCGTTAGAGGTCGGTTTCTTCGCGACCGATTATGAGCAACTCATTGTCGAACTCGAACGCCAGTCCGCGGCACTTCCCGGTCGACTTGCCTTTCTTCAAGGCTACGAGCCGACCTTTTCCGGCGAGTTTAATCAGTGGCTCGAGTCGAAACGCGAGGGGATTATCGCACGCATAACGCGAGCCCTCTTAGGCCAGATCGCAAAAGATCGGGTCCGGGGCAATTGGGCCGACGTTGAGTCCAGCGCAAAAGGTTTGCTCGACCTGACGCCCCTCAATGAAGAAGCCACGTTAGCGCTAGCGGAAGCATATGCGATGAGGGGATCCAAGCTCGATGGTGTGAAGATTCTCGACAAATACCTGGATGACATCGGGCGAGAAACGTCGGATTTGCGACTGCCTGCATCTGTAATGCGGAAACGCATCGCTGATCGAATGCCTCCGCTGCCTCACATTTCGGTATCGGACACTCCGATGGTCGAGCGTGGCCCAATGATGGAATCGCTCGGTCGGCTGTTGGCCTCCGCTCGCAACAATCAAGGGAGGGCGTGCATTATTTGGGGCGATGCTGGAATTGGTAAGTCACGATTACTGTCGGAATTCGCTGCTTTCGCAAGCCTCCAGGGAGCAAGTCCCCAGCGAATACAATGCCGACGCGGCGACACTTCACGCCCGCTTTCTGTATTTGTTGATTTGGTTCCGATGCTTCGGTCACTGCGTGGTGCAATTGGCTGCTCGGCAGAGACTCTGACATATCTGGATCGCCTTACAAAGCGGCGGTCACTCGACGACTCGCTGTCGTCGGACAGAACGGACGCGCAGTTCGTTTATTCAAGGGTTGAACAGGCGCTTTTCGACCTGTTTGATGCAGTTTCGGAGGAGATGCCGCTACTCATTGAGATCGAAGACATACACTGGATCGACAGCGCATCGCTCGAAGTTGTACTGCACCTCGTTGAGTGGTGTCGGGATCACGCGGTACTCTTTGCTTGTACAACGAGGGAGAGGCCCGACTGGCTTAGTCAACACGCCGGCAAGTTCAGCGACATACTCCTCCCGCGGCTCACGCCACCCAGCGCGGCGGAAGTAATTCACGCTGTGGTTCGACGACAGGGCCGGACAATGGACGCCCACTACGTCGAGTGGTGCATCAGCGTGGCCGACGGCAATCCGTTCTTCCTCGAAGAACTGGCTAAACAGTGGCTGGAGACAGGCCCCATTCATCAGCCGCCAGCATCAATCAGTGCAGTGTTGGAAGAGCGCATTTCTCGCCTCTCCGCTCAAAGTCTCCATCTCCTTCAGGCGTGTGCGGCCCTGGAGGATCACTCGACCTTTGAACGAATTGACAAACTGCTCCAGTACGACTCGCACGAGTTACTACATGCGGTAAACGATTTGGCGGAAGCAGGCATGCTATTGGGATTTGATCAAGTGTCCAACTTGAAACCATTTCTTCTGCAACCCAGACATGAGCTTATCGCAGTCGCTGCGCTAGGACGACTGACACCTCCAGCCAAAGCGTTCCTCCACAGGCTCACAGCAACGGTACTCGAGAATCAAGTTCGCGCCGACCAATCAACTGCACTGCTTTGGGACTGCGCAAAACACTGGCAGTTGGCGGGCGATTCTGCGCGAGCCCTTCAGCTCGCCCGTTCGAGCGGGATTCATCTGCTAGAAATCGGCCTCCCCGAGGCAGCGGCCGAAGCTTTAGAGAGAGCCCTCGGGTTTTGCTCGACGCCTGGCGAGACCCTCGACATTCTACGTGCCCAGGCGAAGGCACACGATCAGAGCAGCTCATGGGCAGCTCTGTTAGAAGTCGAACAACTTGTGCGCTCCGTCATGGCCCAAAATAGCGATACAGCTCTTCCGCTCCACGACGATCTCGAGTTGCTAGCACTGCGGGCTCGATGGAAGACCAACCAAGATGAGGATGCACTCCGGCAACTGGTCGCGTGCGTATCTGCCCTCGAGGCTACCCCTGAGCATCGTGTCCGGGCTGGCACCATTGCGTTGATGCTGCAAGATCTCACGGGAAGGCAAAACGACATGCCAGCTACCTTCGGCATAGTTGACACGTTATCCAAGACCGCAACCGTCAACGAGGTGTTTTCGCTGGAGGCCAATCTCGTCTTTCACACCCTTTGCGGAAACCTAGATCACGCCGTCCGTGCTGCTGATCGGCTCATTCTGCTACAGCGTGAAAAGGAGGACCAGGGCGATCTTTTCAGGCACCTACTAAACGCATCCATGGCGTATCGCACGGTCGGGGATTTCGAGAATGCGATAGGCTGTATTTCTGAGGCAGCCGCCATCGCACGCGCCCATCGCCTTCCGAAGTGTTCCCTGAGAGCGCTCCCCATGCTCGCGCACCTCGCGCTTGAGCGAGGCCTTAACGTGGAGGCACGGCACTGGTATCATCAGATTCAAGAGATCACAGCCAATTCGGACGACGTCTTCGTAAACATCGATATTGAGTCTGTCGAAGCGCGATTAGCGATCGCCGAGGCAGATCGACTGACCCCTCCCAAGCTGCGGGCTGAGCGCGAATCCGCTGCTGTCCGACGCCATGCCCACAAGGGACGCACTTATACTTTGGCGTTGCATGCCGCAATCATGCTTCTGCGGGAAGAGGCTCTTGAACCGGAAACACTGTCGCAGCTTGAACAGGCCCACCTCAGATCGCGCCGGAGTCTGGCACAGGCGTTCGCGAGTTATGTGCTATATGCGGCGCTGACGCGAGCGGGCCACACACGGCGCGCCGTGGACCTACTAGACGAGTATCACAGAGAGCACCGTCGCGAAACTTGGCGCGCTGACTCGCTCTTCGAACAAACTGTTTCGCAGCTCGCTTAGGCGATTGACGGGCGCACGTTTGGCGCGCCGGGGAAAACCTAGCCAGCCATTAGCGGAGAGCTAGGAATTGACTTCCGACGTTCTTGCTCAGCGATCGCCGGTTGAAGGGGAACATCTTGATCGAACAGTTTCACATAGATTGGGCTGTCAAGCAGCTTGTCACATATATGCGGGTCAAACTGTCTTCCGCGATGCTTTACAAACTCTGCGCGCACTTGCGTTTCGGTGAGCGCGGCTCGATACGGACGATCGGTCGTCATAGCATCAATCGTATCGGCGAACATTATGATCCTGCTTGCTATTGGAATCTTGTCACCCACCAGGCCATCGGGATAACCCGTACCATCCCAATTCTCGTGATGATGCCTGATCGGGCTTACGACGTCACCCAGTTGTGAAACAGTTCTAACGAGCTCTTCGCTCTTGATCGGATGAGTCTGCATAATTGCATTCTCCTCCGCAGTGAGACGGCCAGGCTTACTCAGGATTGGAGCGAACACCTCGTGGATCTTTCCAACATCGTGGAGGAGCGCCGCTACGCCAACACGCTCGACCTGCTTTTCCCGCAAACCAATCGCCTGCGCAATCAATTTTGCGTTGCGAGCAACGCGACGAGAATGTCCGGAAGTATACGGATCTCGTGCCTCGATTGCGGCAACCATCAGCTGTAGCAATTCCTGATTTGTCTGCTGAAGCTGCCAATTCACCTTGTAGAGCTCCCTGATTCCAAGTACTGGAACGATGAGGGAGATAGCCCCTACTGGTCCGAACTGGACATAGCACCATCCGAAGACATATACAAACGGCAATGTAAACAGGTCATACAGTACCGTGACCTTTGCCCGGCCCCACCATAACTCTAGAAATGATTGTCGCTCGCTGAAAGCGATAGCTCCCGCGACGGCAGCAGAGTTCGATAGCGCAAACACGAGCAAGATGGCGACGAATGCCGGCAAGTTGACGGTCGCCGAAGGAACCAACAGCGACTGTCCCCCCAACATGATATAAACCAAAACGCCCATCGCCACCCAAAGTGCGACCTGCGCCACATTGAAAACAGCTTTGATGAGTTGCCGCTTATTTGCCAGTTGAACGAAGGCAAAGGCCGTAGCGGCTGCCACGACACTTACCCAGCTTGGCGCGACGATGACCGATGCGAGAATCGGAAGGAATGCAATTGAACCCGACTCGCTACGTGCCGCCTTCTTGTAGGCCAGCATTTCGCACACAATACTCAGGCAAGCAAATACAACTGCTGCGCGCAGGTAATCGATATTCACAACCGGATCTAGCGTATACACGATCCCGGTGAATCCGATGGCCAGCATCGCCAGCACTGAAACGTAAATGCGTACCTGAATAGACATGCTTAGATGAAACCCCCGCTCCTCAAAATCAGGTCCAAGTGCCCAGGTCTGCCAGGGCTACGATCCCGTTGATAAGAGCAGCAAGAAATGCCATTTCGCGTCACCTCCCGTAACGTCTGTCGTAACTCGGCGCTCGCTCCGTTACGCAATTCGGTTGGCTCAGCTCATGTAACTGTCTCGCCCGCTCAACTCCGC
>JBPCJP010000011.1:0-3595 GCA_051005175.1 Gemmatimonadaceae bacterium | reverse complement strand
TTGAAGTCGCCGGCCTGCAGCAGCCTGACGAGAATGTTCTCCACGTCCTCGCCCACATATCCTGCTTCGGTGAGCGTCGTCGCGTCGGCGATCGTGAACGGCACATCGAGAATGCGGGCAAGCGTCTGTGCAAGGAGGGTCTTGCCGACGCCGGTAGGGCCGAGCAGGAGGATGTTCGACTTGTCGAGCTCTACATCATCATCTCGGGTCGAAGCGCTGTTGATGCGCTTGTAATGATTGTACACCGCTACGGACAACGCCTTCTTCGCCCGCTCCTGCCCGATCACGTACTGGTCAAGCACATCCTTGATCTCGGATGGCGTGGGGACCTGCGTGATCGCTTCGGCAACCTCGCGCTCCTCATCCTCCGCCAGAATCTCGTTGCAGAGGGAGATGCACTCGTTGCAGATGTACACGGACGGCCCGGAGATGAATTTCCGGACCGAGTCCTTCGACTTGCCGCAGAACGAGCAGCGGAGGTGTTTGTCGTGCGAAGACATAGCGGTCGTCGAAGAGGCGGTTCAGACGCGAACGCGGTGCACCGGCGTTGAGATCGGCGCGGAGGGTCTCGCTAACCTTAATAACGCGCGGTGCAGCCGGTCAATGGTACGGTCGCCTGTAACAAAATGTGAAACCCTTCACAAAGCTCGCTAGGACAGCTACTTAGCGTCCTGGCCGCCGGTTACGGCCGAAATACCCTGACGCTGCGAGATCACGTTGTCGATGATCCCGTAAGCCTGCGCCTCCTCCGCCGACATGAATCGATCGCGGTCAATGTCGCGCTCGATCTGCTCGACCGGCCGTCCGGTGTGCTTGGCGAACAGCTCGTTCATCTTCTGCCGCAGGAAGAGAATCTCCCGCGCCTGAATCTCGATGTCGGCGGCCGTTCCCTGCGACCCCCCCGACGGCTGGTGGATCATGATCCGCGCATGCGGAAGCGCGGAACGCTTGCCGGGTGCACCGGCCGCGAGCAGAAAGGCTCCCATGCTGGCCGCGAAGCCCATGCAGATAGTGCGCACCGGCGCATCGAGAAACTGCATCGTGTCGTAGATCGCCATGCCGGCCGACACACTGCCGCCTGGCGAGTTGATGTAGAGATTGATGTCGCGCTCGGGATTGTCGGCGGCGAGGAACAGCATCTGCGCGATCACAATGTTCGCGACATCGTCGTTGATCGGCGTGCCCATGAAAACAATGCGGTCCATCAACAGCCGCGAGAAGATGTCGTACGTCCTCTCGCCGCGGCTCGACCGCTCGATCACATAAGGCGGATAGATCGTGGCCATGTAGGTTCGGGTCCTGGATTAAGGAAAGGCGCGAAAGAAATGCGAGTTGCGAATTGCGAAAGGGGATGGGGGCAGTCCTCCGCGCCCAATTTCCGATTCCCCTGATTCCTATTTCCTAATTCCCATTTCCTATTTCTTATTTCTTCTCCACTTCGTTCCTGCCGAGCAGCCATTCAAACACCTTGTCTTCGGTGATGCTCGCTTCCAGTTCACGCAGGCGTCCCGATTTCTGCAACGAAGAATACACCTGGCCGGGATCCGCGCTGCGTTTGCTCGCCACATCGGCGACTCGATCATCGATGTCGGCTTCCGTCGCCTTCAGCGACTCGCGCTCGGCGATCGTCTCCAGAATCAGATCGCGCCGCACCTGGCGCTCCGCGGCGGGGCGAAATTCGCCCCGGAACCGTTCCCGCTCCTCTTCCGGCACCTCGTACGCAGTCACGTAGGACTCTACGTAGCGATCGACCCAGCTGGCCGGAACGTCGAAGGGGTTGGCGCCCATGAGGTCGTCGAGGAGCCGGCCGCGTACCCGCGCATCCGCCTCCCGCTCCGCGTGCTTAACCAGATCGTCCCGTACCGCGGCCCTCAGCGCGTCCAGCGAATCAAAATCGCCGACTTCGCGCGCCAAAGCATCATCCAGCTCCGGCAACGTCTTCCGCTTTGCGTCCCTAAGCGTAGCGCGCACCGTCTTCATCTTGCCGCGCTGTGATTCGTCGGGGAAATCGTCAGGCCAGCGGACCGGGCGCTCGATCGTTTCGCCAGGAACCGCTTCCATGATGACTTCCTCGATTCCCGGTATTGCCTGACCGTCGCCGAGCACGATGCGGTATTCCTTTGGTTCGCTCGCCGATGCGTCGTCACCATCCGAGGTCGCGAGCATCACCGTCACCATGTCACCCGGCATAGGCTTCTCGGTCAACGGCGTCCAGGTGGCCCGCTGTTCCCTCAGGTGTTCGATCTGCTCGCTTACCTGTTCTTCTGTAACGGGCTGAACCTCTCGCGTGACGCGGAAGCCCTGGGTACGTGCCAACTCCAGCTCGGGTCGTACCTCCAGGTGTAGTTCGAACGTAAGCGGCTCACCGTCGTGAACGTGAAGCTGCTCCACCCGTGGCTGGCTGGCAGGGGTGATCTTTTCCTGCTCGAGGACCGCTTGGTAAGCCTCTTGAAGGAGTGCCTCGATCGCTTCCTGCCGGATGGGGCCGGCGAACCTCTTCTGTACCATGGCGGCAGGCGCCTTGCCCGGCCGGAAGCCGGGGAGGCGGGCCTGAGTTGCGTATTTCTTGGCGGCTCGCGCCTCAGCGCCCCGCAACTCGGCGGCCGGCACCGAGACTTCGAGTACGCGCTGGAGCCCTTCGGTCTTCTTGGGCGTGACGGAAATGTTCATGCAGGAAAGCTAATCGGGGAATTATGCGAGGGGAGGGGAACCCACAGGGACGCGGGATGCGCGACGCGGGGTGAGTGACGCGGGGTGAGTGACGCGGGGTGAGCGACGCGGGTGCCACGGGTGCATGACGCGGGATCAGTATCCCGTGACCAAGGTCGCACACGCCACGTCGCAAAGCCTCTCGTCCCCCGTCCCGCGTCCCGCGTCGCGCATCCCGCTTCTCGGCATCCCGCGTCCCTTGCACAACCCAATCGTCGTCCCTAACATGTCGCCGTTGAGCGGAGGAACGGGTGATGGGTGCCCTCCTTCGTTTGGCGCTCTCGCGATGCGAATGTGCGCGAGTGGAGGCTCGGAGGAGGCTCGCTCCCTGCGCCCGGATCGACGCGGCACGCCGCGGCCGATCACACCCTGAATCGAACAGGAGAATCTACAATGCGTCGTGTAACCAACATCGCGCTCCTGGGCGCCTTGGCGCTCACTGCCGGCTGCTTCCACGCCGTCATCGAGACCGGGCGGCCCGCCTCCGGGACCATAGTCGAGAACAAGTGGGCGTCCGGGTTCATCTATGGTCTCGTTCCGCCGGCCGTGGTCAACACCGCATCGCAATGCCCGAATGGCGTTTCCAGGGTCGAGACGCAACACACCTTCCTGAATCAGCTTGCGTCGTTCGTGACTTTCGGCATCTACAGCCCAATAACCATCACCGTCGCTTGCGCGTCGGGCGGTTCTGCGTCCGCGTCGGAGTCGATCGATGCCGGTGCGACGATCGAAGAGCAGACGGCCGCCATGTCCAAGGCTGCCGATCGCGCGGTCGAGACCGGAGCGCCTGTTTTCCTGAAGTTCTGAGGAGCCCGGTTCGAGGCAGCGCGACTGCTGCGCTGCCTCGCCCAGGCCTTCTACACTCACGGAGCGTGCGGCGGCCTGA
>JBPCJP010000010.1:0-8723 GCA_051005175.1 Gemmatimonadaceae bacterium | reverse complement strand
GCGCGCTTCTCGCCGCCCGCCGGAATCACGACAAGGTCTACATGCAGGATCTCGAGGACGCCAAGGACAAGGTCATGCTCGGCGCCGAGAGAAAGTCGATGGTGATGAAGGAGGAGGAGCGGAAGCTGACCGCATATCATGAGGGCGGACACGCAGTCTGCACGATCAAGACGCCCGGAAACGATCCGCTGCACAAGGTGACGATCGTGCCGCGCGGTCGTTCGCTCGGACTCGCCTTCACGCTGCCTGAAGATGATCGCGTGTCGATAACGCGTGAGCAGCTCGAAGCGCACCTGGTCAGGATGTACGGGGGCCGCGTGGCAGAAGAGCTCGTGTTCGGCCGCAATCGCGTCACGACAGGTGCCGCGAGCGACATCCAGCAGGCGACATCACTCGCGCGGCGCTATGTCGGGCAGTGGGGACTGTCTGACGCGATCGGTCCTATACTGGTGGGGGACAACGAGCAGGAGCTCTTCCTCGGACGCGAGCTTCAGACGCGCCGCGAGGTCTCGGAGCGCACTGCGCAGCTTGTCGACTCCGAGGTGTCGCGCGTGATCAAGGAAGCGTACAATCGCGCGAAGGAAACGCTGACCGAGAACATGGATCTCCTGCACAGGGTGGCCGAGGCGCTCCTCGATCGCGAGACGCTGACCGGGGAGGATGTGCAGAAGCTCTCGAGGGGCGAGAAGCTGCCGCCGCGCTCGCCGCCGCCATCGGCGCCGGCGCTCCCGGCCGCGGAAGCTGTCGCGCCTGCGGCGAAGCCGGCAAAACCGCCGCTGTTCGGCGGACCGGAGCCAGCGCCGGCGTGACATCAGCCGCGGCTCGGCGCTCAAACGCCGGGCCGCGGCGCACGCTCGACACCGCGGTGACCACCCACAGCATCGCAGTGTGACCGCCTGGCGGCTCCCCGCAGGCGTTGGACTCGCACTTTTTGTCGCGTATGTCGCGACGCTTGCGCCGGGAGTCACATACTGGGACTCCGGCGAGTTCCTCGCGGCGATTCGGACGCTGGGAATTCCGCATCCGCCGGGAACTCCGCTTTTCATACTTGTCGGAAATGTCTGGGCGAAGGTACTCGGCCCGGTTGTCGGCTTCGCGTACGCAGTAAACCTCCTGTCGGCGTTCTGCACCGCGGCTGCCTGCGCAATCTTCGTTTACCTGATGCACCGGTGGACCGGTGATGCGTGGGCTTCAGGCGCAGGCGGACTTCTCGCCGGACTCATGTCGAGCGTATGGCTCAACGCGAACGAGACAGAAGTCTACGCGCCGGCGCTGCTCGTCTCCGCGCTCCTGGTTCTCGTCGCTGACAACGCCCGGCTGCGTGGGCAGGGAAAGTGGCTCGTACTCTTCGGCTATTTCTGCGGGCTGGGATGGGCACTCCAGCTTTCCGCGCTGGTGGCGGTGCCGGGAGCTCTCGCATTGCTCATCGGTGCGAAACGCTACGAGTCATGGGGCAGGCTATCGATCACCATCCTCGGCGCCGCACTGCTCGGCGCATCGGCCGTGTTGTTCATGCTCGTGCGCGCGCAGCACGACCCGGGCGTAAACCAGGGGAATCCGGAAACGTGGCAGGCGTTCGTCGATGTCATCCAGCGTGCGCAGTACCAGCCCGCATCGATGCTGCCGCGCCAGGCACCGTGGTACATCCAGGCAGGCAACCTGTTCGAGTACGCAGACTGGCAGGTTGCCCTCGGGCTTTCTCAAGGTGCACCGCCCGCCTGGACTCGAACTCCTTTCACGATCGTGTACGGCGGACTCGGAGTGGCGGGATGGATCTGGCATCGCGGGGCGCACCGCGTGAGCTGGCGCGCAATGACGGTTCTGTTCGTCGTCGCGACGCTTGGCGTCATCGCCTACCTCAACATGAAGGCAGGCCCGTCGTACGGCCATGGCTTTCTTCCGCCTGGTGCAAAGCACGAGGCACGCGAGCGCGACTACTTCTTCGCTCTCGCGTTCGTATGGTGGGGAATCTGGGCGGGGGCGGGAGCTGTTCGCCTTCTCGCCCGCGCCGGCGCACGCGGCAGATACGCGGGTCTCGGCATTGCCGCGATTCCGTTTCTGCTGAATTACCGGGCCGTCGATCGCTCAGCCGCCCCAGATGCGACCGCTGCTCGGGACAGTGCAATTCGAATTCTGTCGCCGGCGCCAGCGCGGGCGGTCGTCTTCGCGTATGGCGATAACGATACGTATCCAGTGTGGTACGCGCAGCATGTTGAGGGGCTTCGTGAGGATGTCACCGTCGTGACGATTCCGTTGCTGGGGGCGGGTTGGTACAGGGCCGAGCTCGCTCGCCGGCATGGCTTGCTCGGGGCGACGGAGGTTGCCTTGTGGCGCGGCGCTGAAGCCACTACCGGAGCGATTTGTGAAGCCGCGAGAGATCAGGGGCGGCCCGTCGTCGCTGTGGCGGTGCGGGAGCGTGTCAGTATGCCGGAGGTGTGCCGGTAGAGCTTTGACTGACTGCGGACTGCGGACGTACTGCGGACACGGACTGAGACTACTGCGGACTGCGGACGTACGGCGGACCAACTTCACAACTGGCAACTGAAAACTGACTACTGGCAACTCACGACTCGCGTGGACTTGTCGCCGGCCTCGGAGTGATGCCGGGTGAGAAAGCAAAGCGGCGCCCGAACCCGGGGCGCCGCATTGTTATCTCGAAACAATGCTAGTAGCGGTAGTGATCCGACTTGTATGGCCCGTCCTTCGGCACGCCGAGGTATTCGGACTGTGAGTCAGTCAACTCGGTGAGCTTGACGCCGAGCTTGCCCAGGTGCAGGCGAGCCACCTTTTCGTCGAGGTGCTTGGGAAGCGTATACACACGCCTCTCGTAGCTCGAGGAGTTTGCGTGAAGCTCGATCTGCGCCATCACCTGGTTTGTGAAGCTCGCCGACATCACGAAGCTTGGATGTCCCGTCGCACAGCCAAGGTTCAGCAGGCGGCCCTCGGCCAGGATCATCACGCTGTGTCCGTCCGGGAACACATACTCGTCGTACTGCGGCTTGATCTGCACCCGCTTCACTCCCTTCGCCTCGAGTTTCTTGAGGCCTGCCATGTCGATCTCGTTGTCGAAGTGGCCGATGTTTCCGACGATCGCCTTGTCCTTCATGAGCGTCATGTGCTGCGCCGTGATGATGTCCTTGTTGCCCGTGGCAGTGATGAAGATGTCAGCGGTCCCGAGAACATCCTCGAGAGTCGTGACCTGGTAGCCTTCCATCGCTGCCTGAAGTGCGCAGATCGGGTCGATTTCGGTGATCACCACGCGCGCGCCCTGACCCTTCAGCGCCTGCGCGCAGCCCTTGCCGACATCGCCATAGCCGCAGATCACCGCGACCTTGCCCGCCAGCATCACATCCGACGCGCGGAGGATTCCGTCGGTGAGCGAATGACGGCAGCCGTACAGGTTGTCGAACTTCGACTTCGTGACTGAATCGTTGACGTTTATCGCGCAGAACAGGAGCTGGCCGGCTTCCATCATCTGGTAAAGCCGATGCACGCCGGTCGTCGTCTCTTCCGACACGCCGCGAAGATCCCTTGCCATCGTCGTCCAGCGTGTTGGATCCTTCGCGTACTCGGCACGAAGAAGATCGAGAATTACGCCGTACTCCTCGGAGTCACGCTCCTCGTCGAAATTCGGAACGACACCCGCTTTCTCGAACTCGACACCCTTGTGGACAAGAAGGGTCGCGTCGCCACCGTCATCGAGCAGAAGGTTGGGGCCCGAGCCGTCGGGCCAGACTAGCGCCTGGTCAGTGCACCACCAGTACTCCTCGAGCGTCTCGCCCTTCCATGCATAAACCGGCACGCCCTGCGGATCTTCGGCCGTACCGTTTCTTCCAACCACGGCAGCGGCAGCGGCATGATCCTGCGTCGAGAAGATGTTGCAGGACACCCAGCGGACATCGGCGCCGAGTTCCGTGAGAGTTTCGATGAGCACAGCGGTCTGAACCGTCATGTGCAGCGACCCCATGATCTTCGCGCCGGCAAGCGGCTGTGAATCCCTGTACTCCTCCCTCAGGGCCATGAGCCCGGGCATCTCGTGCTCGGCGAGACGGATCTCGTTTCGCCCGTATTCGGCGAGCGAGATGTCCTTCACCTTGAAGGGAAGACGCCCGTCTTTCACCGCGAAGGGGCTGTGCCCGGCAGGCCCGGAGTCACTTGTCGCTGGAAGTTCGGCTACGCTTGTCATCGTTTCTCTTGTTCCTGGAAGGTTTGAGTTGTCAGGCGGTCAAAGTGAGCTTTGCAACAGTGTCATGATCGGCAGGCGCGTCGCCGGTTGCCGCGATTACATCGGGCTTGCGGGCGCCTGCCGCAAACAGTGTAGGCCCCTTCGCGCCTTCGTCGGCGGGGAGCGCGTTATAATTGCCGCCCTCGAAGCCGGCGGTTCGAAACATCTCGTCTATCTTCTCGCGCGGGAATCCGCGCCATACATGCCCCATGTCATGAATCAGGTCCTCCCTGTCGTGGGGCATCATGTCGACAACCAGCAACTTCCCGCCGGGCTTCAGGGCCCTGAACGCCTCGCCGATCGCCGCTTCGGGCTCGGGAACGTAATGAAGCACGAGGATGAGCAGTGCTGCATCGAGCGAGCCATCGTCGATCGGGAGCGACTCGAGCCGGCCCGCACGAACTTCCGCATTCGACACCGTGCCGAGCCGTTTCCGCGCGGCGGCAAGCATTGCCGGCGAATCGTCTATCGCGACCACACCGGATACGAAAGGCGAAATCATCTCCGTGAGCTGCCCCGTTCCGCACCCGAGGTCGCCAACGGTCCACCGGTCGTCGAGGAGTCCAAGCAAACCGATGAGATCTGCGCGCGAGCCGAATAGCTCAAGGCGCAGGCGGTCCCACTGTCCCGCGGCGGATGAGAAGAACTTTTCCGACCGGCTGCGGCGGTGCGCGAGAACCGCCTGGAGCCGGCGCGCATCCTGCGCGACAGCCGATGAGCCTGCGACCTGCTCACGCACAACCTGCCAGAGCCGCCTGCTCGAAGAATCGAGATCGGAACTGCCACGGTATCGCCGGCTGGTCCCATCGGCCCGCGAGACAACCCACTCATGGTCGCCGAGAACTTTCAGGTGGCGGCTGACTGTGGATTGGGGCAGCTGGAGGATCGACTTGAGCTCGTTTACCGTCAGTTCGTGCCGCTCGAGCAGCACGAGAAGCCGGCTCCTGGTGGAGTCGGCCAGCGCTGTCATGCGATCGAAGAGGTCGGCGGCTTGCATCATTATATCCGGATATAATGATAATCAAGGACACCGGCGTCCTCAACCCCTGTTTTCTGGTCCTCTCCTCGGTCCTCTCCTCGGCCCTCACTTAACCGTAGATCCTCGGTGGCCGTTAGTCCTGAGCCGCAAGGGTCCACATCCGCAATCAGGCAGGCAGCTGGCGATCGGTCGCCCACCGGAGGACCGGATATATTGACGTATGTCCTTCGAGAAAAACCTTGCCCGCCTGGAGCAGATCGTCGCCAAGCTCGAGAACGAGAGGATCGACCTGAGCGCCTCGCTCAAGCTGTTCGAGGAAGGGGTTGAGCTGCTTCGACTTGCCTCGGACGAGCTCAACGAGACGGAGGAGAAGGTGAAGGAGCTCGTCGAAAGGGCCGACGGCGTCCTGGAGCTGCGCGATTTCAAGCCCTGACTTCTCGCGACTTTCCAGACCCGCCGACCGCGACAGAATCGAAGCCGCAATCGCTGCGATCAGTGAGCGGGATACGACGTCACTCCCTGAGGATATAGGCGACGCAGTCCGGTATGCCCTTTCCGGAGGCGGGAAACGACTTCGGGCCTTGCTTGTTCTCGCCGCTTACCGGGCTGCCGGAGGAGACAGAGACTCCTCAGGCATCGCCGCGTCAGTCGAGATCGTGCACTCGTACTCCCTCGTCCACGACGACCTTCCATGCATGGACGACGATGACATGCGGCGCGGAAGGCTTGCGACTCATCGAGCGTTCTCGGTCCCGGTAGCCGCAGCCGCGGGCGCCGTCATGATCCCGCTTGCGGCGCTTGCCGCCCACAACGGGGCTCGCGGCCTTCGGTTGCCCGGCGACGTCTGCTGTACGATAGTTAGGACATTGATGCAGGCCGCAGGCGCCGGGGGAATGATCGGCGGCCAGCTGCTTGATCTCGCCGGGGAGGGGACCGCGTTAACGCGTGACGATCTCGACGCAATGCACGCCGCCAAGACCGGGGCGCTGATCTCGGCATCGGTGAGGCTCGGCGGAATCGCAGCTGTTGCTTCGCCGGCGGGTATCGAAGCGCTCGACCGGTACGGCGAGTGCATCGGGTTGGCCTTCCAGATAATGGATGACGTCCTCGACGTTACGGGATCTTCAGACCAGCTTGGGAAGACCGCGGGCCGGGACGCGGAGATGGGAAAGAGCACCTATCCCGCGCTGCTGGGTGTGGATGGAGCGACCACCCGGGCCACTGCGCTCGTTGCAGACGGTTGCCGGGCATTGAGCGAACAGAACATGCTGACCGGCGAGCTTGAAAATCTCGCCGGATTCATTGTATCTCGAAGTCACTGACGAGAATCGAAAGCTGATGTCAACATTCAAATCACGAAACCTTCCTTCCGCGCTCAGGACGATGTCCCGCGACGAGCTGCGCGGGATTTCAGCAGAGATACGCGAGCGCCTCATCGAACTCTGCTCGCGGACAGGCGGACACATCGGGGCGGGACTCGGCGTAGTCGAGCTGTCGGTCGCGATCCACGCCGTGTTCGACACGCCGCGCGACCAGGTGGTGTGGGATGTCGGCCACCAGGGTTACCCGCACAAGCTGCTCACGGGGCGCGATGGCGGGATGGAGTCCCTCAGGCAGGAATGCGGACTTTCCGGTTTCCTCAAGCGATCCGAAAGCGAGTATGACACCTTCGGCGCCGGCCACGCCGCCACTGCGATTTCCGCCGGCCTCGGAATGGCGACTGCGCGCGACCTGAATCGCGAGTCGTTCAAGGTCGTGTCGATTCTCGGCGACGGTGCACTCACGTGCGGTCTCGCGTATGAGGGACTGAACAACGCCGGAGCGTCTGGGCGCGACTTCATCGTCATCCTCAACGACAACGAAATGTCAATCGCGCCCAACGTAGGCGCGATGTCGAAGTACCTCACGTCGATCCAGAGAAATCCGCTTTACAACCGGGTCCGCTCGGCGTTCGCCGCTGCCGTCGAATCGCCGCCCGCGAAGCGAGCCGGCGTGCACACGCTCGTGCGAAAATGGGAAGAGAGCATGAAGGCGTTTCTCACGCCCGGCGTGCTCTTCGAGGAGCTCGGCTTCCGATACTTCGGCCCGATCGACGGTCATGACATCGATGCGCTCGTCGACACCCTTGCCGCGGTCCGCGACTTCACCGGTCCGCGCCTCGTCCATGTGATAACCCAGAAAGGGAAGGGCTTCCCGGCGGGAGAGCACACCGAGAAGTGGCATGCGCTTCCCCCGGGTCATGATCCCGCAACCGGCAAGCAGCTCAAGGTGTCTTCGGCCAACGCTGCCTATACGGCGGTGTTCGGTAAGGCGCTGGCCGAGCTGGCCGACGAGAACGACAAGATTGTGGCAATCACTGCTGCGATGCCGAGCGGGACCGGTACGGGCGTGTTTGCGGGGCGTCATCCGGATCGGTTCTTCGACGTGGGAATTGCGGAAGGCCACGGTGTCACGTTCGCGGCCGGCATGGCAACGCGCGGTATGCATCCATTCTGCGTCATCTACTCGACGTTTCTCCAGCGCGCGTATGACAACGTGATTCACGACGTCGCGATCCAGCACCTCCCCGTAGTCTTCGCGATGGACCGCGCAGGACTCGTCGGCGAGGATGGGCCAACCCACATGGGTCTCTACGACATCGCCTACATGCTTGCGGTGCCGGGAATTACGATCACCGCTCCGAGGAACGGGAAAGAGATGGTTGGCCTGATGCGGACTGCGGCGGACCACAAGGCCGGGCCGTTCACTCTTCGATATCCACGAGATGCTGCGCCTGACATCGTTCCGCCCGCTTCGGAGATCGAGGCGGTTCCGTACGGGACGTGGGAGGTACTGAGGAAGGGAAGCAGGGAGAACCCGGATGCTTTGGCGATTCTGGCAGTCGGCACGATGGTTCAGCCCTCACTCGACGCTGCGGAGATTCTGGCGAGCGAGGGGCTGAGCGTCACGGTGGTTAACTGCCGGTTCATCAAGCCGCACGATGCTGAGACGCTCGCTTCCGTTGTCGCCGGCTGTCACGCGCTTCTCGTCGTCGAGGAGGGAACTGTCGTCAACGGTTTCGGTGCGTACATGGCATCAGTTATCGCCTCGATAGATCCCTCCGTGAGAGTCGCCACTCATGGAGTTCCGGACCAGTTCATCGAGCAGGCGCCGCGCGCGAAGCAGCTTGCGAGTGTCGGCCTCGACGCCACCGGGATCGCGGCTCGCGTCAGGGCGCTTCGCAAGACGGATGAGCGGGGTGCACGGCTTCTCGCCGGCTGATGCGCGTCGGCGTCATTGGGCACACGGGGTATGACGAGCTCGACGACATCCTCGGGAGGCTGCTGAGGCTCGCCCCCGAGCTCGGTCTCGAGCTCGAGTTCGAGCCGGAGCTGCATTCCGCCGCCCGATCCGGAGCGGTCCTCACGGACACGTCGACTCTTGGCGCGCTGATCACACTGGGTGGGGATGGGACGCTGCTCCGCGGAGCCCGGCTTCTCGACGGCGCGCCGGTTCCGATAGTTGGAATCAACCTCGGGC
>JBPCJP010000009.1:0-4421 GCA_051005175.1 Gemmatimonadaceae bacterium | reverse complement strand
CCGTCGTCATTTATCTGACGGTGTTTTTCGTCGTGTTCGTGGGTGCGTATTTCGCGATAAGTCTTGGCTGGGCCCCTGAGAGCGTTGCAGGCACGGCGGGAGCATGGACGGCGGCTTACATCGTCACCAAAATCACCCAGCCCCTCCGGATCGCCGGCACAATCGTGCTCACGACGTTCCTCGGCAAACTCTGGGACCGGCGCCGGAAGCCCGAAACGGCGGCGTAGCGAGCGAGAACCCGTCGCCGCAGTTCGCTGTCTAACCTCGAAGCGCGCGAGTGGGCAGTCGCAGTGTAAACGTCCGTTCACATCGGATGCTGCCCGCTCTTGTCCCGCAAAAACATTACAAATCGCGGACGCCCCCCGCTGAAACTCGCGGGTATGTTGCGCGTACTGGCGGCATAGGGCGCTCCCACAAAATGCGCGCAGCGGTCATAGCAACTCAACATTCTGCAATGAGCTCGGTATGAAGAGATTCTTTTCGGCGTTAGTTGGCACTCTCCTGCTCGCGAGCGCGAGCCCTGTCATCGCTCAGGGTCCCGGTGGCCCCGGCGCTGGCGGTCCGCCTCCGGCGGCCCCCGGTGAAGTTCGCGGCACTGTCGTCGACGCGGATGCGAACGCCGGAGTGGCGCGCGCATCGGTCGCAGTTCGCACACCGCAGGGCGCGCTCATCACGGGCGCCATCGCTAACGCGGACGGGACGTTCCGGATCCAGGGACTGCGACCCGGCACGTACCAGCTTCGCGTCACGTACATCGGTTATGGCCCGAAGACGCAGGAGTTCACCGTAACACCCGCCGCGCCCGTTGTCGCCATCGGCAACATCGGCATCTCGAGAGTCGCAGTCGCGCTCGAGGGAGTGCAGGTCACGGCCGAGCGTGAGGCGGTGACGATCGAGCCCGACAGGAATTCATACAAGTCGAAGGATGTCGCGCCCGCCGCCAACAACGCTTCCGAGGTGCTGGAGAACGTTCCCTCGGTCGAAGTCGACGCAGAGGGCAAGGTCAGCCTTCGCGGAAACGAGAACGTGGCGATCCAGATCAACGGACGTCCTGCTCCGATCCGCGGCGCCCAGCTCGCGGCCTACCTCAAGCAGGTCCCTGCCAACGTGCTCGATCGCGTCGAGGTGATCCCCAATCCTTCCGCGAAGTACGATCCGGAAGGAATGGCGGGAATCGTGAACATCGTGCTGAAGTCGAACGTCGACCTCGGCGTGAGCGGAGGTTTCAACATTTCAGGCGCAACCCCTGACAGGTTCAACACGTCCGGCAACGTCGGATACCAGGTCGGGCCGTACACGCTCTTCTCGAGCTACGGCTACAACTCGGACAAGCGCGGCATGTGGGGGATCAACGATCGTGAGCGCTACGACGCGCTGAGCGCGCCGCTCTCGTTCACCAGGCAGGACCTGGATGGCAGCAACTCCAATTCGGGCCATAACTTCACCACGAATTTCGACTACAAGTTGAATACGCGGGACGTTCTCTCGAACTCGCTCCTGTTCAACAAGCGGCAGAACGGTGAAGACCTGCGTTCGCTGTTCACCGAGCTCGATGCCAACCGTAGCCAGCTCGATTCGTACGACCGCATACGCGATCGCGGAGCGGACTCGTGGATGATCGACTACACGCTCGCGTTCAAGCGCACTCTCGAGCCGCGGAAACACGAGCTTTCAAGCGAGATTCGCTACAATCGCTCAACCGATGACGAGATCACCACGCTTTGGAGACAGCCGCTGAACGCCACCGCGCAGACGGAGATCGAGAGAAACACGGCGGACAACCTCACGCAGTCGCTGAACGCGCAGCTCGATTACACGCGCACGCTGGCGGAGAGGACCAAACTCGAAACCGGGTACAAGGGAACCGCCCGCTGGCTCGATCGCGACTATCTCGTCGAGAAGGACATGCTGGGAAGCGGCCAGTTGATCCGCAGCAACCTCAGCAACGATTTCGAGTTCGATGAGACGGTGCAGGCCGCCTATGGCGTGCTCAGCCGCGGCGTCGGCAAGTGGGACCTGCAGGGCGGACTGCGCGCGGAGTACGCGAGCCGCGACTTCTCCCTCGGTTCCTCCGGCGAAAGCTTCCCGAAGAGCTACACGAGCCTGTTTCCAAGCGGAGTCGCGAGCTACAAGTTCAACGACCAGCTCAACGGGAAGCTGAGCTACTCGAGACGCATCCGCCGGCCCGGAACCCAGGAGCTCAACCCGTTCCCGCAGTTCATGGATGCGCAGAACGTGTTCATCGGCAATGCGTCGCTGAGTCCCGAGTACACGCATGCGATCGAAGGCGGTCTCACGCGCACCGGAGCGCTCGGCACGCTTCAGTTCTCACCCTTCTATCGCCGCACGACAGACGTCATCCGCATTGACATCAACACGGACGACGTCATTGACGGGCGCAATGTGACGTCGGTCAGCTTCACGAACCTCGCGACGAGCGATTCGTACGGCGCCGACATGAACGGCACCCTGCGGCTCGGCAGTAAATTCTCGGCGTTCGGTGCGTTCAACGTCTTCCGGATCGTGACAGACGGCGGCTCCGAGTCGGCATTGTCTTCCGACGCGGTCACGTGGGCAACGCGCTACAACCTGACGTTCAACCCGACCGACAAGCTCACGCTGCAGGGCAACTGGAACTACCGTGCGCCGATCAATGTCGAGCGCGGCCGGTTCGGAGCATCGCAGAATGCCACATTCGCCGGACGCTACAAGATTCTCGGAGACAAGGCGACGGTCGCGCTGCGCGTAGTCGATCCTTTCAACACGATCAGTTTCAAGATCCGTACTGGCGACGACAGGGTCATACAGGTGACTGAGCGGCAGTTCGGCGTTCGCGGAACGTTCCTGAGCTTCCAGTACAACTTCGGGCAGGCGCCGCGGATTCGTCAGCCGCAGCAGCAGCCACAGGAGCCGCAGGCGGGTTTCCCGACAGGCTGATGAGATGACTGACGCGGCCACAGCCGGTCGCGGAAGCAGGAAAGACAGAAGGGCAAGCCGATGTGGCTTGCCCTTCTGTCTTTGTCAGACACGGTGCCGGGCCTGCTAGCGCTTCGGCTTCGGGTCGGTGAACACCTCGACAGACAGATCGAAAGCGCGCAGGTCACCAGGGCCCAGCGCGCCGACATCCACCATATGGCGTCCGATCTCTTCTCCCTTCTCGTTCTTCACGGTGACCAGAACCATGTACTCCCAGTTCTCGCCGACCTCAGGGTGCCTGATGGAGCCCTCGACATGAAGCGCGGAAAATCCCGGTGCCTTGTGCTTGGCGGTATGCGGCTCCCAGCGCAGGCTCTTCCGGCAGATCGGACAGACGCTTGCGCTCTGGAGTATCGTTGCCCGGCAGTGCGGACAGGTACGAGTTTTTGCCGCGGTACCGCTGGCACTGCTCATGAAGCCGAGCCAACCTCCGTCTTGGGCTTCGCCGGTCGCGGGCTTCCTTCTTCCCATCCGAATTCGGCCTGGCCCCGCATGCGGGAACCGGCAGCGACTGTCAGCGAGCCAGCCTTCAGGTCGCCGTTGAGAACTCCGGAGGCAAGAAGCTCGACACGCGATGCAGCGTCGACATTTCCCTCGAGCTCACCCGCGATTGTGACAGTGCTCGCCCTCACTCCGCCGATGACCTTTGCACCCTGCTCGATGGTCAGGTTGCCCTCGACATTCACATCGCCCTTGAACTGGCCGGCAACCCGGACATGGCCGGAACCCTGAATCTTGCCTTCGATCGAAAGGTTGGCGGCGATCAGCGTTTCCTTCTGGTCGGCCTGCGACGAGCGCGCCGGCGGGGCATCGTAGCTCGGCGTCGGGCGCGATGCGCTCCCCTCGTTGTTCTGAAGCGATGGATTCGCGGGCATCGCCGGCGGCTCCTTGGTCGAGGTCTTGGGTTCGTTCCAGATTGCCATGGTTCTGACTCCTGCTCTTGTGACAGAGGGTAGCGGGTGTGGCGGCCAGCGGGTGCCCGGCGGCGCTCCCGAACATTACCACGGGACACGGCATCCCGGCACCCCGCTGCCCGGCTAGGGCTCGGCTATCGAATCGAACGCTGCCGCCCGGCGGGCCTCGGCGTCGGAGATGTTCGTCGCTCTTTTTACAACCCCCGATCCAGGAAGGCCGGACTCGGCCACGGCGCTGTCCCGCTCCCGCTGTGTCGTCTCTGAACGTGGCTTTCTTATTTCGGGCGCCTCGGCGCAGGCGGCGAGTAGAACCGCGAGGGCAGGCAACCACATTGATGGTCTGGGCATGAGAGTCAGACGTGCGAGGGCCGGTCATGGCAACTGCTTACCTCATGCCGCGCAAATCGTCACATCCGTAATGGGAGGCGGGATGAACGGTCACAGGGCTCCGGAACGGATATACATCGGCTGCGCGGGGTGGAATCTCGCGCGCTCGAGCGCCGATCAGGCGGCCGAGGGATCACAGCTCGA
>JBPCJP010000008.1:0-9162 GCA_051005175.1 Gemmatimonadaceae bacterium | reverse complement strand
AGTACGCGGAGTCTCCCGCGGGCTCAAGGCCGATGGCCTTCATCTCCGCGGCGATGAATCTCGCGGCGCGGTCAGCGCCTGGCGATCCGGTGCGTCGCCCTTCCATCGAGTCGTGGGCGAGGGCCGTGAGAATCCGGCGAACGTCAAGCTCGGCAAAGTCAGCTGGTGCTGTCGCTCGAGTTGGGACTGTCGCGGTTGCCTGAGGGGATGGGCTTGCACATCCGTTTACCGCGAGGATAGCGGAGGAGGCTGCCAGGAGAAGGGCTTTCGGGTTCATCATTGGCCGGCTGTGTCGTTGAGAGAACGCTGCCGGTGCACAATAGCCTTTCAGCACGAAGGGCGCGAAGGGATTCCCCCTCCGCGCCCTTCGAGTCGTTCGAAAATCGGCTGCTCTTGTTTCTCCGCCGCGAGACTAGAAGCGGCGGTCTGTCGGATCGGGTCCTGGCTTCGATGCGGGGTTGCCGTCGATCCTGTCCTTGACGTTGTCCACCGCGTCAATCGCCCGATTTGCGACGTTGCGCGTCGTGTCCGACGCACGATCGCCGAGATTCTCGCTGCTGTTGTCGATCCTGTTGAGCGCCTCACGCGACGCAACTGACGAGCGGCTCGTGTATGCCTCCTGGGCGAACGGGCGCACCGTTGACCAGTCACCGTGGCGCGCGCGAAGGTCGTTCGACCATCCACGCTGAAGCTCCGTCTCGATGTCCTCGAACGATCTTTCGCTGTAATCGGGATTCTCGCTGGCGAGATGACCGAGCTGGTACGCGGGACGAACATCTTCATATGTCCTGTCCGCGAGCCTGTCCGCGCGCGAGTCGTAGGCCTGGCGATAATTGTTGTCGGTGTGGTCGTCGAATCTCTGAGCCGCTTCGCCGACGTTCTTTCCGGCCCACCATCCGCCGACTGCCCCGGCGAGACCGCCGATCACCGTGCCGATGGGGCCGGCAGCTGATCCGATAGCGGCACCCGCGACGACGCCCGATATTCCCCCCACCGCCTGGCCGATCTCTTCACCCGTTGTCGTGCTGTCGCCGTTGCGGATCACTCCGCCGTCGTTTGCAATATCCTTGTTGCGGTCCATCGAGCCTCCTGGAATCGTTTTCGCTGAGGTGTTACATCCACAGTCGAAAGGGCAATTTTGAGACCAGTTTTTTTCCGGCAACGAAGGCAACCGATGACTCGACGTGGCTGAAGTCAAACCCAGGGTCCACATCGGCACTCAGGGCTGGAACTACGATGCGTGGGTCGGTCCCTTCTATCCCGGAGGCACGCGACCCGCCGACTTCCTGTCGGTCTACTCACGCGCGTTCAGCTCGGTGGAAGTCGACTCGACCTTCTACGGAGTGCCGGCGCCCACCACGTTCAGGAGCTGGTACGACCGAACGCCCGACGACTTCATCTTCTCCCTCAAGCTTCCACAGGAGATCACGCACGAGCAGCGACTCAGGGATACCCTTGGGATCGGGGAGACTTTCTACGAGCGGGCGAGAGAGTTGCGCCACAAGCTCGGTCCAATCCTCGTACAGCTTGGTCCCGACTTCGATCCCGGTGAGCTGCCGTCACTTGTGGACTTCATCGGAGGTGTTCCGGGCGATATCCGCTTCACCATCGAATTCCGCCACCGCGGCTGGATGAACGAGGGGGTAATCGCGCTTCTTCGCGACAGAAACATCGGGCTGACACTCGTCGACGGGCGCTGGATCCCGCGAAAGGTGATGCTCGCACTGGCAAAAAGGCCGACAGCGGACTTCGCATACATCAGGTGGATGGGCCCCAACCGCGATCTCGTCGACTATTCGAGGATCCAGGTGGACCGCAGCCGGGAGATAGATATGTGGATGGAAGCGGTTGCCTCGATGCCGTCCGGCCTCTCGGATATCTATGGATACGTCGCAAACACTTTCACCGGCCACAGTCCCGCGACCGCCCGCGAGATCCAGTACCACCTGGGCCAGCATCCGGTGGACCCGGCCACACTCGGCGAGCAGTTGTCGCTTTTCTGACAGCGGAAACCCAATTGGAACGGATTTGGGCGGATCTGGGCGGATCGAGCGGATAGAGCGCAACGTTTGCTTTCGATGAGCAAAGCGATCCGCTGCATCCGCTGAAATCCGCCCCGATCCGCAAATAATGGGTTTGGCGCCCTTAAATTCTTTCCGATGAAGCCCCGCGACATCGTATTCGTAATCCTTGGAACCATCGTCGCAGCGACGTGCATCCGCCTCGGCATCTGGCAGCTCGACCGGCTGTCCGAAAAGCGCGCGTCGAACAACGAGCTCCGGGCGCGGGCTGAAACTGCACCTATCGACTTTGCAAGCGTGCTACAGGACACCGGCGACGCCCACTACCGACGCGTCCGGATCGTGGGCGCCTACGACTTCGACAACGAAATTGTGCTGACGAGCCGCTCGCGGAGAGGCTCGCCGGGCGTCAACATCATTACGCCGGTAAGGTTGCAGGGCCGCGATACCGCCGTCCTCGTCAACCGCGGCTGGGTTTATGCCCCTGACGGAATGTCGGCGGATCTCACGCGATGGCGCGAGCCCGAGGCGCTCAGCGCTGAGAGCTACGTCCAGACCTTCCAGGCCCGCGAAGGTCCGGTGAAGTCGACGTCGGTGCCGAGAGCCTACCGGTGGATGGATCGCACGACGATTTCTCAGGAATTCCCCTATCCCATTGCCCCATACTACCTGGTATTGATCGGTGAAAGCGAGAATCCTCCGGCGGAAATACCCCCCCGCGTGCCAGTGCCCGCCCTCGACGAGGGATCGCACCGGAGCTACGCGTTTCAATGGTTTTCGTTTGCGACGATATCTATTATTGGAATGGCCCTTTATCTGAGGCGCAAATGACGGCTGCATCGGAGACCCTCGCCACCGAGAAGGAAGCGCGCGATGTTGCCGAAGACGCCCGCGAGACGGAGTGGGAGCACCCCAGCTTCGCGCGCGAGCTGTTTCTCGGACGGTTTCGCCTCGACCTGATCCACCCGCACCCGCCGGCCGACGAAGAAGAGGAGGCGCGCGCAAAGCCGTTTCTCGATGCGCTGAAAGGGTTCATGGATCGAGTGGATTCGGCGGAGATAGACCGCACTGGAGAAATACCCGAATCACTCGTGCAGGAGCTGCGCGACATGGGCGCATTCGGGATAAAGATCCCGAAGGAATACGGCGGCCTCGGCCTGTCGCAGATGAGCTACATCCGGGCGATGGAGCTTGTGACCTCGAAGGACGGCTCGCTCGTCGCGCTGCTGTCAGCGAGCCAGTCGATCGGCGTTCCGCAGCCGCTCAAGCTTTTCGGAACCGATGACCAGAAGAGGCGATTCTTCCCCCGGCTCGCCAAGGGAGCGATTTCCGCGTTTGCCCTGACCGAGGTCGACGCCGGATCAGACCCCGCGAATCTCCGCACCACGGCGACTCCGAGTGACGATGGAGAGCATTTCATCCTCAACGGGGAGAAGCTCTGGTGCACGAACGGCACCCGGGCCGAGCTGTTCGTGGTGATGGCCCGGACACCCGATATCGACAAGGGCGGCAGGAAGGTGAAGCAGATAACGGCGTTCATCGTCGATGCGAGCATGCCGGGAGTCGAAGTGAAGCACCGTCTCCGCTTCATGGGGCTCAAGGCGATCGAGAACGGCGTGATCACCTTCAGGAACGTGAAGGTTCCGCGCGACAACATCCTCTGGGGCGAGGGGAAGGGGCTCAAGCTCGCACTCGTCACTCTCAACACCGGGCGACTCACGCTGCCGGCGGGCTGCGCCGGCGCCGGGAAGCAGATGCTCCGTATCGCGCGCAAGTGGGCGAACGAGCGGGTCCAGTGGGGCCAGCCAATCGGCAAGCATGAGGCGGTGGCGCAGATGCTGGCGAAAATGGCGGCGAACACGTTCGCCATGGAGGCGGTCGCCGAGCTCGCGACCGCTCTCTACGAGAAAGGCGGCTACGACATCCGCCTCGAGGCAGCCATTGCCAAGCTGTACAACTCGGAAACCGGGTGGCGAATAATCGACGACACTCTCCAGATCAGGGGCGGAAGAGGTTACGAGACAGCCGAATCACTCGCCCGGCGCGGCGAGGATCCCATCGCCGTCGAGAGAGCGATGCGGGATTACAGGATCAACCTGATCTTCGAAGGGTCGTCGGAGATAATGCGACTCTTCATCGCCCGGGAAGCCGTCGACCATCACTTCAAGATGGCGTTCGACATCGTCAAGCCCGAGTCGACGATGAGGGAACGCCTCGCGGCAATGGCGAAGTCGACTCCCTTCTATCTCACATGGTACCCGACCCGCTGGGTGAGCACGAGCCGGCTCAAGTCATACCGCGAGTTCGGCCGCCTGGCGACGCACATGCGCTACCTCGAGCGGACTACCAGGCACCTTGGCCGGGCGATCTTCCACGCGATGGTGAGGTACGGGCCCAAGCTCGAGAGAAAGCAGGCGGTGCTTTTCCGCGCGGTGGACATCGGTGCCGAGCTCTTCGCGATGTCAGCGGCATGCGTGCGTGCCAGGATGCTCAGCCAAAAGGGTCAGAAGGAGGCGGTCTCGCTCGCCGACACGTTCTGCCGCGAGGCCCGCTTGCGCATCGGCGAGCTTTTCCGGAATCTCTATGGTCCCAACGACGAGAACATGTACAGGCTCGCGATGGCCGTGCTCAAGGGCGAGCACGAATGGCTCGAGGCAGGCATAGCAGGGGAGAACACCGAATTCGGAAATAGAGACGTAGAGGGGACTCGAGACGCAGAAGAAGAACCAGGCGCCTCAGATCGGCGAGAAGGTGCCCTCGCAAGGGCTTACTGACGTTTTACACGGAGGTTCCGATGTCGACCCGCACTGCGCGAGCGCTCCTGCTCGCGGCCGTCGCAGCATCGCTTGCATGCTCCGCGAAGGATGACTCCCCGGCGGAAGTCCCGGCATCCGGCATGGCTCGGGGTGGCACCGCGGCAGATCCGACGGCGGTAGAGATAAGCAACTACGAGCTGACAATGGATGGAATGCGGAGGTACGCCGGGGCAATCAAGGGGTTCTCCGCCATGTCAGAGGAGGATTCAAGCATCCTCGCCGCCATGTCCAGCGGCTCGGCAAACGAATCGACCGCGCAGATGATCGCCCGGATAGAATCCAGCCCGGTGGCAATGCGGGTGCTGAGGGAAACCGGGCTGACGGCGGAGGATTATGTCCTGATCACGGCGGCATACATCCAGGCAGCAATGACTCAGGGACTGCTCGAGGCAAGCCCTGAGGCGAAGGTTCCCGAAGGCCAGAGCTCGAGGAATGTCGAGTTCCTCAGGGCGAACCGGGCTGAAATCGAACGGATCATGAGGGACGCCGGGATGACCCAGTAGCGGGAGCAACGCGGCACTGCACCCCGGGAATCCCCGGTTCAATAGCGTGATCAGCTAAAGCAGCGTTCCCCGAAGCAGGAGGATCGCGACGCCGAAGTAAATGCTCAGCCCCGTCACGTCGACGAGAGTCGCGACGAACGGGGCTGAAGCACTTGCGGGGTCGAAGCCTGCGCGGCGCAGCGCAAACGGCAGCATCGACCCCGCGAGCGACCCGAACGTCACGACGCCGAGCAGGCCGAATCCGACTGTGAGCGCGATACGCCAGTAATGCTCGCCGTAGCCGCCGCCAATCCCGAAGTACTCCCACGCCACGACGCGGATCACACCGAGCAGCCCCAGCAGAAAGCCGAGCGCCAGGCCTGAAGGAAGCTCACGGACAGCGACCCGCCACCAGTCCTTCAGCTTTACCTCACCCAGAGCCATCGCGCGTATGATCAGTGATGTCGCCTGGGAACCGGAGTTACCACCCGAGCTGATGATGAGAGGAATGAAGATCATCAGCACCAGCGCGCTGCTCAGCTCTTCCTCGAACCCCTTCATGACCGTGGCCGTCAACAACTGGCCGAGAAAAAGAACGGCGAGCCACCCGCCGCGCTTCCTCAATATCCGAAGGAAGCTTATCTGCATGTACGGCTCGTCGAGCGCCTCGAGCCCTCCGAACCGCTGCACGTCCTCGGTGTGCTCTTCCTCCAGCGCATCGATCACGTCATCGACTGTCACGACTCCGAGTATATGGTGGTCATCGTCGACCACGGGAAGGACGACGAGGTCGTAGTTCGACGTGAGCCGCGCAACTTCCTCCCGGTCCATCCCCGGCGGAACCGTAACGACTTCCTCCCATGCGATGTCGCGCACAAGTGCTCCCTCGGGAGCAGCGAGCAGCTCGTGCAGCGACATCACTCCCTTCACGACACCTGTCGAGTCGACGGCGTAGATCGCATGCATCGCCTCCCGCCTCCCGCCGCGCGCGATTCGCCTCACTGCGGCAAGAGCATCCTCGACGAGACTTTCCTCGGGGACCGAGACGAACTCGGTCGTCATCAGCCCGCCGGCGGTGTCCGGCTCGTACGCAAGGAGTCTTTCAGTCTCCTCGCGTTCTTCCTCGGGTATCCGCGCGAGAATCTCGTCGGCCCGCTCCTCCTCGAGGTCCTCGAGAACGTCCGCGCGCTCGTCGGGATCCATCTCTGTGACGAGGGCCGCGGCCTGCCGTGTCGGAAGCCGCTCGAGCACTTCACTCCGCAACTCGTCGTCGAGGTACTCGAGCACTTCTGCTGCCCGCTCGGCGGAGAGGGCCCCGAGCAGATCCGCCACCCTCTCGCGCGGCAGGGCTTCCGCAATGTCGGCGAGATCGGCGGGGTGAATTTCCTCGGTTTCGGCGGCGATGCTCGACGGATCGTCGTCGAGCAGGTCGAGGATGTCAGGCGCAAGCAGCGCGGCAACCTCCCTCACCTCATGCTCGCCCGTCGGCGCGTGCAGGGGAGAGTGCCGCTGGTCCTTCATCACACCACCGGAAGGGAGCGGCGGTCGTCGCGGAACCCGGCGACTTCGTAACCCGCGATTGAGATCGCCTCGCTGATGGCGTCAGGTGTCACAGTTCCGTCGTGGTCGATAACGGCCTGGCCAATAGAGACATCGGCCCGCGAGACGCCCGCAACTCCGCCCAGCGCGGTGAATACAGCGCGGACGCAATGCGGGCAGCTCATGCCGTCTATCTTCACAGTGGTGACCATTGATGCAATTATAGTTTGGTCGCAGGAGCGGGGCGAGTGAGATAAGTGGCACTTTTCAGTCCCGGCGCCGTAATGATTCACAGGGAGCAGTGAATGACAGACGAGCCTCGAAGCCGGCGCCCCCGGCGCCTGACGCGCCGGCTCCCACGCCAACTAATTGAAGGAAGTCACCTTCGCCGGTACTGGCGGGTTCTTCGCCCGCGGCTGAAGCGTTTTCTCCAGTGCCGGCAGGAAGATGTCGTAGTTCGAGCCGGGGTGCCAAAGCACCCAGCCCTCATACCCTGCATCGTAGACCGCCCGCTTCTGCTCCGTGATTTCGGCAGCGCCGTACTTCGGCGCCCCGAGCGTGAACGCCTGGAGCCACGGCCTCACGCGCTGGCCCTTTAGCCCAAGAGCCTCGGTCCTCACGCGACCGCGTGAGATCGCAATGTGGATTATGTCGTACGGCGCGGCATTCGGACGCGCGATTCCGAAAGCCCCGCGCGGGTAGTGTGACGGGTAGACCATCGGAAGCACCACGTCGACTGACTGGACCATGGGCTCCCAGCGCTGGCCGACCTCGAGCGCCCCGCCAACTGTGCTGACGAGCCCGAAAATATCCGCCGTCGTTCGCACGCCGAGCTTGCCGATGCGATCCCTTGCCACCTTCAGGAATTCGGAGAGGGCCTGCGGCTTGTTGCGTCCGTTCGCCCCCGGGAAAACCTGCGCCGGAAGGCTCTTGTACGGCTCGGGGAACCTGATGTAATCGAACTGGACCTCGCCGAACCCGAGTTTCACCATCTCCTCGGCGACCCTGATGTTGTAGTCCCAGATCTCATTCGCGTAAGGATTGACCCAGGCGAGGCCCTCGTGGTCGCGCCAGATCGAGCCGTCGGCCCGCCGTATCGTCGAGTTAGGGTTGTTGCGGGCGGCGACGGAATCCTTGAAGACGACTATGCGGGCTATTGGAAGAATTCCGTGCGCGTTAAGCGTGTCGACCAGGGCCTTCATGTTCGCGACCTTGGTCTGGGTGCCCGCATTCTTCTTCACCGCGGGGTCCTCCGAGTGGAAGTTGAGCCCGAACTCGTCCTTCACGTCGATGACGAACGCGTTGATCTCGGTCGAATCGGCCACGGCGATGAGGTTCCGCATCTTCCTCGTGCTCTGCGCCGCGAAGCGGTTCAGGTACAGGGCGCGGATCGGCGCGTCGAGATCCGTGCGAAGCCGCTGGATCTCGGCGGAGAAGTTCCCGCCGGCCGGGAGCGCCGTCGCGGGTGAATCGACAGCCGTCGCACCGATGGTCGAGAGGGCGACGGAGTCGCCGGGGGCGCCGGCTTTGCCTGCGGCGGCGTCGCCGCTGGCGCAGGCCGCGGCGGTGAAGGCGAGAACGAAAACAATGCGCATGTCGGATCGTGGGGTTAAATGGGTTCGGCGGGGAATGATGCACTATATTTGCCACAAATGCGGAACTCCAGCCTGCTCGCACTGATACCCCTCATCGGTTGTTCGTTTCCCTCGCCGACTCCTCCGACTGCGGAGTTTCTCGTGGCTGATGCGAGCTCCACGTACTGGGTGAAGAGCGGTCCGGGCGGAATCTCAGCGCGCACGTCGCCTCTCATCCTCACCAATGCCGACAACCGGTTTTACGAGGTTTACGTCGGCGAGGTGATACGCTCGTACGAGGATGCCATCTTCACGCGCGAGCCGATCTACCGGCGCGACCTGCTGAGCGGCGACTCCAAGCTGCTCTTCGAGGATGTCCGCATTTCGGCATGGGAGAAATCGTACCTCGAGGGGAATCCAGGCGCGCGACTCCTCGATGAGGAGGAGGATGGTGACGAGGATCTGGTGATATCGGCGATGGGCGAGGCGGAGATCCTTGCCGTGGCCGGGCCATATGTCCTCTTCGACCGCTGGCTGACACTCGAGCGGCAGGATTTCCAGCAGGCCGATTCCGCGCGTGCCGCAGTCGACATCCGCTCCGGCGAGCCGATCCCGCTGGCGACTGTAGCGAGCGACAGCGCCGCCTTCGGCGCCGGCGGGGCGAGGGAGAAGACTGGTGTGCGCTGGCGGCACGGCGATTACGACGTCCTGGCACGGTGGGACGATGAGA
>JBPCJP010000007.1:0-9216 GCA_051005175.1 Gemmatimonadaceae bacterium | reverse complement strand
CGAGATGGAGCAGATGGGGTGGATAAGTTCCCGCCGACCCAGGATGATCAGCGTCCAGTCGGAGGGGTGTGCACCGATAGTTCGTGCATTCGAGTCTGGCGACCGCTTCGCTGCGATGTTCGAGGGTGCCCACACAGTCGCATCGGGACTGCGAGTTCCAAAGGCGATCGGCGATTTCCTGATACTCGATGCGGTCAGGCAGTCGGGCGGAGTCGCCCTCGCCGTGAGCGACGATGACCTGCTCGATGGAGTGAGCGAGATCGGGCGTCTCGAAGGGGTGCTGGCTGCGCCCGAAGGAGGCGCGTGTGTCCCCGCCCTGCGCCAGCTGCTTGCACTGGAAGCGGTCTCGCCCGGCGATGTTGTCGTGCTGTTCAATACAGGGTCCGGAATCAAGTACCTGGAGGCGCTGGATGGAGGAGACACGGGCGAGCCGTGAGCATTGAGGTAGCGAAACTTTCCGGCTATCGCATAGGGACTTCAGATCGGGTCCCGGCCGCCGCCCCGATCGAAACACCGGCGGAAAACACACGACCGGGAGCGGGTTCGAAGTAACGCCCACGCGCGGCGTTGACGGCGATCGACGGCGCATAAGTTCGGTCGAACACATTCTGCACGCCGAGGATCAAGCGAATCCGGCCCTTACCCCTTCGAGGCGACACTCCGCTGCGGAGGTGAAATACGCTGTAGCCCGGGGCGCGAAACGAATTCGCATCGTCGACGAAACTCGAGCCGGCAAACTCACCCTCGAATACCCCGAACCACGGTCCTGCAGCGAGAGTGGCCGCTGCCTGTCCGCGATGCCGCGGAATGCCGGGAATGTCGTTGCCGCTGAAATCCACCCCGCCAGACACGAAGTCCTCGAAGCTGAACCTCGACATGTTGTACGAACCCATCAGCGATAGCGGACCCCGCACAACTTGCACGCCTGCCTCGGCGCCGAGTCTGCTGGTCGTGCCCGCGTTACGGAAGTAGCGCCGTCCGTTGCTTGCAGGAATCTCGAATGGAATCAGCTCGTTCCGCACCGCTGTGCGGAACAACGCAACATCGTAGCTCACGGACCTTCCAATGAACCCTTTGCTCCCTCCCTCGACGGTGAGAGATCTCTGCGGCTCGAGATCGGGATTGAGGCCGGCACTTCCATCGGGCTGGTTACCCATCTCCGTCGCCGTTGGAGTCTCGAATGCCGATGAGACCTTGGCGTAAAGCGACACCAGGGGGGTCGCGCGCGCGAGCAGTCCAATGACCGGGCTGACCGAACTGAGCGTGCGCCTGCCCGAATCGTCAGGATTGCCGGCGGAGATGAGCCTGTCGCGTACTTCGAACCTCACGGCGTCGGCGCGGATTCCCGCCGTTGCGCTCACGCGCGCGGTGATATCGACCTCGTCGCTGAGATATGCCCCGATTCCGGATACGATCTCACGCTGGTCGAGGATGACGGCGCCGCGGTCGGAGCCGGCGACCGGGCATGACGCAGTCGGGGCAGTGGCAGCCACAGTGTCCGCGCATGCCGCGTAGTTCCGGCGGAGATCGTTCTGCAGCTGAAGGTCGAGTCCCGCAGCCAGCCGATGCGTCAGACTGGAGCCGGCGAGCCGCCTGCGGAACGCGGCGCTCACGCCCCCCGAGTGGCGCCCGATCTCAACTACTGCGAACGTCAGCGGATTGTCGAGCGACCGGGCACCTCCGAACGCTGAGACCACGAGCTCACCGTCGCGGAGAGCGTGCTCCGCCGACGCGCCAATCTGGACTTGCGTGACGGCCTTGCGCGCGTTTCGCCGAACTGACGCCGGGTCGGCCGCGGCGGCATTCGCCCGCATCTCTCCGAGCGTGAGGGCGCCGGGATTCTCCGACAGCGGATTATCAAGCGCCATCACTGTGAATCCGTACTGAGTGCCGCCGGCCTTGTACGTTGCGCGGGCGAAGCCGCTTGTCGACCGTTGTCGTGAATGATCACGACTACCGTCCCCGCGCGTGTGCGCCGCGTCTGCCACCCACCCGACGCTCCCGGCGGAGCCCGATAAGGCAATCGCGCTCCGGGAATACGTGTCACCACCCGTCCAGTGACGCAGCTCTCCGTCGATTGGCGCCGAGGCGGGCTCGCGCGTGCGTATGTCGACTATTCCGCCACTCGAGTTTCCATAAAGAGCCGAAGCTGAACCGCGCATTATCTCGATTCGCCCGACTGATTCGAGGCTGAGGTAATCGAGCGGTGTCTGGCCATCCGGCAGCGTCAGGGGCATGCCATCCCTTAGCACACGAATCCCTCGCACACCGAATGCGGACCGCGCCCCGAAACCGCGAATCGACAGACGCGGATCCTGAGACGGATTGTTCCGGCTGGCTGTCGAAAGCCCGGGGACCAGCGCGAGCGACTCGTCGAGCCCGGCATGACGAAGTCCCGGTCGCATGCTGTCGGGACGCACCACTGTCAGGGCGAAAGGTGATCCAGGCACCGAGGTTCCCGAGCCGCGAGTCACGGTGACGATGACTGGCTCGAGCCGGGCCGTGTCCTGCTGCTGCGCCTGGGCGCATCCTGCAAAAAGCGATAATCCAAGGAGGCACAGCGCGATCAACGCGATCGCACCGGCGCGGAATGCGGGCGTGGTCTTCAAGTGCCTACCTGAGCCCGAGGACCTTGTGAGTCTGCACGCTCAGCCGCCAGCGCGGATGCTTCAGGCAGTAGTCGATGGCCGCTCTCGTGTTCTCAGCGAGTTCGGGCCCGTCCATTGGCTGGAGGAAAAAATTATCGAACACGAGACATTCGAATTTTTCCGGCATCGCCCCGGGCTGCGGGAAGACGAGCTTGATCTCGCTTCCTGTCGTCTGAACGATAGCAGCTCCTGCCTTGGGGCTCACGCATATCCAGTCTATCCCGCCCGGCGCCTGCCTTGTTCCATTTGTCTCGACAGCCATCGTGAAGCCCCGATCGTGTATCGCCGCGACCAGCGCATCGTCGATCTGGAGCAACGGTTCGCCACCCGTGCAGACGACGAGCTTCTGATCCGCCGCTCCGCGCCACGCGGCGTCGATCGCGTCCGCGAGCTGTCCTGCTGAGCCAAACCTTCCGCCATCGGGACCGATCCCTAAGAAGTCAGTGTCGCAGAATCCGCAGACAGCCGTCGCTCTGTCAGCTTCTCGACCCGTCCACAGGTTGCACCCGGAGAATCGGCAGAACACCGCCGCCTTGCCGGTGTTCGCCCCCTCGCCCTGAAGCGTGTAGAAGATCTCCTTTACCGTGTACGTCACGACCCGCTCACGTAACGCGCCGGATCGCGCACGCCGGCTTCCGCAAATCCCCTCAGCCGGAGTTGGCACGCATCGCAGTGGCCGCACGCTTCGCCCGTCGTGGCAGGGTCGTAGCAGCTGGTCGTAAGGCTGTAATCGACCCCGAGGCGCAAGCCGAGCTCGATTATCTCACGCTTCGAGAGATCGATGAGGGGAGTGCGTATCCGCACGGCAGCGCTTTCCGACTCGACACCTGATCTCGTGGCGAGGCCGGCCATTCTCTCGAACGCCGCGATGAACTCGGGTCTGCAGTCGGGGTATCCACTGTAGTCGAGCGCGTTGACCCCGATAAAAATCTCCTCGGCGCCGAGCACTTCGGCCCAGGCCAGGGCGAAGGAGAGGAAAATCGTGTTGCGGGCCGGAACGTAAGTGACGGGAATGCCCGGTCTTCCCTCGATTGACTCATCCTTCGGGACTTCGATATCGGCAGTGAGAGCGGATCCGCCGAAAGCCCGCAGGTCGATATCCGTGACGATGTGCTGGACTACGCCGTAGGTCGCGGCGATTTTACTCGCAGCCGCAACTTCCGCTGCGTGTCGCTGGCCGTAACTGAAACTCAGTGCGTGCACGGCACGGCTCTCGCTCAGGGCAATCGCGAGGAGCGTGGTTGAGTCCAGGCCGCCGCTTAGAAGAAGGACGGCTTTTTTTCTGTCCATCAGTACAAGATAAGACCAGGGAGACACCTTTGAACGCATTGCCCGCAATCCGCTACTCGACACTCGCTGCGGCGTCTATCGCCGCTATCGCCTGCGCGAGCGGGGCTCTCGATACAGCGGCGAGGCCTGGCGGGACGTCGGCCGGGATAACAGCCGAGGATCTCAGACTCAGGCTCTACATTTTCGCCGATGATTCGATGATGGGGCGCGAAGCGGGAACGCTGGGCAGCGCAAAAGCTGCCGCATATCTGGCCACCGAAGCGGCTCGCCTCGGGCTCGAGCCGGCCGGTGACAGTGGCACATATTTCCAGGAGATCACGGCGACGTCCTCGCGATTCTCCGGCGGCCCTCCTGGAACCTCCAGCAATGTGATCGCGATTCTGCGAGGCAGCGATCCGGTCCTCCGGAACGAGTACGTAGCGGTTGGCGCACACAAGGATCATGTCGGGTTTCGCCGTGGAGGGCCGGTCGACCATGATTCACTCAAGGCGTTCAACACGGAACTCACCCGGCTCGGTGCACCACACTGGGACGGCTCTGCCGCGACAAGGCGTGACTCACTCCGCCGGGTGATCGGCATCGACATCGACAGCCTGCGGGCGCTTCGCGCAGCCAGGCCGGATTCGATAAGCAACGGAGCCGATGATGATGGCTCAGGCAGCGTATCGGTGCTCGAGATAGCGGAAGCGCTTTCGAGCATGCCGGTGAAGCCGAAGCGCTCGATCATCTTCGTCTGGCATACCGCTGAGGAGAAGGGCCTGCTCGGAGCGAAGCATTTCACCGGGAATCCGACTGTGCCGCGCGAGCAGATTGTTGCCCAGCTGAACCTCGACATGGTTGGACGCGGCGGCGCAGCTGACATCGCCGGAGGCGGCCCCGACTATCTGCAGCTCGTCGGCTCACGCCGCCTGTCGACGCAGCTCGGCAACCTCGTGGAGCAGGTGAACGCCGCCAGCTCGACGCCCTTCAGGTTCGACTATCAGTTGGACGCCGACGGTCACCCCGAGCGCATCTACTGCCGGAGCGATCACTACATGTACGCGCGCTACGGGATTCCCGTTGTGTTCTTCACTACCGGCCTGCATCCCGATTACCACCAGGTGACCGACGAGCCTCAGTACATCGACTACCCGAAGCTGGCGCGCGTTGCGAACTTCATTCGCGATGTCACCGTCACCGTGGCGAATCTCGAGACCCGGCCGGTCGTGGACAAGCCGGTTGGAGACCCTGCCGCGCGCTGCGTTCAGTAGTGCGCGAAGGGATCAGGCCGCAGCGGTCCGCAGCTCTCCCACGAGGCCCTTGAGCTGACGGCTGCCGACGAGGAGCTCGCTCGAGGCGCTTTTCATCTGCTCGCACGCAGCGCTTTGCTCTTCCGTCGACGCGCTTACCTGCATTGCCGCGGCGGCATGTCCTTCAGCCGTGCGCGCAATGAGCCCGAGGTTCTGCACTGCGCCTTCGACCGCACGGACGTTCTCCTGCGCTGCGGAAGTCACGGCCGCTGCGCTCTGTCGGGTACGCTCAGCGGCTCCCACGATTGTCGTAAGCGCGCCGTTGAGGTCGCGGCCCACCCGCTCGATCTCGCCCACGTGGGCTGAGCTTCCTTCCATCGCCCGCGTGGTCGTGGTGACGCGTGACGTTACAGCCTCGGTCAGGCGAACGACGTCATCAGCGGCGGTCTGCGTCTGCTCGGCGAGCTTTGCAACCTCTGCCGCAACTACAGCGAAACCACGACCTGCCGGCCCTGCCCTCGCGGCCTCGATCGAGGCATTCAGCGCGAGCAGGTTTGTCTGCTCGGCGATTCTGCTCACGGAGCTCACGAAACTGTTGATCTCGACCGCCGTAGCAGCGAGCCCGCTGACTTCCGCCGCGGCTGACTGAACGATGGTGCGGACCTCGAGCAGGATGGCCAGTGCCCGGTCCATCTCGGTGCGCTTTGACTCAGCCTCCGATTCGATCGCCCCGGCAAGAGCGTGAACCTCCGCCGCGCCGCCGACCATTCTGCCTGCGCGGACGCGGATCCCGTCGAGCGCGTCGTGCACTTTTCTCAGCTGCTGCACCTGGGTCTCCGCGCCGTGTGAAACCTCGCCCACCGCCTCGGCCATCTGGCCCGCGGAGTCTGAGATCTGCTTCGACGCCGAGGCAAGGTCGCCTGCCGATTTCGCGACGTCGTCAGCAGTGTGAGCGGCTCCTGCCACCACGCGTGACAGTGATTCACTCGCGTGGTTCATCGCCTCGGCGAGAGTCCTGAACTCGCCCGGCATTCCCGGCGTCGCCGTACGGTTGAGGAGGTTGCCGCGACTGAGCTGGATCGCGTGGCGGACGAGCGAACGCAGCGGGCGGCCGATCTCGCGTGAAGTCCTGATTACTATCAGGATCGCGAGCGCGAGAGCGAAGCCGATCACCGTCACGAGAAGCGCCGATCTGCGCAAAGCGTATTCGCTGAGCGAGTCGGAGGCGCGCAGGAATGCGGTATTGTTCGCCTGATCGACCCTCTGGAGATCCACAAGCAGCTGCTCGACAAGCTTGCCCGCGACCCGGGCCTGCTGTCTCGCTTCTTCGGCGCGCCCGAGATCCCGCAGGCGATGGGCAACTGCGAACGCGTTCTCGACTTCAGCCAGGCGGTTGTCGACGATCACGGTGTTTGCAACTTCGCCCGCGAGGTCGCTGCGCCTGGAGGTGAACGTTCGGTGCAGGCCATGAGCTTCGAGTCCAAGTCGCCGGAATTCGGCTTCGGCTACCGGGTCTCCGTCGTTCAGGTAACTCGTCGCGGCCTGGACCTCCCGGGTGATGACGTGGGAGAACTTTGCTGACTGCTGCGTAACCGCATTGGCGTGGGTCAGGGTGCTCTCCACCTGGTCGGAGATCGTCACTATCGACGCCCAGCCGACAAATCCCGCGACTACGAGAAGGAAAATCAGAACGGAGAACCCGAGTCCGAGGAGTCGGCGGATTGTCTGTGGGCCTGAGTTGTCGATCATCTTTGTTCACCTGACCCGGCAATGACGGTCGGACGCGCGGCAACCGACCCGCCCCCCGAAACGAGAGTGCCCGACATCGCCTGGGCGACGTGGAACCCCATGCCGATGGGATCTCCCTGGGCGTCGAAATAGACCGGCCCGGTGACCCCCTCGAAGGAGTCGTCGGCACTCAATGCTGCCAGGTAGTCGCGCACGGCCAGACGGTCTCCGCCCTTCTCGATCAGCGCCTGAGCGATGAGTCGCGTGGCATCGTACGCGAGCGCGGCGAAAGCGTCGGGCTTTGTGCCGTACTTCTTCTCGAATGCCGCGACGAATCGCTGGACGTTGGGAGTGCGCGCAGCAGCGTTGAAGGAGGTTCCCACGTAGGCGCCCGTCGAAGCGGCTGTGTCGGTGACGATGCCCTGCCACCCGTCTCCGCCGAGAAAGATTGCCTGTATCCCCTGGCGGCGGGCTTCGCGAAGAATGCGTAGCGCGGACTCTTCCCGGCCAGCGACGAAAACGATGCCGGGCTGCCGCATTCTCAGGTACGACACGAATGGCTCGGCGTCCAGCTTCTCGGAGATCGGGTCGAAGCTCACGACATTGCCCTGGAACGACTTGCGGAAAGCGTCGGCAAGTCCTCTTCCATATGAGTCGTTTTCGTAAAGCACTGCTGCGTGCTTGAACTGAGGGGCGTTGCGCCCGATCATCGAAGCAAATCGTGCGAGTATCACGCCGTTCAGTGAATCGCTGGAGATGACCCTGAACGTCCACCGTGAAACGCCCGTCAGGTCGGGCGAGGACGCCGTTGTCGCAACGGCAGGGAGCTGGCCGTCGTAGATGCGGGCAGCAGCCATCATTGCCCCGGAGTTGACGTGGCCGACCACCGCCATGACCCGCTGGTTCGAGACGAATTCGTGCGCGATCGCGGCGGCGCGCGTTCCATCCGCCTCGTCGTCGTGGGCGAGTATCTCGAGCTTCTTCCCATTGATCCCGCCGCTGCGGTTTATCTCATCGACGGCGAGGGCGATTCCCCGGCGCGTCATGACACCGTATCCCTCCTTGAAGGGACCGGCTGCGCCGACGAGAAAAGTGTCCGGCCCGCGGCTGCATCCCGCCAGCGCGGACAGGCAGAAAACGAGTACTATCGATCTCAAGTTGTTCTCCAGGGGGACAGACTGGCACGCCTGCCCGTCCATTTGACGAGATTGTCGCCCCGGGGTCACTGAGCACGCCCTTTTTCCGCCGCGTGCCCGGAGCGCGCCGAGGCTCCCGCGCCAGGCGAAGTGTTCCCGGGATCCAGGCGGGTGGCATCCAAACTGCCCTGAGTGTCCGAAACCTGAATGAGGAAACCTGGGCGTGCAGATTCTCGTGACTGGAGGGACAGGTGTGGTGGGTGCGGGCGCGGTGAGCGAACTGGTCCGATGCGGTCACCGCGTCCGGCTTCTCAGCAGGCACGCTCTGGAGGACGTCGCGCAGTGGGGCGATGTCGTTGAGCCGTGGCCGGCAAGCGTCGATGACCGCGCAGGCCTCGCCGGCAGCGCTGACGGCTGCGACCTGGTCATTCACGTCGCAGGCATCGTCTCGGAATCACCCCCTGAGGTGACGTTCGACAGCGTGAACGTCGAGGGTACTGAAAACATGATCGCCGAAACCGAGCGCGCCGGGGTCGGAAGATTCATCTTCCTCTCGTCACTCGGAGCCGAGCAGGGCGAGTCGCCGTATCATGTTTCAAAGCGAACGGCCGAGGCGGCAGTCAGGAAGTTCCGCGGCGGATGGATGATCCTGCGGCCGGGCAATGTCTACGGCCCTGGAGACGAAGTCGTATCGCTCCTTCTCAAGATGGTGAGAACGCTACGTGCCATGCCGGTCATCGATGGGGGCGACGACGTTTTCCAGCCACTCTGGGTCGACGACCTGTCGAAGGCGATTGCCACCGCGGCTGAGCGAACCGACCTCCATGGACGCACACTCGAGCTGGCGGGGGAGGAGGAAGTATCCACGAACGGCCTGATCGACAGGTTTTCGTCGATAACCGGCCGCAATCCGATTCGTATTCCAGTTCCCGGATTCGTCGCCAGCGTGGGCGCGGCAATCGGCGGAATCGTCGGCATTGAGCTTCCGGTAAACGAGAGCCAGCTGATGATGCTCCGGGAAGGCAATGTCATCCGCACGCCGGGTGGCAACGCGCTCTCTGCGGTCTTCAGGATACAACCGACAACGCTGGAGGAAGGCTTGAAAAAACTTGCCGACGCGCAGCCCGAGCAGCTGCCTGACGATGCAGGCATCGGGTCGCTCAAGAGAAAGCGGATCTGGGCGGA
>JBPCJP010000006.1:0-4028 GCA_051005175.1 Gemmatimonadaceae bacterium | reverse complement strand
GGCTTTTTCGCTACGGTTTTCTTTGCGGCCGGCTTCTTCACGGCGGGCTTCTTCGGTCCGGGTTTCTTTACCGCGGCCTTCTTTGGTGCTGCCTTCCTTGGAGCAGCCTGTTTCGGGGCCGCTTTTTTTGCGGCCGGCTTCGGAGCGGGCTTTTCGGGTGCGGCCTTTTTCGCTGGAGGGGCTTTGACGGGGCGCTCGGCATCGGCGCGTGATGCAGATTTAAACGGCGCGGGCGCGTTGGGCTTCCGCTTCGGCTGATGCTCCTCGACCTGTTTTATCAGCTTGTCTGCCTCATCCTGTGTCATCTGGCCGCGGCGGACCATGTACTGGACGAGGTCGCGGGCGCTTTCGATCACGAAGCCACTGAGTCCGGCTGCAGCGTTCACAACGTCCTTCATCGCGGCGGCCATCTTGCTGCCTGCTTCTAGACTTATCTCATGCGCCTTTGCCGCCATCTCGGCGACCGTGTCCTTTACGTCGGCTCCCCGGTGGCCCGGGCTCCGTTTCGGGGGTGTTGGCGGCGCGGATCCGTCCGCAGGTGGGGCCGCAGGGACTGCTGGCTCTGACGGTTTTGCGTTCTCAGCCATCACACGCTCCTGATTCATCTAAACTGTCGGCGTTGGATATCCGGGGGGAGAAACAGCCACCTTTAACGCGCTGGAATTGACGCTGCGGCGGAGAAGGTGTGAAGCGGCGGTAAGTATATGATTTTCTTGGACTAAAACAAGTAAGCATGAGGTAGGAAGGAAGGTCGCTTGAAGATCGTTTTCCTCGTGCAACTCCTGAAATTATGCGACAATAACCGAACAGCAAGGCGCCAATATATGCTCACTTCCATCAAATGTCTCGATTTTACGCGGGTTCTTGCCGGGCCCCTCGCTACAATGACACTGGGTGACCTCGGAGCCGATATCATAAAAGTCGAGCGCCCGGGCACCGGAGATGAGACGCGGGGGTGGGGGCCGCCGTTCGACGACAGGGGCGAAAGCGCCTACTATCTGTCGGTCAACCGGAACAAGAAAAGCATCGCGCTCGACCTTGATGAGCCGGCCGACCTTGCCATCGGGAGGCAGCTGGCGTCCGAGGCAGACCTGGTGGTCGACAATTTCCGGCCGGGCACGCTCGAAGGGCGGGGAATCGACCCCGAGAAACTGCTCGAAGCGAATCCCGGACTTATCTGGTGCACCATCACGGGCTTCGGTGAGGAAAGCGCGCGCGCGGGTTACGACCTCGTAGTCCAGGCGGAGTGCGGCTGGATGTCGATAACCGGCGATCCGGCTGGTGACCCGATGAAGATCGGGGTGGCGCTCGCTGACGTCATCGCCGGCAAGGATGCAGCGATCGCAATGCTCGCGGCGCTCGTCCGGCGGGGCGTTTCGAAGCAGGCCGTGCCGCCCGAAGACAGGCGGATTCACATATCTCTCGCGGCAAGCGCCGTTGGCGCGCTCGTGAATGTGGCGCAGAACTCGCTCGTCACGGGCGCTGACGCGAAGCGATGGGGCAACCAGCATCCAAACCTCGTTCCCTACCAGCTCTTTCATGCCTCGGACCGGCCGATTGTCGTCGCTGTCGGAAGCGATGCGCAATGGAAGTCGCTCGCAGTGGCGATCGACCTCGACGAGCTCGCCGACGACGAATCGCTTTCGACAAACGCCGGAAGGGTTGCAGAGCGGGACCGGGTCGTCGGCGCGATTGCCGACACGCTGCGCGAGGACACGGCAGCCGAATGGATGATGCGACTCACCGCGGCGAAAGTCCCCTGTGGAATCGTCAAGACAGTTCTCGAGGCGCTCGGCGAAGCAAGCGCATCATCGCTTTCGGGAGTCGCGCCGAGCGTGCCGGGATCAGTGAGACTCCCGCCGCCGCGGCTCGACGAGCATGGCGACGAAATCAGGAAGCACGGCTGGGCCGCAGGATTCCCTGTCTTAAAATGAAGAAAGACATTACACTAGCATGGTGACTACGACAGCACCCACGGCCCAGCCTCAGCCGACCGACCAGGCCGATGCGGACCAGGAGATCATCGCTCGCGTACTTGCCGGATCCAAGGACGCATTTGGAATCCTGATCCAGCGCTACAGCGATCCGCTTTACCGCCACGCCCTTGGCATGACAGGAAGTCCGGATGTCGCTGAGGATATCCTTCAGGCGAGCTTCATCAAGGCGTACCAGCATCTTGGCGAAGTCCGCGGAAGATTTGACGCGTGGGTGTTCCGGATCGTCGCCAACTCGTGCAAGGACTGGCTGAAGAACATCCGCCGCACGCATGTGAGTTATGAGGAGGACGACCAGCCTTCCTCGTTCTCGACTCCGGAAGAGGAGATGGACCGCAACGAGCTCCGCACGGATCTCGAGTACGCCCTGGCCCGCCTTCCCGAATCACTGCGTGAAGCGTTCGTAATGAAGCACGTTGAGGGACGGTCGTACGAGGAAATGGCCGTGCTTCTCGAGACGACTGTCGGCGCACTCAAGATGCGGGTTCATCGCGCGCGCGAAGCGCTCCAGGCATTACTCGAGGAGAAGTACGCATGACAGAAGAGACAGTGGGGGGACCGCCGCCGGAGAAGCCGGTGCACAGGAAGACTCCGCCGGCGACTCCGGCCGTGCAGGCCTGGCTCGACGGCGAGGTCCCGCGGGAAGGCCTGGCGACAGCCGACGAACAGGAGACTGCCGACCTCTGGGCCCGCATCAATAAGGAAGCCGAGACGCTGAGGCAGCGGCATACTCCGATCCATGTCCAGAGCAGGATCCTGAGCTCGCTTCCCGCCACGCCCGCTGTGCCTGATCAGGTCGCCGATGGGGGGTTCAAGCTGAGCTCCACGGCGGCCATAATCGGGGGCATCGCGATCCTTGCAATCGGCGCCCTGATCGGGTTCATGCTGGTCAGCTAGAAACAGGAGTTCTTAAAAGGCGCGGCCTGCCCTTTGCAATCCCCACCAGAGTCTGGACAAGAAACGCTCACTCGAGGGGGAAGGAATGAAGCTCAGTATGCTGATAGTTGCAGCCGGTGTTTTCGCGCTGCCCGCAATGGCGAGCGCGCAGAACATGCCGCGGACAACACAAGTACAGGTCACAAGGGATTCGACGCTCCAACCGAGACCGGTTCCGCCGTCTGACGGAACAACGTGTCCGTGGGGGTGCCCGACCTCAAGCGGGGCAGCCGGTCTCAGCGGCGCACAGTTCCTCGCCCTTCAGCAGGAGCTGAGGGACGCGAAGTGCGGCACCCGTCACGTCACGGGACGTCTCGATGCGGCGACCCGCACCGCGATCCGCACATGTGCCCGGCGCATGGGTGTCGCGAACAATGCCAGGGCAGTGCTCCTCGCGATGAACATTGGCTACGGTGAGACAGACATTCCGATGGCGGGAATGGGGCGTGGCGGCAGGGAGTAACAGCTTCTGATTTCGCCGATTAGGCGAACTCAGCCCTGAGAGAGAAAAGGCAACAGCAGTTGTTCCGGGGGGGTGGGGTGCTCATCGAGCGCTTCATCCCCCTCCTCGTTTGCCGTGTTCGACCAGCCGGCCACGCCATACTTGCGGCAGAGCTTAGCCCAGAAGCTCGCGAGTCCCTTTCTGTACCGGTCACCGGCCTGATGACCGTGCGCGTAGGTGGTTCCGGTACCGCTCCTCGAGATGGGGGAATTCCTGCGCGATAAAGGGCAGATATCGCTTTCGCGCCGTCGACCTCAGTATCAGCGCGCATGCTCCAGCGTATGTGGCACCGGCCTCGCTCACGCGTTTCACCAGCCCATCGAGATCGTTCGGGTTGTCAGTGATTCCCGGAAGCACGGGCATGCAGTTTATTCCCGCATCGATCCCTGCCTCACGCAGCCTCGACAGGGCGCGCACCCTCGCTTCGGGAGTCGGCGACCGGGGCTCGAGTTTTCTCGCCAGGTCGCGGCCCGCTCGCTTCCCTGGCGGAGCGTACGAGCGAGAACCTCCGGCGCGTTGTGCTTCACGAAGATATTGCGCTCGAAGGCAAGCCACGGCGGCATCGCCTCGTATCGCTCGGTCAGCACTTGCTCCAT
>JBPCJP010000005.1:0-5623 GCA_051005175.1 Gemmatimonadaceae bacterium | reverse complement strand
CCGGCCCATTCGGCCACACAGGCCGGCCCTACCGTCAGTAACGCTGTCGTCGGCATTCAGCGCGCGCCCGCAGCAGACGCGGCCGCTCCGATGCAGGAAGCACGACTTGGAGCAGGCCGGAACATTGCCCTGATGGTGGTCGGCGGTGCCGCGCTCATCATCGGTGCCGCAATCGGCGGGACCGCGGGCATCCTGATCGCGGTGACCGGCGCGGCTGTCGGTCTCTACGGTCTCTACAACTTCATACAGTAGTTCACGCTCCCGGCTCGAGATGCAGATCCGAGCCGGGGGTTTGTTCGACTTCAGGGCATGTGGAGTGTTCCGGTCGTCATCAGCACTGATGCGCCGCCGACCCGCACCTGCGTGACTCGCCCATGCTCGATGTCGGTCTCGATCTCGAGCAGGCTTGGCCGGCCCATTTCGATTCCCTGCGTGACGGCGTAGCGAAGCGTGCCGTCGGTTCGCGCCGACCGCCACGCGAGATATCCGCCGAGGCAGGCGCATGCCCCGCCGGTGGCGGGATCTTCGGGAATCCCGAACGATGGCGCGAACATTCGCGCTCGCACCATTCCATCCCCGTCGCGCACGCCGTCGCGGGCTTTCGATGATTCGTCTTCGGTGAAGATGAAGACTTCCGTAGTTCCTCCGCTTCTGACAACCGCTTCCCAGGCCTGCTGATCGAGCCTTGCGCGGCCAAGCGTCTCGACTGTTTTCAAAGGCACGATGAGGAAGGGAACGCCGGCTGACACGACTTCGATTGACTTGCCGTTGTCGAGATCGAGATCACCGGTCCCGAGGGAGAGCCCGCGCGCGATGATCTCAGCGTCGAAATCGTTTCGAACAAGCTCGGGAATCTTCGGCGCGGTGAGCTGGGTGAAATACGGCTTGCCTTCCCGCGACCTTATCAGGACCGGGACGGGGCCTGCTCCCTCCTCGAGAACGATTCTCGTTTCGTCGCCGTCGAGACTTATCTCTCCCGTCAGCGCCAGCACGTAGGCTGCGCCAACGGTCGGATGACCCGCGAAAGCGAGCTCGGCGCCCGGCGTAAATATCCTTACGCGGCGCGTGTTCGCTGGATCCTCCGGGGGAAACACGAAGATTGTCTCCGAGAAGTTGAACTCCCGCGCGATCTGCGCCATTTGACCGGACGACAATCCGCGTGCATCGGGAAGGACGGCGAGTTGATTTCCGCCGAACGCAACGTCGGTGAAGACGTCAGCCGTATGGAATGCGTAGCTCATCAGTGAGCCGGCGGCGCCGGGTTCTCGAGGCCCGGGATGATGAACGCGTCAGCCTCGATCTCGACGAGCATGTCCGGGGAAATGAGGGCGCTCACCTCCACCATCGAAGTAGCCGGGCGAATCTCTCCAAACGCTTCACCGTGCGCGCGGCCGACTTCCTCCCAATGCGCGATGTTCGTGACGTAGATCCGCGTCCTGACAACATCCTCCAGCGTTGCACCGAGCGCTTCGAGCGCGCGACGGATGTTGGAGATCGCCTGAACCGTTTGTGCGTGCGGGTCGCCCGGCCCGACAATTCCGCCCGAATCCCCGGTAGCCGTCGTGCCCGAGACATGAACATGAGCTCCGACGCGCACGGCTCTGGAGTATCCCACCAGCGGCTCCCACTTCACGCCCGAGCGGAAATTTCTTCGCGTGCCGGTTTCGTCAGTCATTTTGTCCTTTTGCCTCCGTGGGCGGGTAGGGCGGCTTGATGGGCAGGCTCACATTGACTTCCCCATATCTATTGGGTATCTTAAATGACTGACGCACACATGCGTGCGCACGACGAGCCAGCGAACACACAATGGGGACCTGGATAATACCGGGTCTCTTTTCAGTTTGGCGAGTCAGAACAAGGTCGGCGGGTACGGCAATTTCCGGACTTCCGACGAACACCAACACGAGGAAGTACCAGAATGCGTACCACAGGAACTGTGAAGTGGTTCAACGATGCAAAGGGTTTTGGATTCATCACCCCGGAGAACGGCCAGAAGGATTGTTTCGTTCACCACTCCGCCATCAACGGTAGCGGCTTCAAGTCGCTCGCCGAAGGCGAGAAGGTCGAGTTCGACGTAGTGCAGGGCCAGAAGGGTCCCGCCGCGGAGAACGTGACGAAGGTTCGTTGATCCCACTCGCAGCAAGAGCAGGATAGGGGAAGGGCCACTCTGGATTGACCAGAGTGGCCCTTTCTTTCATCGTTTCATTCCACGGCAACGGAGATTTCTGGCCAAGGAAGAGGCAATCGAGCTGGAAGGGACTGTAACCGAAGTACTGCCCGACGCGACGTTCCGCGTGCTTGTATCGAACGGGCATGACGTGCACGCGACGATCGCGGGCAAGATGCGCCGGTTCCGCATCAGGGTGCTCGCGGGAGATCGCGTTACGCTCGAGGTATCCCCGTACGACCTTACCCGCGGCAGAATTACCTTCCGCCACAAGAGTTAACCGGCCTTACGTGCGAGCTTTGCCGTAGTCACGACCTGGCCCGCGTGCCTCGCGGTGTGCTCGCCGCCGTGAAACAGCAGCCCGAGCACGCTTGACGGTAGCCGTGCGCGACCCACCTCGCGCACCTCGAGCAGGGTTTTCTCGTCTGTCCCGCGGAGCTGGTCAATAGCCTTTTCCACGGACCGGGCGAAATCTGCGATCAGTTCTGCTGCGTTCGGCGGGGAATTCGTCGGACGCTGCTCCGCCTCGAGGGTGGCACGCTGGACATCAGAGAGCGAGTCGCCGCGCGCATATGTGAAGAGGCGGTCGAGGCTGCCAATTGCATGTGTCACGTGCCAGGCGATCGAGGCCGCGCCGCCCGGCCGGGCCGCGAGCTGCTCCGCATCCAGCACTTCGATTGCGGCCTCGACCTGTTCCTTCGCATTGAGCAGCGCGTGAGCCACGGGCTGAAGGAAGGGAGGAACCCCCGCAACCGGGCCGGTCAGCCACGCTTCCGGCACGCTCAGTCGTTTAGCCGCGGCTCGGGAACATTCAGGCCGCGTTTCACGTCGACGTTGTGATGAGCCACGACCTTCCAGAGCCCGCCCCGCTTCACCAGCACCTGCAGCACCCGGGTCCGAAGCCGGCCGCGGTCATCCAGCACGATCCCCGGAGGCGGCTGGGAAATCCCGCTCAGAGCCGTCAGCGCCTCAACAAGCGCAACCCCCGGCTCGGGGGAGACGAGGACTGTGATGTCCTGTGCAATTGACGTGTTGCGAAACAATGTCCTGAACACGGCTTCGTGCTGCTGAAGGAAAGCGTCGTAACCCCTCAGTGACTCGCCGCGGATGTTCGTGTAGATCCCGTCCTGCGCAAAATCGCGCGAAAAGGCGACGGCATCCTGCCTCCCCCACGCCTCGGTCTGATTGCGGATGACGGCGCGAATCGCCTGCTCGTCAGCCGACGAAAGATTCGGGACCGGCTCCGGCACCTCCTCGAAACTGCCGCCTCCGAGCCGACCGCATGAAACTGTGACGAGCATCGCCACCGCCAGCAGCTGTCCCGCAAGTCTTGAATACATCAGATCTCCACGGTGGATGTCCGAACTATTGAGCGTAACGCAGGATGTCGTAGACGTAGCGTATGCCGAACCCGACATTCGCCACCGAGAGCCGCTCATTGTTTCCGTGCACCCCCTTCTGCCGCTCGGCCTGCTCGGTAAGGAACGGGTCGATCGCATAGGTGATTATTCCGAGCTTCCGGTAGGTAGGCCGGTCGGTTGCGCCCGTCTGCATCGGAGTCGTAACGAATGCATTCGGCGCCCGGTCCCTTGCCGCTCTTTCGATCGCACGGAATAGCTCGGTGTCTACCGGGCTCTCGAGTGGGGTCTTTGGCTCGAGGATGGTGCTCCAGTGCACGGCCGTATCGTCGACCAGGCCCTTCAACGTGGCGAGGAGCTGCGCCGGATCAGTATCGGGCAGCAGGCGGATGTCTATCTCGGCCGTCGCCTCGGGGGGAATCACGTTCGTCTTGTTGGATCCCGTGACGCCGGTCAGTGAAATCGTGTTCCTCAGGTACGCATTCCAGTAGACGTCGCTGAGTATCCACTCGCGTGCCTCCGGATTCTCCACGGCTTTCCTGACGTCGGCGAGCCAGCTCCTCCTGGGCTCAGGATAAAGTTTCGATATGTCCCGGAAGAATTTGTCGACGCCCGGTGTTACATGCAGCGGAGTCTCATACTTCGCGATCCTGTCGAGCGCCGCGACAAGCCGCGGAACCGGGTTCTGCTTCGTCGGCCGGGAGCCGTGTGAAGGAACGCCCTTCACCGTAAGCTTCTGCCAGAAAGTCCGTTTTTCGGCCACGCCAACCGAGAAGTAGCGGACCTGTCCGTCAACGACAGAGTTCTCCGTAGCTTCGGTGATGATGTACTCGACATCCTCGATCAGCCCGGCATTGTTCTTCACGAACATTATCGCTCCCGTCGACGTGTACTCCTCGTCGGCGTTCGCGATGAATACGATGTCGCGATTCAGCGTTACGCCCGATCGCTTGAGCGCAATCATCGCCATCAGGTGCGCAATCGCCTCTCCCTTCATGTCGATCGCCCCGCGTCCCCAGATATAGCCGTCCTTCACCTCGCCCGAGAACGGGCTGACGCTCCATTCCGATGCAGTCGCCGGGACCACGTCCATGTGATTGACGAGCGCGATAGCCCTCTTCGACCCGTTCCCCTTCAACCGTGCATAAAGGTTCGCGTGTTTTCCGTCGAACGCCGCTGAATCAAGGATGTGAGCCTCTATTCCTTCCTTATCGAGTATCGCCTTGAGGAACCGGGCAGCCGGAAGCTCGTTTCCGGGCGGATTCGACGTATCGATGCGGAGGTATTCGGAGAGAATCAGCTGACCCTCTTTCGCCAGTGCATCCCAGTCGAGCTGACGCGCCTGCGCCGCGGACGGGGACGGGGCGGCGCAGACGGCCAGAGCGGAAGCAAGCATCAATAACGTTCTGCTGAGCATCGTTGTCCGGGATTGAAGGAATCCGAAATTGGGTCTTGCCGGCGTGCGGCGCAACACGCGCGCAATCGCCGGGTAGTCGCGGTCAGCGGCGGGCGCGTGCCTCGAGAATGGTCAGGTATCGCTGCGTCACCCGGTCCCAGCCGAACGTCGCAGCGGTGTGCCGTTTCGCCCTATCGGAGGCATCCCGCAGTCCGGACGGCGAGTCGTAGTACCTCATGACTGCGTCCCTGAATCCTGCCGCATCCCGGGACTCCACGAGATGACCGTTCTGTCCCTCCGTGACAACGTCGGCGATCCCCTCGAGGCGCGCGACAACGGCTGGCAATCCGGAAAGTCCCGCTTCGACGAGAACCAGCCCGAATCCTTCCATGTCGCCCGGAACCCGGACATTCGGCATTACAAAGAGATCCGACCCCTGGTAGAGAAGCTCAACGTCGGAATCGGTGACGGGCCCGAGCAATCGCACCCTGTCCTCGAGGTCGTGCCGTCGGATCGCGTCAGTGATTCGCCCCCGTTCTGCTCCCTCGCCGGCGACCAGGAAGCAGACATCATCGGGAAGCGTCGGCATGACCTCATCGATGAACCACGCCACACCTTTCCTCGGCACGAGCCGCCCGACACTGCAAAGAACGAGTTCTGGCTCGACAGCGGGAGACAGGAACCTCGCCAGCATCCGCTCCC
>JBPCJP010000004.1:0-27331 GCA_051005175.1 Gemmatimonadaceae bacterium | reverse complement strand
GAACGCAATAGTAAATACCCGTTCGACTGAGGCACTCAGTGCGCAGGCTGGCATCTACGATCGCGGTCGTGGCATTCGCCCTTCTCGCCCCGTCAAAAGCATTCGCTCATCCATCGACGTCCGTGGTCATGGATGGGCAGGGCAACGTTTTCTACTCGGATCTCAAGCGGGTGATTATGATCGCGCCCGACGGACGGCGGCAGATCGCGGTGCCGAACGTCCACGCTCACGAGCTTTATCTCGATTCGCAGGGCAACCTGTACGGCGACCATACCTGGTATGAGGGAAGGCGGACGAAGAAGTGGGGTCACCGGGTCTGGAAGCGCGCGCCGGACGGGACTATCACCGACGTGATTCCGGCCTCGGAGGGATTCCTGACCGACTACGGATTCACCCGCGATTCATCGGGCACCATGTACTGGGCCCGCCGAGAACCACCCACGGAGATATGGAAGCGGAGGAACGGGGAGCCGGCCGCGGTTCACTCCCGCGGGAGTTTCCGGGACGTCCGGTCGATGGTTGCCGGTCGCGATGGGACAGTCTATCTCATCGATTCGGCCGACCTGAAGAGGATTCTTCCCGACGGCAAGGTTCTCATCATGTCGCCCGGGATCGCGTCCCGGAGTCCGGCCCGCTTCGCTGTCAACAGGCGGCATGCTGTTATGGGACTCTGGCTTGATGCAGGCAACAACGTTTACGCTGCGAGTTATGGCACCGGTGAGGTGAAGCGGGTCAGCCCACGCGGGGAAGTGAGCGTAATCTCCCGCTCCGGACTTCCCTGGTCGCCAACCGGCGGAATGGTCGCGCCGAACGGTGACCTGTGGATACTCGAGACCTCGCTCATCAACGAGGTGAGGCTGAAGCGGATCGCCGCTAACGGATCGGTCAGCTTCTACTGATCGTGCTGGCGATCGCTACTGCTTCTTGAACAGCGGGAGATACTTCCCGTATCCCTCAGCCACGAGCCGCGATACCGGAACGAACCTCATCGCCGCAGAGTTCATGCAGTACCTGAGTCCGGTCGGCCGCGGGCCGTCGTCGAAAACGTGGCCGAGATGCGAGTCAGCAAGTCTCGACCGCACTTCCTTGCGCGGATAGCCGAGCTTGAAATCCGTGGTCGTCCGGATGTTCTGCGGCTCGAGCGGCTTGTAGAAGCTGGGCCAGCCGGTTCTCGAATCGTACTTCTCGAGTGAGCTGAAGAGAGGCTCACCTGAGATAATGTCGACGTAGATGCCTGCCTCGTGGTTGTCCCAGTACGCGTTGCGGAAAGGCATTTCCGTGTCGTCGCGCCGCGTCACGGCGAACTGTATCGGCGTGAGCTCTTTCTTCAGCTCGGCGTCGCTCGGCCGCTTGAACTCATTCTGCTGAGGCGTCGCATTCGCTGCCTGTTTTGTCTGAGAGGGTATCTGCGCAGCCTGAGCCGAAGGCGTAAGCCCGCCAGCCAGCAGCAGTACTGCGATAACGCGGTTCCTCATCGGAATCTGCTCAAGCATCTGTGACCTCGAGAAATGGGCGCCCGGACGTCTGACATTCCTGTTATACGCCGGGCGCCCGCAAATGGTCCCGCTGTCCACGCCGAACAGGTGCGTTTTTCCGATGCTCTCTGTCGGGCCGTGATGCCGCGCAGCAGCCTGCGGGTGCTCAGCATGCGGGATGCTTGCGGCGATAAGGTCTGCTGCCCTGACGGGAATCGAGGCCTATGAAATCCTGGTCGAGGTTGATGCAGCGGCTGGATTGCCTCAGTGGACTCTTGTCGGACTGCCAATCGGTGCCGTAAAGGAGAGCCGGGAACGTGTCGGCGCAGCGATAGTCAACTCCGGCTTCACGCTTCCACCGCGCCGCATCACCATCAACCTCGCCCCGGCCGACGTGCGCAAGGAAGGCACTTCCTTCGACCTGCCGATTGCGCTCGGGATACTTGTCGCCACAGGCCAGCTTTCACCCGATGCCGTGGCAGGACGGCTTTACGCGGGCGAGCTCGGCCTCGATGGTCAGCTGCGCTCGATCCGCGGGGCATTGTCGATCGCGCGCCACGCAGCCGGAACCGGCATCGCCGAAATCGTGATTCCGCCGGCGAATGTTGCCGAGGCGTCGCGTGTGAGCGCGCTACGCGTGGCCGCGCCTTGCTCGCTGAGCCTGCTTGTGAAGGAGCTTCGCGATGGAGGGCTTGCGTCGTCTGCGCCTCCGATCTGTGGCACCGCCGCTCGATCAGAGTCGCTCGACCTGAGCGACGTCGTGGGCCAGGAAACCGCAAAGCGCGCGCTGGAAATTGCCGCCGCTGGCGCTCACAACATGCTGATGGTCGGCCCGCCGGGCGCCGGAAAGACAATGCTTGCCCGCCGGTTGCCGGGGATACTTCCCGAGCTGACGGAGGATGAATCGCTCGAGGTTGTGGCAATCCATTCAGTCGCCGGCACGCTGACGAGCGAATCGATCACCTCTTCCATAAGACCGTTTCGCGCCCCGCACCACTCGATTTCCAGCGCGGGACTGATCGGAGGCGGATCGTCGCCACGGCCCGGCGAGGTGAGTCTCGCGCACAACGGAGTGCTTTTTCTCGACGAGATGCTCGAGTTTCCCCGCAGCGTGCTCGACGGCCTCAGGCAGCCGATGGAGGATGGCCGCGTCGCAATCTCGCGCGTCTCGAGCTCGGTGAGGTTTCCCGCGAAGTTCACGCTTGTCGGAGCCACGAATCCCTGTCCCTGTGGGAGACTGGGGGATCCGGCCGGAGTCTGCACATGCTCGGTGGCGGATGTCGAGAGGTACGCGGGGAGGATGTCGGGCCCGCTGGCTGACAGGATAGACATGCACGTAACTGTCGGAGCGGTCGCGCTCCGCGATCTGAGCGCGGTAACCGGAGGCGAGTCGTCTGCGTCAACGAGGCTCCGGGTCGCCGCGGCACGGGAGCGCCAGCTGAAACGCTTCGCAAAAATGCGGGGGATAACGTGTAATGCTCACGCAAATGGGAGATGGATCGACACAAATGGCGGGATCGAGACAGATTCACGCTCGATGCTTCATGCGGCGGCCACCACGCTGTCGCTGTCGGCACGGGGATATCACCGCGTGCTGAAAGTGGCACGCACGATTGCCGACCTCGACGAGTCCGCAGCGGTTTGTGCTGCGCACATCGCCGAAGCTCTACGGTTCAGGCCCATCGTCCGGTCGCCGTGACTGGCAGGCGGGCGGGCAGGAGCGCGTCCGAAACACATTGCGTCTCTCTTATCATAAGGTCTACAAAGCCGACCAATGCCGCCTGCTACCTGCGGCACCTGATGATAGAGAATTGCACATTGCTGATATGAAACAGGCATTGTGGAATCGTGCGTGAAGCTCACAGTCTCATGGCGCCAATTATTCGGTTGTGCGACTAGCCATATTTAAATGCTTCACTCTTGCATTTATCGATGACGCAACTGGCCAGCCGAATTCGTCGTATCTTGGGAAACGCCCGTTCGCGACGAAAAAAGGCGGAGGCATCAAAGAGAAATGGCCTCGCTTTCTTGCACTGATCGCCTGCTGCGTCAACAGGCGAAGTATCGTGGACCTCCGCCAAGGTGCCGGTTGGCGTTATTACCAGATGTGTCGATCAGATGCACATAGATATTCGTATTGCACGCAGGCATTCCACAGTTTGAAACGGGGCTCTCATGAACACCTTTCCTAGGCTTCAGGTGACCGCAGCAGCAATCATCGCCTCGACAGCCGCATGTCAAACGACTACTGATTTCGAGTCAACGCGACGGATACAAGCGGCGGTTTGCCTTAGCCAGATCAACGGTGGATCGTACGCTCTCTGCGCAGACGACAACCTTACCTACGAACCAATCCAGCTGGATGCGGCGTTCCGGCAGGATGGCCTTCGAGTGAGGGCCCTGCTGAAGCTTCGACCGGATCTGATGTCCCCGGACCAGCGTGGCACCGTTGTCGAGATCCTTGAGATACAGCGGCTCTGATTTTCCTGTGACTAGCCGAGTGCTCGGGGTCATTCTGGCGGATGACAAGCCGAGTACTCGGATGGCTCCCGGCTTATGGATGGTGCCGGCCTTAGATCGACGACTTCATAGTCGACGACATCACTGTGATGAGCTCACCGATGCGAGCGGTGCGGAACCTGTCTCCGGGGCTCGACCTGATCCCTGGTGTATCGCCAAACTCAGAGACAACTCGGCTGCCAGGCGGGCACATCGAAACACATTGAGCCGTCGCGCGTCTCTATGGTTGGCGCCCATGACTGCTACAGCTTCCTCTTTCTTCGACGCCCGGGATTACTCCGGACGCCCCGCCTCACCACCGGCGGGACCAGTTGCCGTTGCCGACGTCGCCCTCTCCGAGGTCCTCGCCGCGATGTCGAGCGCGCTCGACCTGACTGAGGGCCAGGAGCCGGGGCACACTGTCCGCACCTGCATAATAGGAATGCGAATCGCCGAAGAACTCGACCTTTCGGCATTCGACAAGGTCGCGCTTTACGGAGCGCTCCTTCTGAAGGATGCGGGATGCTCGGGCAATTCCAAGCGCGTGGCAGAGGCTCTCACGGGTGACTCGCCGACGAAGCCAAGGCTTTTGCTTCCCGAGCCAATAAGCGTCAGGGAGCGGCTCGGCTCGCTCCTGCGCCGCACGAGCTCGGTGAATGGAAACATTCCGAATCTTTCGCGCGGCGAGCGCGGCCAGGGCATCGCGCTCCGCCTCGGATTCTCCACCGCAACTGCGGAAGCCATCCGCGGGATCGACGAGCACTGGGATGGCTCGGGAGGGCCCGATGGGCTGGTGGGCCACGAGATACCACTGTTCTCGCGAATCATCCTCCTCGCGCAGTCGGTCGACGCCTTCTACAGCCAGCGCGGCCTGCTCCCGGCGATGCGGATCGCGCGCGAAAGAAGCGGCCAGTGGTTCGATCCTTCGCTTGCGCGAATAATCAGGTCATGGCGCGAGGAGACTGCATGGTGGGAAGCCCTGCACTCGGATGAATCGACCGCCATCGCGATCTCGCTCGAGCCACAGCAGCACACGCGCTACGTTGACGACGACGGGCTCGACGAAGTCGCGCGGGCATTCGCCGAGATAATCGATTCGAAGTCGCCCTTCACCTACCAGCATTCAACGAACGTCGCGAAGTACGCCCGTGCCGTGGCATACGAGCTCGGATTCGAGAAGCACGAAGTACGGGTTCTGAACCGGGCGGCGCTGCTTCACGACGTCGGGAAGCTCGGTGTCTCATCGAGGATTCTCGACAAGGCCGGGCCCCTGACACCGGAAGAGCGCACCGAGATGCAGCGGCATCCACTGTTCACGTGGGAGATCCTCCAGCGGGTTGGCGCGTTCTCGACGTTCGCGCGCACGGCGGCGCTGCATCACGAGAAACTCGACGGATCCGGTTATCCCTGGGGGGTGAGCGGTGATGAGCTCGACATATCGGCGAGAATCCTCTGCGTGTCAGACATGTACGAAGCGCTCACGGCCAACCGCCCGTATCGCGCGGGACTGGGCCGTGAGACCGCGCTGAAGATCATCCGCGAAGGAAGCGGGAAGCGCATCTGCCCAGTCGCCGCCGAAGCGCTTACTGAAGCCACAAGGCACCTCAAGCTGGCGCTCGCCTCCTAGTCCCATCCCCCGTAGGCGACAAACGACTTCGGCAGCCCCGCCAGCCGTTCCACGTGAAGTCTGGCACCAGGGAAAAGCGCCGCGAATCTTTTCCGCGTGAGGAGCTGGATTGAATCGACCTCCGCCTTTGCCGCAGCGTAGTCGGGAATCCGCTTGTACCAGCCGACGTCGAACCTGTGAACCATCCAGGCTCTCACCCGCGACGGCAGGTACTGAAAAAACGGGAAAAGAAAATGCGGCTCCAGCGGAAAGCGCCTGTTCGGTGTCTGCACGAAATATCGCTTCCCAACGCGCATAACTTCCTGCGCCATGCGCCGCTGGTCCTCGTAGCTGCCAACATGCTCGATCACAGAATTCGAGAAAACCACGTCGAACGACTTGTCGGCGAACTGCGGCATCGAACGGGCGTCGCCGGCGGCACTCACGAACTTCTCTGACGTGACGGGCTGGTGATCGATGTTGAGGAGCGTGACCCTGACGTTCCCGGGATCACCCCCGGTCATCACGCTCCAGAACTCCTGCGTTCCGCCGATGTCGAGTATCTCGGCCCTCCCTTCAAGCCTGCCCAGCAGGGACAGGAAGAGCGCAAACCGGGCCCGCCGCATTCGCGTTGCCAGCGAATCTCCCGCGCTGTTGTCGGCGAGCGACCTGAGCAGCGATCCGCCGGCTGGGGCGGCTTCCTTGCGCGGGAGTGGGGCGTCGGTCATCGCGAAAAAAACTAACGGGGCAGGCCGAGTCAGGCGCGGGGTTTGCCCGATTCCGGAGGGGGCGGCCTTTGCACAGGCTGTCCAACAGGGGATATTCCGTCACTCGACTCAAGGCACTGATCATAAATGTTCGGCTTCTTCCGCAGGCTTGGCTGCCTCGTTTTTCTGATAATCCTCGCCATCGTCGGGTGGTTCAACCGTGACAGGCTCGAGGGGATATACCGCCGTTATGCCGGTGACCCGCGGCCCGACACCACAGCCGTTGCGGTGCCCGGTTCCTGGGAGCCCCTGTCCGCCGAGAAGGCGACCCGCGCCCAGCGTGCGATAGAATCGCTGTCGGCGCCTCGCGGCCCGGCCTACGCGACCCTGACCGCCGGCGAAGCGTCTTCCTATATCTTCCTCGCCGTTTCGAAGCAGCTTCCGGCTTCATCAGAGGAGATCTCATCGTCGATAAAGGATGACCGCCTGTTCGTGCGCGCGAACATCGCGCTGCGCGACGTGGGGGGCCCGGGCGTGCTCGGCCCGATCGCGGCAATGCTCGGCACCCGGGACACCGTGCAGCTCGGCGGAACGATGCGGGTGTTGCGACCGGGCGTTGGAGAATTCCAGGTGAAGGAAGTGAGGATCGGCGCATTCCCGGTTCCGTCAGCAATAGTGCCGCGTCTCATCCGCGCCATGAGGAAAGGAGAGATGCCCGAAGGCGTTTCCGACGATGCGCTTCCTATGACCCTCCCGGCATACATCGGCGACGTCCGGATCGCCAACGGACGCATCACAGTGTACAAGGCGACCGAATGAACCGGCGCATCCTCGTGGTCGACGACGAGCAGGGAATACGCGCCGCCCTCGGCCAGCTCCTCGAGTACGAGGGATACGAGATTCGCACGGCTTCAAAGGCCACGGAAGGCATCGCCGAGTACCAGAAGTTCAGGCCGAATCTCGTCTTCATGGATGTGAAGATGCCCGGCATGGACGGGATGGAGGCGCTGCGGAAGATCCGCGAGATAGATCCTGTCGCCACTGTCGTGATGATCAGCGGCCATGCGACGATTCGGACCGCGGTGGAGGCGACGCAGCTCGGCGCATACGAGATCCTCGAGAAACCGCTCGACACTGACCGGATTCTCGTGATGCTGAGGAATGTCTTTGATCACCTCAACCTTCGCGAGGAGAATTCCCGCCTCCGCAACGTCAGCACGTCTGCATACGAGATAGTCGGCAGCTCGCCGGTGATGCGGGTTCTGAGGGAGAAGATCGAGAAGGTCGGCACCACTCCGGCGAGGGTGCTCATCACGGGCGAGAACGGAACGGGGAAGGAGCTCGTGGCTCGTGCTCTCCACCGGCATTCGCCACGCGACGGAAAGCCGTTCGTCGAAGTGAACTGCGCCGCGATTCCCCAGGAATTGATAGAGAGCGAGCTGTTCGGTCACATGAAAGGCTCGTTCACGGGGGCGATCGCCGACCGCCCGGGGAAGTTCGAGCAGGCAAACAAGGGGACGCTCTTCCTCGATGAGATCGGGGACATGAGCATGAGCGCACAGGCAAAGGTGCTGCGCGTTCTTCAGGACAACGTGATAACGCGCATCGGCGGATCGAAGACGATAACCGTTGACGTTCGCGTACTCGCGGCAACGAACAAGAATCTCGAGCAGGAGATTGCCGCGGGACGGTTCCGTGAGGATCTCTACTATCGCCTCAACGTCGTTCCCGTTCATGTCCCGCCGCTCCGCGAGCATCGTGAGGACATCCCGGAGCTGGTCGAGTACTTCGTGTCGGTCCTCTCGGAGCGGGAGGGAATCACCCCCCGGCGTGTGGCGGAATCCGCACTGGCCAGGCTGATGGAGCTCGACTGGCCGGGGAACGTGCGGGAGCTCAGGAATACAGTCGAGCGGATGCTCATCCTCGCGACTGGTCCGGAGCTCACGGCGAAGGATGTAGACAGGCTTGCCGGCGCGAGGGTGGCTGACGACACAGGTCTCGGCGGCCTGACCGCCCTCAGGACGTTCGAGGAATTCAAGGAAGCCGCCGAGCGGGCTTATCTTCTCAGTAAGCTCCGGGAGTTCGACTGGAACGTGTCGGAGACAGCGCGAGCCGTGGAGATGCCGCGGTCGAACCTCTACAAGAAAATCGAGCGTTATGCGCTGACGCGCGAGCACTCATAAGCGATCTTCAAATCAATGAAACAGTTCAACAACTTCATAGGCGGCGCCTGGGCCGGGCCTGACTCCGGCGAGTACTTCGAGAACCGCAACCCCGCCGACCGCAACGATCTCATCGGGGCATTCCCGCGCTCGGGGGCGACAGACGTCCAGCGTGCCGTCGACAGCGCAAAGCGCGGCTTCGCTGCCTGGCGGGCAACGCCCGCGCCCGCACGAGGCGATGTGCTACGCATCGTTGGCGACCTGATGTCCGCGAGAAAGGAAGAGATCGCCGATGCGATGACCCGCGAGATGGGGAAGCCGCTGACCGAGACGCGCGGCGATGTCCAGGAGGGAATCGACACTGCCTACTACGCCTCGAGCGAAGGGCGGCGGCTCTTCGGGCACACCGTGCCAAGCGAGCTTCGCAACAAGTGGGCGATGAGCTACCGGCGGCCGATCGGCGTCGCCGGACTTATCTGCCCGTTCAACTTCCCGATGGCGATCCCCACGTGGAAGATGTTTCCCGCGCTGGTCTGCGGGAACTCGGTGATCTTCAAGCCTGCCGAGGATGTGCCTCACACGGGAACGCTCCTCGTAGAGATACTGCTCGAGGCAGGATTGCCACCCGAAGTGATTCAGCTGGTTCACGGAACCGGTGAGGAAGCCGGCGCGGCAATCGTCGAGCATCCGGAGATCCCGCTGATCTCATTCACCGGGTCGACTGAAACCGGCCGGATCGTCGGCGAAATCTGTGGACGGATGCACAAGCGGCTGTCGCTCGAGATGGGTGGCAAGAATGCACAGATCGTACTCGACGATGCTGACCTCGAGCTGGCCCTGGAGGGCGCGCTCTGGGGCGCGTTCGGAACCACGGGGCAACGATGCACCGCCACGAGCAGGCTCATTCTTCAGGGCGGCATACACGACGACTTTTTGAGCATGCTGGTGGACAAGGCAAGAGCGCTGAAGCTCGGTGACGGAAGAAAGGCCGGCACGGACGTCGGGCCGCTGATAAACGACGCATCGCTGGCGAAAGTCGAGCGCTATATCGACATTGGCCAGGAGGACGGAGCCGATCTCCTGTGCGGCGGCCGCCGCGGCGATGCGAAGAAACTTGCCGACGGCAATTTCTTCGAGCCGACGATCTTCGCGCGTGTGGAGCCGGGAACGAGGCTCGAGCAGGAGGAGATATTCGGCCCCGTCCTCTCGGTCATCCGTGTGGCGAGCGCCGACGAGGCATTTGCGGTGAACAATGACGTGAAGTACGGACTGTCGTCATCCATATACACGTCAAACGTAAACATTGCGTTCCGCGCGCTCAACGAGCTCGACAACGGCATCACCTACGTCAACGCCCCTACGATCGGAGCCGAGGCACACCTGCCGTTTGGAGGGGTAAAACAGACAGGGAACGGGCACCGCGAAGGCGGCTGGCAGGTCTACGAATTCTATTCGGAGACGAAGGTCGGGTACGCGGACTTCTCCGGGACTCTTCAGCGCGCCCAGATCGACAACTATCTTGGTACACCCGACTAGGAATCTGGAGAAAGCCGAACTGATGCAGGTGAGCGAGGAGAGGCGGGCAAGTGCGCTGATGCGGGCAAACGGCCGCAGGAACGGGAGACTGACGTTCGTGTGGGAATGGTTCCGCTCGGTCGTGATCGCCCTCTCCCTGTTCTTCATGGTTCGCGCATTCTTCGTCGAAGCCTTCAAGATCCCCACCGGGAGCATGGAGGGCACGCTGCTCGTCGGCGACTTTCTCCTCGTCAACAAGCTCGTCTACGGAGCTGAGCTTCCGTTCACTGGCGTGAAGCTGCCCGCAATCCGGCGTCCCATGCGCGGCGACGTGATAGTCTTCCAGTGGCCGCGCGATCGCACGAAGAACTTCGTGAAGAGAATTGTCGGGATGCCGGGCGACACGCTCGAGATGCGTCACGGCAGGCTGATCCTGAACGGCGCCCTGCAGCAGGAGCCGTACGCACTTCACACCTCGCCGGGCGTCGACGTCACGGATGAGGAGTTCAAGTGGCAGCTCGGGTATCTACTCGGCGCAGATGACCCGGTGAAGATTCCGCCCCGGTCGCCGCTTCGCGTAGGGCTCCTCGAAGCGAGCACGGCGTATCACCCCACGCGAAACAACTGGGGTCCTCTGGTCGTCTCTCCCGGTAACTACTTCGTGCTTGGCGACAACAGGGACAACTCGCTGGACAGCCGCTATTGGGGACTTGTCGCCGACTCACTTGTGCGCGGACAACCTCTTGTTGTCTATTATAGTTACAATCCTGATGGCGACGTGAAGCTCGACTGGCTCACGCGTGTTCGATGGAAGCGGTTCGGCGAGATGGTTCAGTGATCGGATCCCTCTCGCATCCGCAGTCGGAGTCAGGCATATTACCGCGGTCGTAAGGAAGGAGCAGCAACAGGAATGGCGGTCTCGGTAAATCGCAAGTCGCAGTTCGAGGAAGGCTCGCTGGATCAGTATCTGCGAGACATCAGTGTCTACCCCCTGATAACGCGCGAGGAGGAGGTAACTCTCGCGCAGCGGATACGCACAAACGACCAGGAAGCTCTCGACAAGCTGGTGAGATCTAACCTGCGCTTCGTGGTGTCCGTTGCCAAGAAGTATCAGAATCAGGGCGTATCACTCTCAGACCTCATCAACGAGGGCAACCTCGGCCTAATCCGCGCCGCCCACAAATTCGACGAGACGAAGGGGATAAAGTTCATCTCCTATGCGGTCTGGTGGATCAGGCAGAGCATACTGCAGGCGCTCGCCGAGCAGTCGCGGATCGTGAGGGTGCCGCTCAACCGGGCCGGCGCGCTTCACCGTATCGGCAAGAGGGCGAGCACCCTCCTCCAGGAGCTCGGCCGGCAGCCGACTCACGGGGAGATCGCCGAGGGCCTCGATATCACCGAGGAAGAGGTCGCGAAGACGATGCTGATCTCGCAGGTGCACCTGTCGCTCGACGCGCCGATGACGCCGGGCGAGGACAACCGCCTGCTCGACTACCTCCCCGACACGACGAACCGAACTCCCGATGAGCAGACCTTCGAGAAAGCTCTCACGGAGGCGATCGAGGAGTCACTCTCGGGATTGAAGGAGCGGGAGTCGAAGATCCTCCGGCTGTACTTCGGGCTCGATGGCGAAGATCCAATGACCCTCGAGGATATCGGCACTCTCCTCGGTATCACGCGCGAGCGCGTTCGTCAGATCAAGGAGAAAGCGCTGCTGAAGCTGCGGCACAACTCCCGGCGGCGGGCTCTGGAATCTTTCCTCGGATAAAGTTTCTGGCAGAATAAAACCGTAGGGAAGCGGATCGGGCGGATCGGGCGGATCTGGACGGATTGGGCGAATCAAACCGCGGCTGAGTCCTTCCGCCCGGCATGCCATTTCTGCCCAATGAAATTGTTTCTTGTTCTTTGTTGGAACATCGCGGGAAAGCATTTCAGGCTGGATGATCTCTGTCGGCGCACCCGCTTGATCCGCCTGATCCGTCAAGATCCGCCCGATCCGCTTCCCCCGGGTTTCCGCGGTATCTCCTGCCACCATCTCCGGCACTTGCTAGATTTGACGAATGGCCAGCCAATCCTCATTCGACGTAACGACCGGCGTCGACCTCCAGGAAGTCGACAACGCCGTCAACCAGGCGCAGAAGGAGATCGCCCAGCGCTACGACTTCAAGGGCTCGGTGGCGACGATCGAGCTCAAACGGGTCGAGGGGATTCTCGACCTCGCGGCCGAGAGCGAGTATCGAATGGACGCGCTCTTCGACGTGCTCCAGTCGAAGCTCATCAAGCGCGGAGTCCCGGTGAAGAATCTCGACATCGGGGACGTCAAGCCCGCCGGGGGAGACACGGTCACCCGCCAGATCAAGCTCAAGATGGCGCTCGACGGTGATACCGCGAAGAAGGTATCCGCTGCCATAAAGGAAGCAAAGCTCAAGAAGGTCCAGGCGGCGATTCAGGGCGACCAGGTTCGCGTCTCGTCGCCGTCGAAGGACGACCTTCAGGAAGCGATGGCACTGCTTCGCTCGAAAGACTTCGGCGTCGAGCTCAAGTTCGGCAACTACCGCTAGGTTGAAAGTCGGCTTCATCACACTCGGCTGCGACAAGAACACAGTCGACACCGAGCGTTATCTCGCTGAGCTTTCGGATTACGGCGGTGAGTATACCGCTGCGCTCGACGAAGCCGACGTGATAATAGTCAACACCTGCGGGTTCATCGACGCCGCGAAGAAGGAGTCGATCGACGCGATGGTTGATGCGGCGCGATACAAGACCGAGGGCGCATGCCAGGTGGTAGTCGGCATGGGATGCATGGTTGAACGGCACAAGCTCGAGCTCGCTTCAGCCCTGCCAGAGGTCGACATCTTCCTCGGCGCGTCGGAGAGCGGACGGCTGGCTCAGGAGCTGTCCGAGCGCGGACTGCTGGGGACCGATCCCGTGGCCATGCACCCCGGAGTCAGGATCTACACCGGGGATCTTCCGCACGTGCGTTATCTCAAGGTGAGCGAGGGTTGTGATCACGGCTGCGCGTTCTGCGCGATTCCCCTGATGCGCGGCCGGCACAGGTCCTTCTCCCGTGACGAGATCGTGAGCGAAGCGCAGCTGCTGGAGCTCCAGGGAGCAAAGGAGATAAACCTCGTAGCCCAGGATCTTGCACATTACGGACGCGACATCAGGGACGGCGTCAGGCTTCCCGAGCTGCTCGAGTCACTGGTTGACGAGACCGGAATTCCGTGGATCAGGATGCTCTACCTGTACTCGACCGGCATATCGCCCCGGCTCCTCGAAGTGGTTGCCCGCGAGCCGAGGATTCTTCCGTATCTCGACATGCCGATGCAGCACGCATCGGACGCCGTGCTGGCGCGCATGCGGAGGCCGGAGCGAAAGGCGGTGATACGTGACCGGGTCACCAGGTTCCGCGACGCCGTGCCGGGCGTGGCGATCCGCACAACATGCATTGTCGGTTTCCCCGGAGAGACAGAACAGGATTTCGCCGAGCTGCTGGAGTTCATGGAAGAGACGAGGTTCGACCGCGTCGGAGCCTTCGCCTACTCGCCGCAGGAAGGCACGCGCGCAGCGGAGATGTTCGACGACGTACCGGATGCAATAAAGCGCGAGCGGCTGGAGACTCTCACCGAGCTCCAGAGATCGATCACCGCCGAGCGGTACGAATCCCGCATCGGCAAGGTCTCGCGCATGCTGGCGGACAGGATAGATGAGACCGGGAGGGTGGTTGGGCGCCTCCCATGGCAGGCGGACGATGTGGACGGCGTCACCTTTGCCGACACGGCTGCCGGTCCGGGAGAGTTCCTTGACGTCATGGTGGATGATGTAGTCGACGACTATGACTTCCTCGCCTCGGTCAGGGCGCGCGTGCCGGCGAGCCCGGCGCGCGTCATGCGGAAGGGCAGGAACCTCCCGCTCGCTGTCACGGTGGGCAGTTACGGAAGGTGATTACGCTTGCCTCAAGTGTTGGGAAACGTGTCACTCAATCGTCATGAAGCCATGAGGAATCAAATGCGCACGACGCTTTTTGTCGCAATCCTTGGAGCCGCTGCGTGCGCCTCCACAATGCCCAGACCTGCAGACGATATCCCGGCCGACGAGGGCGACCAGCCGGTTCGAATCGCGCTTGTGACCGCCGCGGAGAACGCGCGGGTCGGAGGGACAGGGACCTGGCGCATCTACAGCCGGAATACCGCGAACCTTGTAACGTCGGGCACAGCCGGGACGACTATGCGAGTCGAGCGTCGTGGCGCGCAGCTCGTCGTCGTGAAGGCCGACGGATCTGTGACTTCCCGCCAGACCCCGCCGCTGCTCATCAGGGCAACCACCCCGGGATCGTTCGTAACGTGGAACGGCAAACGCTACCGCGGAGACCTCGTCATCACCCCGAACAACGGCGGAGTGCTCGTCGTAAACCGGCTGGGTGTCGAGTCTTACCTGCGCGGCGTTGTCCCGCTCGAGATCGGCGGAGTCGCGAAGCCGGGCGACGAGGCAGCGGTAGAGGCGCAGGCAGTTGCTGCGCGCAGCTACAGCTATATACACATGGCGAGCTCCGCGAATCGCGCGTTCGACATGTACGGCTCGATCCAGGACCAGGCGTACGGAGGAGTTGACGCCGAGCAAACGATGTCTGACGTCGCGATAGAACGCACGCGGAACATGGTGGTCAGGTTCGCGGGCAGGATCATAAACACTCCGTATTCCTCGACTTGCGGCGGGCGCACGGCCGCGGTCTCTGAGGTCTGGTGGCGGAGGAATGACGAGCCGTACCTGAGACCCGTGAGCGACCAGGTCCCGGGCACTGACAAGTACTATTGCGACATCTCGGGCCGCTTCCGCTGGACGACGACGTTCAACGGCGATGAGCTCAGGGAGAGCCTCGAGAAGTATCTCGCCACGGTCAATCCCGCGTCCGAGCCGCCGGTGGCCACGAGCGCGAGCACCCCGCGACTTTCTCTCGGGCGAATCTCGGGCTTCCAGGTCACTGGCAGGACTCCTTCCGACCGTGTGGCATCGGTCTCGATCCAGACAGCGCGAGGCAACTACGTAGTCCGCGGAAACGACGTGAGGTTCATTCTTCGCACGCCGAGCGGCAGCCTGCTCAACAGCACATATTTTACGGCTGAGACACGCACAAATTCGGCGGGCGCCATAGATCAGCTCGTGCTTCGCGGCGGCGGCTACGGTCACGGGATCGGCATGTGCCAGTTCGGCGCGATTGGCCGCGCCCGCGCCGGGCAGGATTATCGAACGATACTCACGAGCTACTACCAGGGCACGACAGTGGGACCAATCGGCGGATGAGGGTGTGAGCGCGGAGATCCGGCTCGGTCTGGTAGGGGCGGGCGCGATCGCGCAGCTCGCCCACCTCCCGGTGCTGTCCCGTGTCAAGGGAGCGAAACTCGTCGCGATCTGCGACAACGATGGCCCGAAGGCCGGAGCGCTGGCCCAGCGGCTCGGCGTTCCCGACATCTTCACCGACATCGATGAGCTGCTTGACTCGGAGGAGGTGGATGCTGTCGTCATCGCCACCCCGAATCATCTTCACGAGCCGCACGTGCTTCGCGCGCTCAAGCAGAAGGTGCACGTGCTCTGCGAGCGGCCGCTCTCCCTCACGATCGACGGGATAAACCGCATCCTGAAGGCTGCCGAGACCGCAGACAGAAAAGTGGTGGTCGGCAACAACCATCGGTTCCGGAGCGACGTCCAGCAGCTTAGCCGCTTTCTAGAGGGCGGAGAGCTCGGGCGCGTGATCGGCATGCGCTCCGGACAGTATCAGTTCCGCGCCGGAATGCAGGGATGGCGGCATCGGAAGGCTGAGGCGGGCGGAGGCGCCTTTCTCGAGTACGGCTACCCGCTGCTCGATCTCTCGCTCTGGCTCGCTGATTTTCCTGACCCGGTGCGCGTCTCTGCGCACATGGACAAGTCCGGCGAGGGGTCTGTGGAAGACATGATGCTCGTGCAGTTCGAATGCGCCGGCGGCATCTCGTTCAGCATCGACGTGTCGTGGGCGTACGTGGGTCACGAGGAGCGCTGGTGGTTCGAGGTCATCTCGACGAAGGGCAGCGCCAGCCTGTCCCCGCTGAGAGTCGTGAAGGAGTTGAACGGAAGGCCGACGAATGTGTCGCCGACCGGCGCGGCGGCACGGGAGAGCGTTTTCCTCCAGTCATACCGCGCGGAGATCGCCCACTTCATAGCCGTTCTCAATGACGAGGCGAGCTACGATCCCCCGACAGACCAGATCAAGGTCATGCGGCTCATCGAGGCGATCTACCGGTCCGCTGAAGAGGGTCGAGAGATTCGACTGTGATCGCGGCTGTCTTGTTCGCCGCGGCTCAGTTCGTTACCGCTCAGTCCCCGGCGCCGGATCGACAAGTCCTGCCAATGTCGGCCGCAGCCCCGGCCTCCCGCGAGCCGGGATCGAATCTCACGGTCTATCTCCTCACGATGGGGCCGGGCGACCAGGTGTGGGAGAAGTTCGGGCACAACGCGATCTGGATTCACGACGCCGAAGCCGGTACTGACATCGCCTACCACTGGGGACTGTTCGATTTCGCGGACACCGACTTCGTTCCCCGCTTCATCCAGGGGCGAATGCGCTACTCAATGGGCGCGTTCGACATGGAACAGACCGTCGACCAGTATCGGCAGACTAACCGCACTGTCTGGGCGCAGGAGCTCAATCTCTCTCCCGCGCAAAGGCAGCGGCTGGCGGAATTCGTCGCGTGGAACAATCTCCCGCAGAACCGGCACTACGATTACGACTACTACCGCGACAACTGCTCAACCCGTGTGCGGGACGCAATCGACGGCGCCCTCGGCGGAGTGATTGAAGCGGCTTCAACGCGGGTGGGGACCGGAACTACATACCGCTTTCATACATCGCGCCTCACGCAGGACGACCTGGCAATCTTCACGGGGACGATGATCGGGCTGGGACAACCTGTCGATCGTGAAATCAGCGCCTGGGAGGAGATGTTCCTGCCGGTCAGGATGAAGGAGCAGCTGAAGGAGATAAGAGTCGCGACGCCGAACGGGTCGGAACCGCTCGTCAGAGGTGAGACGGTTCTCTTCCAGGCCAGCCGGCCCCTCGAGGAAGTAGCGGTCAACCGCGGCATCGGCGTTTATCTCGCGATCGCTGCCGGGTTCGTGGCCGCAGGAATTCTTCTGTGGTTGCTGCCCCTGGGCGCGGCTGGAAAAACTGGCGCTCTCGCTGTGGCAACGTTATGGAGCGTCATCGCCGGAATTGGCGGAACGCTGCTCGCATTCCTCTGGGGCTTCACCGACCACATCTACAGCTACCGCAACGAGAACCTGTTCCAGCTCAACCCGGTATCGTTGATCGCCGCGGTTCTTATCGTACGCCTTATCTGGAAGAGGCGCGGGGATGCCGCGGCATCCGCTCCCGCTCTCCGTGATGCGCGTCGCGCGACGCTTGTCGTCGCCCTCATCTCCGTCGCGGGGTTCGTGCTCCAGGTCATACCCGGGCTCGACCAGGTCAACTCCAGCGTCATAGCGCTGGCGATGCCGCTGCACATCGGCGCGGCGGCGCTCTTCCATCTCATTGGCCGTCCGCCGAGGGACTCGTTTTGAAAACCTTCCTGGTGGCTCTCCTTCTCGTGCTTCCTGCCTGCACAACCCACATGAAACAGAACAGCGACCTGACACTGGCGATCGTAAATGCACGGGTCTGGACCGCCAATGCGAAGCAGCCGTGGGCATCAGCGGTGGCAATCGGAGGCGATCGGATCATCGCGACAGGTTCGAGCGCCGAGATATCCAAGCTCGCGCGCGGTACTCCGTCCGCCCGGGTCATCGATGCAGAGGGCGCGCTGGTGACGCCGGGCTTCATTGACTCCCACGTTCACTTCGTCGACGGCGGATTCCGGCTGGCGTCAGTGCAGCTTCGCGATGCGCGGACGCCGGAGGAGTTCATAGCGCGCATCAAGGCTTTTGCGGCGACGATCGAGCCAGGCACCTGGATAACCGGAGGCGACTGGGATCACACGCACTGGGGCGGCGAGCTTCCACGGCGGGACTGGATCGATTCGGTTACGCAGAACAACCCGGTCTGGATATCGCGGCTCGATGGCCACATGGCGCTGGCGAACGGGCTTGCAATGGGCGCGGCGAAGGTCACAGCCGCGACGCCCGAGGTCTCGGGCGGGACCATCGTGCGCGACGCGGCCGGAGAACCGGCCGGCATCTTCAAGGACAACGCGATGTCCTACATCAACAGCGTCGAGCCGCCGCCCTCGGCCGAGATGAACGACCGGGCGCTACGGGCGGCGATGAGATACGTGTCCGAGCAGGGCGTCACGTCGGTCCACAACATGGGAAGTTTTGGCGACCTCGATGTCTTCAGGAGGGCGCACGGGCGGAATGAACTGATCACGCGGATCTACGCCGTCACGCCCGTCGCGCAGTGGGAGAGACTTCGGGAGGTCGTGACGGAAAGCGGGAAGGGTGATGAGTGGATTCGCATCGGGGGGCTCAAGGGCTTTGTCGACGGCTCTCTCGGCTCACATACCGCCGCGATGCTCGAGGCGTACACGGATGCACCTGCCGACTCGGGGTTTCTGGTGGTGAGTGAGGAGAACCTTTACTCGTGGACATCAGGAGCGGACGAGGCGGGCCTGCAGCTTCTCATTCACGCGATTGGCGACCGCGCCATCCGCACGCAGCTCGACATTTTCGAGCGTGTAGCGAAGGAGAACGGGCCGAAGGACCGGCGCTTCAGGATCGAGCACGCACAGCATATTCATCCGGCCGATGTGCCGCGTTTCGGTGCGCTCGGGGTGATTCCCAGCATGCAGCCTTATCATGCAATAGATGATGGCCGCTGGGCTGATGGAGTCATCGGCCCGGAGCGAAGCCGGACCACGTACGCGTTCAAGTCGCTTCTCGACACCGGTGCCCGTGTGGCGTTCGGGAGCGACTGGCACGTCGCTCCTCCGACGCCCCTGGAGGGGATCTATGCGGCAGTGACGCGAAGGACGCTCGACGATCGCAATCCGGACGGCTGGGTGCCGGATGAGAAGATCACCGTCGAGCAGGCACTCCGCGCCTACACGATAGATGCGGCATATGCGTCGTTCGAGGATGGGATCAAGGGCTCGATCGAGCGCGGGAAACTCGCAGACCTCGTGATTCTCGATTCGGACATAACGCAGGTACCGCCGCCCGCAATTCGCGATGCAAAGGTGACAATTACGATTGCGGGGGGCAGGGTGGTGTTCGAGGCCCCGTTTCGGTAACCTCGAGGGCAACCTGGGCCGCGCCCGGTGTACAAGAAAGGTCGGACCAACCAACAAAACGGACATTCCCGAGATGAATCATCGTTTCCTCCAGGTGGCGGTGCCGGCTGCCGCTTTCGCCGCACTCGTCGCCATCGCTCCCGTTCCGGTGGCGGCTCAGTCGGCCGCGACTGCATCGCGCGACATTCTGCCCTTCAAGGCTACGGAGCGCACGCTCTCGAACGGCCTCAAGGTCATCATCGTCCCCACTGGTTTTCCCAACATCGTTTCCCTGCAGATCCCGGTGCAGACCGGCTCCCGGAACGAGATCGAGCCGGGCAAAACCGGCTTCGCGCACTTCTTCGAGCACGTCATGTTCAGGGGCACGAAGAACCAGACGCAGGAGGACATGAGCCGGACGCTCACGAAGGCTGGTGCCCGCGAGAACGCCTACACGACAGATGACTTCACGAACTACTACATAACGTTCGCCAAGGAAGACCTGGAGACGATGCTCGCCCTCCAGGCCGACAGGTTCCAGAACCTCCAGTACAGCGAACCGGACTTCAAGACCGAGTCCCGCGCCGTGCTGGGTGAATACAACAAGAATTCGGCGAACCCTGTCTCGAAGCTCTTCGAGGCGATTCGCGCAGCGTCTTTCTCCACCCATACGTACTCGCATACCACGATGGGCTTCATCAAGGACATCGAGGACATGCCGAATCAGTACGAGTACTCGAAGGAGTTCTTCAAGCGCTGGTATCGCCCGGAGTACACGACGATCATCATCGCCGGCGACGTGAACCCCGACGAAGCGATCACACTCGTCGAGAAGCACTGGGGCAACTGGGAGCGCGGCAGCTATAAGGCCGTCATTCCACAGGAGCCGGCCGGCACCGGCGCAAAGTACAGGCACGTGGCGTGGACGAGCCCGACTCTCCCCTATCTCACCGTATCGTTCCGCAATTCCGCATTCTCCGAGACGGAGAACGACAACGCGGCGCTCGACTTCGTGTCGACACTCTGGTTCGGCCCGACCTCCGACATCTACAAGAAGCTCGTCCAGCGCGAGCAGAAGGTCGATGGCTTCAGCGCCAACAACTCCAGCAATGCGGACCCGGAGCTCTTCACCGTTTTCGCCCGCGTCAAGAAGCCGGAGGACGTCACTTATGTCCGTGACGAGGTCCTGAAGACGATTGCCCAGGCAAAAGCGACTCTCGTATCCGCGGAACAACTGGATGAGGCGAAGTCGAATGCCCGGTATTCGTTCGCGCGCAGTCTCGACAACACCGACCGGATAGCGTCGACGCTCGCCCGGTTCGTCCGTTTCGACAGGTCGTACGGCACGATAAACCGCGCCTACGCGCTCTACGACGGGCTTACGCCTGAAGACCTGCGTCGCGCGGCGCAGAAGTATTTCATCGACAACACGATGGTAGTGGCGACGGTGTCGAACGCCGAGCTTCCGGCCACAATCGGGACGCTGCCGTCTCTTTCGTCGTTCGCTGCAGCGGCTTCGCCCGCGGTGACCGCGGCAAGTGGCCCGGCAGCTTCAACCGGCACGATGGCTCCGCCAGCGAAGCCGAGGGATACAGCTCCATGGATGGTCGCCGGTGGCGTGAGCGGCAATGGCGCGCGGGCCAGCATGATCGCCATGGACAAGGTCATAGTCCAGCAGACACCGCTCCCCCAACTTCGTGTGAAGATGCTGTTCACGGCTGGTTCGGCTGCTGATCCGGCAGGGAAGGAGGGGCTCGCGTCACTCTCGGCCAGGATGATTGCCGGCGCAGGGTCGCAGGCGATGACTCTGGACGAGATAAACAAGGCGCTGTACCCGGTCGCGGGAAGCTTCGGCGGCCAGGTTGACAAGGAGATGACCACATTCAACGCATCGATTCATCAGGACAACTGGGATCGCTTCGTCAGAGTCGCTCTCCCGATGCTTCTCGATCCGGGATTCCGCGACGAAGATTTCAAGCGGAACAAGGACGGGCTTCTCAACTCGCTGAAGCAGGACCTGATCGCGAACAATGAGGAGGAGCTCGGCAAGGAGCGGCTGCAGACGAACATTTTTGCGGGAACCCGGTATGCGCATCCGGTGCAGGGAACCGCTGCCGGAATTCAGGCGATCACGATCGAGGATGTTCGGAGTTTCGTCCGGAGCCAGTATACGCAGGGCAACCTGATGCTTTCGGTGAACGGCGACATCTCGGATGCGGAGGTTGCACAGCTCCGCGCCGCGCTGGCGACGCTTCCCGCGGGCACGCCCGCGCCGGCTTCACGCGCGCCGATTGCTGGAAAGCGTGTGAAGGGAATGGATGTCGAGATCATCGCCAAGGACACCCGCGCAACCGCGATATCGTTCGGGCTGCCGATCGAGGTCACGCGGACGCACCCCGACTTCGCCGCGTTGAACGTCGCCCGCGCGTGGCTCGGCGAGCACCGGCTGTCGACGGGCCGGCTCTATGACAGGATTCGCGGAATCCGGGGAATGAACTACGGCGACTACGCCTACATCGAGGCGTTCCCGCGCGGCATGTTCCAGTTCTTCCCTGACCCCAACATCGCTCGGCGCGGGCAGATCTTCGAGATATGGATCAGGCCGGTTGTACCCGAGAACGCGCACATGGCGCTTCGCATCGCGGTGACCGAGCTCGACGATCTCATCGATAATGGACTGTCCGAGGAGGATTTCCAGGCAACGAGACAGTACCTGATGAAGAACGTTTACGTGATGACAGCCACGCAGGACCAGCAGGCCGGTTATGCTCTCGATTCGAAGTGGTACGGCATGCCGGAGTACACCGCCTACATGCGCGGCCAGCTGGAGAAGCTGACGCGGGACGACGTGAACCGCGCCCTGAAGAAGCACCTTTCAGCGAAGGACCTGTCGGTCGTCATCATCACGAAGGATGCCGAAGCGCTGAAGAACCAGCTCGTTGCGGACGCATTCTCACCGATTACCTACGACGGCGAAAAGCCGCAATCCCTGCTCGATGAGGACAAGGTGATCGGCGCGCGCAAGCTTGGGATCACCGCGGATCGCGTGAGGATCACGCCGGTTGAAGACGTGTTCGCGAAGTAGAAGTCTGCGGAACGAAAAAAGGAAAGGCCCACCACAACGGTGGGCCTTTTTTGGCGCGCACGGTCAGGCGTTCGAGCCTGCCGTCTGTCGGCTCGTGTTCTTCGCGCCCTTGGAGCCATTCCCGGAGTCGCCGTTCTTCTCCTGCGATGCACCCGGGTTCATCTGCTTCTGCCCTGAGCCCGTCGAGCCGCTCATCTGGCTCTGGCTCCGGCGGCCAATCTGGATCTTCCTGGGCTGCGGAAGCGCGGTCTTGGGAATCTGAACCGACAGAATTCCGTCGTTGTAGCTGGCTTCGATCTTCGATTCATCGAGTCCCTGCGGCAGCTGGAACGAGCGAACGAAGCTGCCGTAAGAGCGCTCGACCACGTGATAACGGCTGCCTTCGTCGCCTTCCTTGAGCTCGCTGCGCTTTTCGCCACGGACGGTCAGCACGCCGTTTTCTGCCGTTATCTCGACGTCTTCAGGCCTGATTCCCGGAACCTCAACCTCCAGGGTCAGTTCGTTCTCGCTCTCGCGGACATCCACGGCCGGGGTCCACGAATTCATGCCGTCCCCGCGGCCGAACGTGTCCTCGAAAAGCCTGTCGATCTCCCTGCGAAGACCGAAGACGGGGGTGGAAGCGGTACGATAGATCATTTGGTTCCTCCTCGCTTTATGGTCGTTGGTTGTTGATCGATGTTCCGGCGGCGATGAAAAACGGCAACGGGCGTTCCACCATTTTCCTGCCGGAGTGACTGTATTCGGGCGGTCCTGATTGCCAATGAGGCAAGCCACGCGTCATCCCGGCAGGACCTGCTGTGCGGGCATCCGCCTCGGTGATGCTCATCCGCTCAATTCCGCTTCGATCTGCCAAATCCGCTTTCATCCGCCGGATCCGCGTTTCCCCTCGCCCAATTGAAAAAGGACCCTTCTTTTGGGTATATTTCAAGGCTGCCCCATAGTCACTACAAGAGGTTCAAATGAAGCCCGAAATCCACCCGGTGTACGCAACGGCGACTGTCAAGTGCGCCTGCGGAAACACCTATCAGACCCGCTCGACACAGGCGGAGATACACACGGACATCTGCGCGCAGTGCCACCCGTTCTTCACCGGCAAGCAGAAGCTCGTCGACACCGCCGGACGCGTCGAGAGATTCCGTCAGAAGTACGCCACCAAGACCCGCGACGCCGCGCCGGCGACGCCTGAGACCTGAGTCTCCGTGACCGCCTCGCCGACGCGCTCAACCGCGCCGGCGAGGTCGAGCGGCAGCTTTCCGATCCGAAGACCGTAAAGGACGCCCAGCGCATGACGGCGCTGGGAAGGGAGCACCGCCTCCTCGCACCGGTCGTCGAAATGGCCGGCCTCCTCCAGAGATACGACAACGAGCTCGCTGAAGCGCACGAGCTCGTTTCTGTTGATGATCCCGAGATGTCCGCCGAAGCCCGGGCCGAGGCAGAGCGGCTCGAGACTTCAATCGAGGGTATTCTCGCCTGCATCAAGCCGGCGCTCATCCCCCACGATCCGCTCGACGACAGGCCGGCAATCGTCGAGATAAGGGCGGGGACGGGTGGGGACGAAGCAGCTATCTTTGCCGCCGATCTCTACCGCATGTACACACGCTTCGCCGAGAAGCGGGGATGGCGCATCGAGATGATTTCCTACTCCGAGGGAACGCTGGGAGGGGTCAAGGAGGCGATCTTCAAGATCAAAGGGGACGGTGTCTTCGGGGCCATGCGATGGGAATCCGGGGTTCACCGCGTGCAGCGCGTTCCGGTCACAGAGAACCAGGGCCGGATCCACACTTCGGCGGCGACCGTCGCGGTGCTGCCCGAAGCGGAAGAAATCGACATGAAGATCGAGGATAAGGACCTCCGGATCGACGTCTTCCGTTCATCCGGCCCTGGCGGCCAGAGTGTCAACACCACCGATTCGGCTGTGCGCATAACGCACATCCCGTCGGGGATCGTGGTTAGCCAGCAGGACCAGAAATCCCAGCTCCAGAACAAGCTGAAGGGGATGGAAGTGCTTCGCGCAAGACTGCTCGATGCGAAGATCGCGGAACAGGAAGGCGAGCGCGCCCGCATCCGGAAGACCCAGGTTGGAACCGGCGACCGCTCGGCAAAGATCCGGACTTACAACTTTCCGCAGAATCGCGTCACTGATCACCGGATCGGCTTCACGATGCATGAGCTCGCAAAGGTTCTCGATGGAGAGATCGAACCCGTTATCGAGGCGCTCCGCGGCGCGGACGTGGAGGATCGCCTTGGGGAATAGCGTAGTCGACCGCGTGCCGGAGCTTCATTCGGCGGGCGGCACGGTAAGAGTAGTCGTCGAGGAGCTCGCTGCCGCGCTCCGCAGGGGCGGCATTTCCGACCCGACTCGTGTCGCGATGGATGTGATTTCATCTCTTCTCGAGGTGCCCCGGTCGTGGCCCGTCGCGAATCGCGATGCGATCCTCGATACCCGGATTGTGCGTGCTGCTCGCGGGGCGGCTGTCCGCCTCTGCACCGGGTCACCGTTCGCCTACGCAGTGGGAACGGCCCAGTTCAGGCATCTAACGCTCACGGTTGACGACAGGGTGCTCATTCCCCGGCCGGAGACTGAAGTACTGGTCGGCGAGGTCCTCGACCGGATGAAAACCCGATTTGGCGCGAAAAACTGGGGCACCGCGGTGGACATCGGCACTGGGTCAGGCGCAATCGCGCTTACGCTTGCCGCCGAAGGGAGATTCGAGCGTGTAATAGCCACCGACGCTTCAGTCGATGCCCTCGCCGTTGCCCGGCTCAATTACGGGCGATGCAGAGAGCGGCTCGAGGCGGTGGTAGAGTTCAGGCATGGGTCGTTCCTCGCGCCAGTAAGCGGGGAGCGGGTGACCCTTGTTGTCTCGAATCCGCCTTACATCGCCTTCAGCGAGATCGAGGCGCTGCCCGCCTCCGTGCGCGACTGGGAGCCGCCGGTGGCGCTCTTCAGCGGTCACGATGGGATGGCCGCCACCGCAGCAATTATCCGGGGTTCAGCGTCGATTCTTGCGAATGGCGGGCTCGTCGCACTCGAAGTTGACGAGCGGAGAGCGTCGCTTGCAGCCGAGTTAATGATGCGGCACGGCGGTTACACCGACATCGGTGTGAGGCTCGACCTCACCGGGCGTGAGAGGTTCGTTCTCGCGTCACGTCTATAGCAATCAAAGGGAAATACGGAGAGTATATGCTGGAAGAAAAGGCGCGCGAGCTTGGCCGCGTAATAGGACAGAGCCCCGAGTATCAGGCGGTGAAGAAGTCGAGCGAGGCTCTCAACTCGGACAGAGAAGCTGTCACCATTCTCCAGCAGATGGAGAAGATAAGGATGGAGGCCCAGCAGATGGTGCAGCGCGGCGAGCACCCCACTGCCGAGATGGAGCAGCAGCTCGACGAGCTTCTGACGACGGTGCAGTCGAACTCCGCATACCAGCGCGCGATTTCGGCGCAGGAGAACTTCGACAAGGTCATGTATCAGGTCAACAACTGGATAATGGACGGCATGAAGAAGGGCGCGACAAGTTCGATCATCACCCTTTCCTGAGCGGCGATTGCGGCCTGGCGTGCTGATCGTGCTCGAGGGTGCCGAGGGCGCCGGCAAGACGACCCAGCTGGCGCTTCTTGCCGAGCGACTTCGCGCCGCCGGCAACGAGGTCCTGACCTTCCGTGAGCCCGGGGGAACTGCCCTTGGCGACTCGATCCGCGAACTCCTTCTCGACCCCGCGGGTGACATAGTCCCCGGGGCGGAGGCGCTGCTCTTCCTTGCCTCCCGCGCCCAGCTCGTGAAAACGGAGATTGACCCTGCGCTCGCCCGCGGTGTAGTTGTACTCATGGATCGCTTCTTTCTTTCGACGTACGCATACCAGATCGACGGCCGCGGGCTCGACGAGCGCCTCGTGCGTTCGGCGAACGAGCTTGCGACCGCCGGACTCGTCCCGGACCTGACGCTGGTGCTGGAGATTCCCGCGGCTGAAGGGCTGGCGCGCGCATCGGAAAGAAGCGGACACGACCGCATCGAGGGATCGGGCGAGGAGTTTCACTCGAGAGTGGAGAAGGCGTTCGAGCGCTTTGGGCATGGCGACTGGCAACGGGAGCATCCCGAGTGCGGTCCCGTTGTGCGCGTTGACGGGCGCGGGTCGCCGGAAACCGTCCACGCCGGAATCAGCGAGGCACTCGCTCGAAACTTGCCTGAACGGTTCGGCATGCTGATGGAGACGGGCGCAGGCTGATGGTGAAATTCAATCCCGGGGCACGGTCCCGCACGATATCCACGGCGCTCGTTCTCGTGATCGCTCTTGTGACTGGAGGCTGGCTGCTCGAGCGCGGAACGCGCTCGTCAACGGCGCCGACCGAGGCGGAAGCGGCTCGCCTGTTCGACAATGTGTTCAATCACGTCGCGACAAATTACGTCGATTCGCTCGACGAGCCGGCGATGTATCGCATGGCCGTCGACGGCATGCTCTATCAGCTCGAGGACCCATACACGACGCTGCTGGCGCCCGAGAAGCTTGGCCATCTCAACGAGACTACGTCCGGCAATTACGCCGGCGTCGGAATCCAGGTCGATGTAAGGGACGGCTGGATCGTCGTCATCGCCCCGACGCCGGGAAGCCCTGCCGAGCGCGCCGGTATCCAGCCGGGTGACAGAATAGTGGAGATCAACGGGCGAACGACGCAGGGCTGGACCCTGGAGGAGGCGTCGCGCTCGTTCAAGGGTGACGCCGGAACGACGCCCGCGCTTCGGCTCGAGCGCCCGGGGATGGCAGCCTCGGTGCCGCTTACACTGACCAGACGCCCGCTGCACCGGAGCGCGGTACGCCGCATCGCGATGCTGCCGAACGGCGTGGGTTACATCGACCTCAAGGCATTCAGCGACTCGTCGGACAGGGAGCTCGCGCGAAGCGTTACTGCTCTGATTTCGCGCGGCGCGAAGTCAATTATTCTGGACATCCGCTCGAACCCCGGCGGGCTTCTCGAGCAGGGAACGGCGATCGCCGACCTGTTCCTCGATCCCGGCCAGAAGATCGTGAGCCTGCGAGGAAGGATTCCAGAAGC
>JBPCJP010000003.1:0-51855 GCA_051005175.1 Gemmatimonadaceae bacterium | reverse complement strand
CCTCAGTCTCCGCTCGTGAGCAGAACCCTGAGCGGCTGAGTCAGCTCGGCCGCAATTCGACCGCCGTCAGGAATGCAGCGGGCACGGCTGCCATCGGTCGACCGCTCGCGCGCCTGCCTCGTCTCAGCATCCGTGACGCGAGTTTTCACCGCGTATGCCCGGCCGCCGAACGTCAGCCACTGAATTTTCATTCCGAGCCCGGAATCAGAACCGTCGCTCACTGGGATGATCTCGCCTCGCGCTGATGCGCCAGCGGGCACAATCGTTCCGCCAGCGCGAACGACTGGCTCCGAAAGCGTGGCCACCAATCCGTCACCAGTGTTCGAGCAGGCTTGCCGGTCGGCCTCGAATTCCAGCTTCGTCCCGGCGGGAAGCACGAGCCACGCACGGCTCGCCACAACTTCGGCCGGCGCAGTCGTGGCGATGCGGCGGGTTGTCGTAACCGCGCGCTTTGTATTCGACGCATTCATCGCGATACGGCGCGGCTGGTTCTTTTTCGCAGGGGATGATTCAACCGTGCGGCGTGCCTGGGCTGTTCGGACGGGCGCGGGCTCAACTCGCGCGGGAACTGTCACTGGACCGGCTTCGACGGACAATGGAGCTGTTGCTGCAACCGGTGTTTCGATCAGAGGAATGTCGGCATCCACAACGTCGACAATCGTATCAGGCCTGGCCCCATAGACTTCGAGAGCAAGAGTGCTGTCGTGAGCGAGAACGTCCCCGACGGGCTTCACATCGCTCTGGCAGGCCAGGGTGGCGAAGCCAAGCATGGCCAGGGGCACAAGGGAGATTCTCCGGATACGTGATCTCATCGTTAGTTGCCTGTTGGGGACGGAGACTACCTTATCAAGAATCGTACTCCAATGTTTCTACACTCTTTGCAGGGGTCAGGTGCCCTCCGAGCACTACATTAGCAGCCTACCCGCACCGGGCTTACTGATTGGCTGAACTGCGAGATCAACTTCAGGCGACCCTAGGAGACAGCTACGTTCTCGAGCAGGAGCTCGGGGGCGGAGGCATGTCCCGGGTCTTCGTCGCGCACGAATCATCACTTGGCCGGAAAGTCGTGGTGAAGGTACTGCCACCGGAGATGGCGGCGGCGGTTAACCTCGACCGGTTTCGCCGCGAAATTCAGCTCGCCGCGCAACTCCAGCATCCGCACATCGTTCCTCTTCTTGCTGCGGGAGAGACTGACGGACTGCCTTACTTCACCATGCCGTTCGTGCGCGGAGAAACACTGCGCGCCCGGCTCGCGAAGGGAGGAGAGCTCCCGGTTTCCGAAACGATCAGATTCCTGAGAGAGGTTGCCTCGGCGCTCGCCTACGCGCACGAGAACAGCATTGTCCATCGAGACATCAAGCCGGAGAATGTTCTCGTCTCGGGAGGATCCGCGGTCGTCACGGACTTCGGAGTCGCGAAAGCGCTGAGCGCATCGAGCGGTGCGGCAGGACTGAGCCTTACGTCAATGGGTGTCGCGCTGGGCACTCCGGCTTATATGGCGCCGGAGCAGGCGACAGCAGATCCGAACACTGATCACCGCGCCGACATCTACGCGCTCGGAGTGATGGCGTACGAGATGCTGACCGGCTACACTCCGTTCCAGGGGAGATCGCCGCAGGCGACACTCGCGGCGCACGTAACGGAGAAACCCGACTCGATAACGAATCGCCGGTCGTCAGTACCCCCCGCCCTCGCATCGCTGGTCATGGCATGCCTCGAGAAACGTCCAGCCGATCGTCCCCAGACGGCTGCAGAAGTGATGCATCAGCTCGATGCACTTCACACTCCGAGCGGTGGACTCACGCCGACAGCGCAGGTCCCCGCAGCACGCAGGGGTCCGGACCTCGCGCGGTTGAAGTGGATTGCCGCCGGAATCGCAGCGGTGGTGCTCATCGTGATTGCCGGGATGGTTATCGGCGATTCTGCCTCGAGGAAAACCGCAGATGCAGAGGCGCCAGTCATTGCAGTGATTCCGTTCGAGAACTTCGGGAACCCGGAGGGCAAGGAGTTCACCGACGGCATAACGGAAGAAATCACCAGCAGGCTTTCATCTCTCAGCGGCCTGAAAGTGATAGGACGTCAGACATCGAAGGAATACGCGGGAACCACCAAAACACCCCAGCAGATCGCCAGCGAGCTCGGCGTGAACTATCTGCTGACGGGAACCGTGCGCTGGGACCGGGGAAGTGACGGCCGGGAAATCGTGCGCGTGAGCCCGGCTCTCGTCAGGACAGCCGATGCTACACAGGTGTGGTCGCAGCCATACCAGACCGTGATGTCGGGAATCTTCGAGGTGCAGTCGAAAGTGGCGAACGAAGTGGCGAGCGCGCTCAACATCGCCCTGCTCGCTCCAGAGCGGGATGCACTTGCCGCGAAACCGACGGAGAACGTCGAGGCCTACGGATTCTACCTGCGAGGTGCAGAGCTCATACGGAACAGTATCAAGTTCCCGGATCTGATAACAGCGATCGAGGCTCTCGAGAAGGCAGTGGCTCTCGATCCCGGCTTCGCGCTTGCGTACGCGCAACTGTCGGTCGGTCATACCGAGCTGTTCTGGTTCCAGGGTGATCGCTCCGCCGAAAGAAGGAGAATGGCAAAGGCAGCGGCGGATCGCGCGCTCGAGCTCGACCCCTCACTCGCCGCGGGACACTTCGCCCTTGGCGTTTATCATTACCACGCAAGGCTCGACTACGACGAGGCGTTGAAAGAGCTGGCCATCGCTGAGAAGCTGCGGCCGAACGATTTCGAGACTCTCTTCTACAAGGCGGCAATTCAGCGGCGGCAGGGGAAATGGCGGGAGTCGATCGCGAACATGGCCCGCGCGATCGAGCTCGAGCCCCGGATAGGGGTCTACATAGCCGATTTTGCCAGCACTCACCTCTGGCTCAGAGAATACGACCAAGCTGAGCGGCTGGCAGATCGCGCGTTGATAGTCACACCGGGAAGTGACCTGGCCCTGAGCACGAAGGCGGCGATTGCCATCCGGCGGGACGGCGACTTGGAGAAGGCCACAGGATTTACGCGGCAGCGATTCGACGCCGAGAGGCATCCAGGAATCGCGGCGGCTAATGTACTGGGTGTCAACTGGATCGCAGCCCGGGATCCGGTCATGAGAAAAGCAATGATGGACGTTAAATGGTCCCCGGAAATCGGTGACAGGCAGCTATTCTTCGCGAACAAGATGGCATTTTATCTCGGGGACAAATCGATCGGCCAGGCCAGAGCCTACGCCGATTCGGTTTTTGCCGAGCCGCGCGGAGCATCGGGTGGCTTTCAGGATGCTGACTACTTTGCCGTTCGCGCCCTTGCCGAAGCTGTGCGCGGCAATCGGAGGGAAGCCCGGGCGGCAGCCGACAGGGCCGTCACGCTTCGCCCGGTTTCACGGGACGCGTACGGAGGCCCGGACATCCTTCTTGCGCGACTGCACACGCTGATCGTGAGCGGCGATCACGACGCCGCGCTGGCCCAGATCGAGGAACTTCTTCGAATTCCGTCCCCTCTGTCGAAAAACTATCTGCGTCTTCATCCCGTGTTCGAGCCGCTACGCGACAATCCCCGCTTCAAGCGGCTCGTCGAGGGGCCGGGCTAAAAACCCCCTCCCTTTCGAATCGATGTCAGACGTCGAGCGCGATGTTCCAGAGCGGCCGAATGACCGTTGCCTGACGATGCCGGCGCCACGAGGAGGAAATCATGACGGACGGGATGCTTTCAGGCAAGTGAACCAAGGCGTGAAACCTTCCACCGCGGAGAACGCGAAGAACGCGGAACGGGCCACAAGCCCCCTTGTACCGAAGGTCTCGAAAGAGATCATGTTTGATTTGCAGCAGGCAGAAGGCAGCATGAGCGGGTAGCAGATGTCAGGCAGCACGCTTTTTTGTTTCGTCTCCGCGCTCTCCGCGGTAGAAGGTTTTTCTTTCCTCAGTACTCGACGCCAGAAAACTTTGGAACCGACGCGATGACTTCCCGCCGGCCGGCTACATCACCATCAGCCACCACCACTCCAACCCACGGGCCAGCGGCAGGCCTCACTCTGCCGGTCCATGTTACGAAACCAGGGCGTCCGGAGCGCAACGTCAGACTTTTCGCGCCCTCGGCTACATCGAGATTGTCCGATCGAAGAACGAACTGATGCCTTCCAGTGCCGCGCGCCTCGAGCCTGATAGTGACGGCGCCATCAGTGTGCGTTGTCGCGGAAACCGAATAACTGAGTGTGCGTGGCGGCTGCACGTCTGCAACCGCGGGATCCATCAGATCCTCCATCAGCCAGAGCCATCGCGCCGGCGGATGGACCCACACTTCCTTGTACACATACATGTTCTGCGACGGCCAGTACGGGACGTCGCTGGAACCGAGGCTCTGCATTCCGACGGGGAGCGACCCGACCATGTCTCCTGACGATACGGCGTACTGCTGCGCCCAGTCGTAACCCTCGCCGTACATCGTGCTCTGGACGAACGGATTCCTGCCCACGATCCACTGCGCCTGGTTCTGAGCGAACTCCTGCGCTTCCTTATCACGCCGCATCCGTGCTGCCGCAGTCAACGCCTTCGCCTGCGAGAGCAGGATCCCGAAATTGCCCTGTCGCGCGAACCACACAGGAAAGGCTCTCAGGTAGTAGCCCTCGCCCATCGGCATTCCTTCAACGACCTGCGCGCGGAATGCCTCGCGAGTCTCACCGTGCAGCGCGCCCTTCTCGGGACGCTGAAGGTGCTCGTCCTCGTGATAGACGTACGACGGAAGGACTCCGTAAGGAGCAGTCGCGCGCGCTCCCGCCTTCTGATACTCGGAGTAAAGCGTCACCGCCGCATACCACTTCATCCAGTCGGGATGATTCGGAAAGGCCTCGACGAGCTTCGTGAGCGCGACTATCGGTGCCTGATCGTTTCCGCGGTGAAACTGGTGAAACAGCGTGTCGCGATCGGGTCCGGTGTAGAAAAAGCCGACCAGCGGATACCTGTCCCCGACGTAGGTCTTCTGCTGTGACGCGAGAATAGTCTTTGCCAGCTCTGCGGCCTTATCGGCATAACGCATTTTTTCCGTCGCCTTGTAGAGTTCGAGCGATGCGATGATGCCTATCCCGGCAAGCTCCATCGGAGACGCGGCGAAGGCGGGAGTATGCCACGTCTCCGGCCCCTCCTTCCCGACGATCGCATGACTCCAGTCATCCTCGGCGATCTCGAGCGCTCTTGCCGCAAGCTCCGAATCGGTATCACGAAGCACGCGATAAGCGATCGCCCCGGCAGCAGCGGCGATGTAGTTGACGTTAGGATTGTTCTTCGCTTCCCGCGAGCGGTCGTCATCGTCGCCGGCGATGTTGTTGGTCCAGAGATTGTGCGAAGCGAAGCCGATCCTGTATCCGCCGGGGAAGCGGACTCTTATCACCCAGTCAAGTCCCCATCTCGCTTCGTCGATCAGCCGATGCACCAGCGCGGTGTCACCCCCCTGCTTCGCCAGTGACTCGGCGAGCGAGAACATTGCGTAGACAGCCTCGCCCGTATTGATCATTCCCTGCGAGAGATCGCCTGCATCGTGCCATCCGCCGTTCATCACGATCTTCTGGTCGCCGAGTGTGGCGAACCAGTCGAGGTGGTCTTCTGAATGCACGCCGGGAATCTCGATGCCACAGCGTTGGCCGTAAAAGAAGTTGAGGGTTTTCCAGATCGTTCCGGTCCACACATTGTCGTCGACCCTGAACTGGTTCGTCCTGATCCCGCCGGCCTCGAGGAAATAATTGCCAGGCCTGTTCAGCCCGGTGAAGTCGAGCTCCTGAAATTTGCCGAGTCGCGTCTCTACGTTCCTGACTGGCCGGGTGAGCACGGGCCGCGTTGAATCATCGACACTCTTTACGCTGAACTCGGTTGCGGCAAGGTCGCTCGCGATCGCTGTCTTCGATGAAGAGGTGATGTATCCGGTATGGCTGAAGGCGATCCTGCCAGGAGCGACATTCCATCCGGCGTAGTGGTCGGGGTCGACCTTCTGGAGCTCGACCTGCGCGATGTCGAAGGAGACCCGGTCACCGGGCAACGCGAGCATCTTGTTCACCCAGTACCCGATCTCTATCGACGTGACTTTGTCGCGGGCGAGTGGCTCGATCTCCCACACCACGTTCGTCCACTTCCCGTTCTCGAGAGAGACGTAATGAGTGCCCTGCCGGTTGTAGACGTCCGGCACCTTCACCTCCCCGTCGTTGCGGAAGACAATCTGGAGAGGCAGCATCGGGAATCCGGAAATGTCCGGCCTGATCCACATCGAGAGCCGGTTGTAACCGCGCCAGTCCTCGTTGTCGAATGTCCGCCTGAGATTCACCGACGAGAGCCGGTTCCGCGTGGGAGCGGGTGTGTCGGTGAACATGTCCATCGTTATGCGAAACGCGGGAACATTGACACCTGATGCGCGGGCGACCTGAGTGAGTTTCCCCGTCCCCTGAAAGCTCCACGTCTCGAGGCGGCTCATGTCATCGAGGGTCCGTTTCGCAATTACCGGCTTCTTCAGCCAGGCGGCTTCCGCGGAATTCGAGAGATCTATCGGCATCATCGGGGCGCCCGATTGTGCCGACGCTGAGGAGAACGGGAACACTGCGGCGAAGCCCATTGCGACAGCGATCCTGAAGATCACTCGAGAGTGCCGACCCAATTCGTTGTAGCCGAGGCAACCTCGTTGAGGACGTCGGCGTCCGTTCGACCGGAGGATTTCAGGACATGAAAGCTGTGATCCGCGCCCTCGAGCCATCGCATCTCCCATCTGGTTTGCACAGTTGTGAGCGCACCTTCCATGAGCTCCGGGGTGCAGAGCGCGTCACGGGTTCCGTTGAAGCAGAGCACCGGGATTTCAATTGAAGGAAGGTGTGCGTCGCGGAGATTTGACGGCTGACCCGCGGGATGCAGTGGATATGCGAAAAGCAGGAGCCCGTCGCAACGGAGACCTTTGGCGGCCATCATCGATGCGGCCCTCCCACCCATGGATCTTCCGCCGATTATGAGCCTGGTCGGGGACAGCTCTTCCCTGACACTTTCGACGACTGCCGCAAACGTCTCCTCGAGGCGAGGCATGGGGTCGGGGCGGCCTGATCCTTTTTCCTTGTACAGAAAATTGAACCTGACGATGCCCCGAGCCCGCGCGCGGTTAGCGCCCTTGTCAGAGCGAGAAGGGCGCGATCTGACATGCTGCCGCCGGCACCATGCGCGCAGACAAAAACAGTTCCGGCATCCTCACCAGCATCGTAGACAGCGGAGGTCGACTGGTCACCAACGGCAACCTTCCACTCCCGGCCGTTATCCGTCATCCCGGTCTCGCCGGAATCAGCTCCATCTCCTCGAGAAACCGGTGACCGCCACCCGGCTTCCCGCCACGCTCGGCTACTCTGGTGAAGATGAGCCTGTCCTTCGTCCGCGTGATTCCGACATACATAAGACGCCTTGCCTCCTCGAGATCCCGCTTGCTGGGATTCCTGTCCACCTGAAACGTCGCATCCTCGGCGCCAACAATATAGACACGGGAGAACTCGAGTCCCTTTGTCGAATGAAGCGTGAGAAGGTTCACTCGCTCATCGTCCTTCTCGACTCCATCCATTTTCGACAGAGCGACGCGCTCGAGGAACCCGCCTATCTGTTCACCGAGCGGTTTTCCATCGAACAGCTCGAGCAGTGGCCTGAGCCGGTTCATCGCACCCGGATACCGGTCATCCGCGGTCTTTTCCGCTCTCAGGTTGTCCATCCGCTTCTGCCCTCCGAGCCGGGTGATGAGATCGTCGACCGAAGTGACCCCGGGCTCTTCACACTTCTCGCACTCTCCCCGGTAGAACTCGAGACAGTTGCTGTAGCGGCCGAGCGGGTAGCCCTCGACGAGCTTTGCAAGACGCTTCGCTTCATCGCAGAGAGTCTCCTCATCGCTCAGCGCGAGTGCCATCCCGACGAAGTCGAGGAGATTGTCAAGGGCCGTTTTACGCGCGCGTGCTACTTTCGTTTCGCCGAGTCCGAGGAATACGTGAGCGAGCGCGCGCGTGTCGTCGAGGGCGTGATGGAGCCTTCCAGGTGTAATGCCGTACACCTTGCAGAGATCCTCCAGCCGTGCGCCGCCGGAATGGAGTTCGCGCGCGAGGACAAGCGTGTCGTATGTGGAGAGCTTCGTGTCGTCGAGGTCTTTCGACATGCGCCGGAGAATCGGGAAATCGAAGCCGTACCCATTGTGCGCGACGAGGACGTCGCGCCCGCAGAACGCGCGAAACTCCGGCCATATCTCCTCGAAGTGTTTCGCATCCGCCAGCTCCGCTTCACCATAGCCGTGTATCTCGCGTGCTCCTGCCGATACTGGAACCCGTGGCTTTACGAGGCTGTGAAACTCTTCGACAATCTTTCCATCCCGCACCCGTGTCGCCGCGATCTCGACAACCTCGGCACGCGCTGTATCCCGGTCAGTCGTCTCCAGATCAATCGCGGTGAAATCACGGAATGCGTTAGTGAACCTTTCGCTCCGCATGAGCTGCGCTGCCTTGAACACTCCGAGGGCCATGCCGAGTCCGGGTAAGTCGGAGTTGCCGAGCGATATCGATACTTCGGGCGGGATTCCGCCGAGCTGGACGCGATTGATGCCGATTCCGTCGAGGATGCCCTTGATGGCTATTTCGCATCCGCCCATGCGCGGTATCCAGACAGTCTTCCCGAACTCGAGCGCATCCCTGAGGCGGGAGGCAAGCAGATGAACCTCTTCATGTTCGGCAGGATCTGTCAGCTCGTCGTGATTCTCCTCCAGAACGGTGCGATACTCTCCGACTCTCTGGGAGAGAAGCTCGTCAACCAGGTCGGTTATCCGCGTGTGGGTGGAGCCCAGGGCGGCCAGGTTTCTCAGTGCGTAGAACCCGCGCATGATCTTGCGGCGGTCGCCGTCTTCCTTCGGAAGGGCGCGCGCCATCCGTTCGATATAGCGGAGCAGCGGAGTGCTTCCCTCATCGGCTTTTGCCCGCGCCCCATCGAACAGCGCGCGCGGAAGAACGACCTGAAGGAATCTCTCCTGGTGAACGGGATCTTCCGGAGCTGAGATAACGCGCAGTGCAGCGACGAGGTAACTGACGACCGGATCGTCGGCGAGCGCGCGGCCCTGAGCCATTCTGCATGGAACGTCGGCGCTGAGAAAGCCGGCTTCCGCATTGTATCCGATCTCGTGGGTGCGATAGAGAAGCGCGTAATCGCCCCAGTCGAGTCCGTGGGCTTCCCTGTCGCGGCGCAGGTCGTCGATGATCCAGGCGAGTTCATCGTTCTCGGTATCGAATGCGTGGGCGAGAATCGGAAACGGGGAAGTGCGGTCTGACTCGCCGTGTTTCCTGTCGGCGAAGATCGGAGTGTTCGCGTCAACGAGCTTTCTCGACAGTGCGACAACTTCCTGAGGGCATCGCCTGTTCTCGCCGAGCTGGGCGCGTTTCGAGACCTCGAAGTTGTTCGAGTAGAGAATGAATACTTCAGGGTCGGCGCCGGCCCATGAGTAGATCGACTGCTCGTCGTCGCCTACGGCGAAAACGTTCCGGTGCTTCGAGGCGAGTGCCCTGATTATCGCGTACTGGATGCGGTTGAGGTCCTGGAACTCGTCAACGAGTATCGAATCCCAGCGGCTCCGGAGCTCATCGGCCACCGCCTCTACGCGCATGAGCTCGTTGGTTTTCAGGATCAGCATGTCGAAGTCGAGCATGTTCCGCTTCTTCAGGAAACTCTGGTAATCCTGGTAGACCTTCACATCCTGCCCTGTGATCGCATCTCCCTTGAAGCGCATCGCGGTGAACCGCTTGAGCGCTCCACCCGGCCACTTCCTGTAGTCGCCGATCCGTCTCAGCGCGCGGATCTGGTAGTCCTCGTCGGCGATTCCGAAACCCGGCTCGAGCCCGATCGACGTCCCGAATTCCCGGAGGACTTCGGCGCAGAATGAATGGAGCGTTCCGCGCTTTATGCGGTCTGCGCTCTCGCCGAGGTGTTTCTCGAGGCGTGAGGAGATCTCGCCGGCTGCCTTGTTGGTGAAGGTGAAGGCGCAGATGCGGGCCGGGTCTATCTCTTTCTTCTCGACGAGGAATCTGATTCTCTCGATCAGGCAGAACGTCTTGCCGGCTCCAGGGCCTGCGAGGACGAGCACCGGACCCAGGTCTGCCTCGATCGCGGTGCGCTGCGAGTCAGAGGCGGAGTGCGGTGAGGCGGAGGTGTAGATGACGGGCGAGGGGGTTTCCTCGCGGGTGGCCTGGGCCAAGCGGGGTCCGGGATTGCGGGTGATGCTGAATCATAATCCCGGGAGGTGACAGCGGGGATCCGGTGCGGTAAGGACGGCTAACCCCGGGGGGTGGGGGAGACCAGTGAGAAAACGGTGAGACCAACGAGGAAACAGCGCATTCTGTTGTATAAACAAAAACCAGGATCCCGTGAACTCAGCCTTGCCTGACTTTTGTGGCTCTTCCTCACTGGTCTCACTGTTTTTCTCACTGGTCTCCCCTACCCTCTGGGTTCAGCCTCGCGAAGATGTCGGCCCTCAGCGGTACGAAGGATCTATCTCCATCATCTGCGTCTTTATCATCGACCACGAATTCCGGAGCGCGGGAGACGCACTCGTGCGAGCGAGAGCGGTATCAACCCGGCGTGCGGCATTCACAAGCGCAAGTCCCGAGAGCATGGCGCCATCAGTTGTACCCGATGTGCGAACCACTTGCTCGTAGAGCGACGCGTTGTCGGCGAATGCAGAAAGCGCGAACCAGAGCTCGAGGTCCGTCTCGGCGTACGTGCGGCGGGTGTTGAGCTGGCCGACAGTTGAGATCCCCAGGGCCTGCCGCTCACGGGTAACGAGTGACTGCGAATTACGCCTCATGTTCGACGCCTGCTCAGCGCTCAGGACGACGCCGCCCCCGCCTGTAATATCGAGAGACAATCCGAGAAGCTGCGCGGTCCGACCATCGAGGTTGCCTGTCGCGGCAATATTCCTGTCGATCTGGTATTCGATGAGCGCGCGCTGGGTTGCATACGAAAGCTCGCCATCGGCGACGCCCCGATAATAATTCAGCCTCGTCAACGCCAGCTGGGCTTCACGGATTCGATGTGCATCGGTGTAGATCGTCGAAGCGTCAGCGCGGCGGAGTCCCCGGCTGTCCAGAACCAGCCGCTGCTCGAGCTGAACAGCGAGGGGCGTCCCTGCCGGCACGCGCACGTCCTGCGCTTCCGAGAGCAGTCCACCCAGAGCAGCGAGAAGGCCCGATGCCGTGCTGGAGCCACCGCCCGCGCCGGCGATCGCCGCGCCGATTCCCCCGCGACCGCCAACGAGCACAACCCGCTGGTCAGCGCGAGATTCGATCTGGCGTCTTTCGGCTGAGTCGGTACTGGTGAGCCGGCCGGTGATCGGGATGGCGGTGCCGTCCGCCAGGGTAAGCCGGTCGAATGCGACTTCCATCACTCCCGACTGCTGGCGTGTGGCTGGTTGTACTGTCCTGACAATTCCGCGAATCCGGCTGCCGGCCGGAATGACCGCATAGCCGTCGACTCTCACCGAGTCGAGAATGTTCGTCTCGAAAGTCTGGCCGACTCTCGCGGACGACGACTCGAGCGGTGTGGCGGTGCGTACGATTATTACCGAACCGCGCGGCAGCGCTAGCCGGTTCTGGGCCTCGAGAACAGGCGTGGCGGCGAGCATCAGCATCACCCCAAGCGCTCCGCCGGCTTTTAAGGTCAATCCTGGTGACAACATGGTGGAAGCTCCTGAATGTGGGTTTAACACATTGTCTTTTTCAGTCAAGAGGCGTACCGCAGGGAACGAAACATGAACAGATTCAGGTCATGTCACGCGCATTCGTAAACGAGGATGCCGGCCAGTGGGGGAATCCAGGCCGGCGGTTCGACCTTCCCGACCGCGAGGATCCGGGGTTCGACAAGGCCGCTGCCGAAGCGATGCTCGAGGCGGCTCGGGAAGGTGATACCGGGAGCGCCGAGATGGCGACCGGTTATTACTGGGGGGAGGAGCGGCTGAGGCCGCACGTGCGGGAGATTCTCGATCGTGCCCGGGCGGGCGATGACGAGCGGATGGTCCAGCTTGCTGAGCGCTTCCTCAAGTAGATTATAAGCTACCGAACTGAGTTATCGGTTCTTCGGCGGCGGTTGAGTTCCCTGGAAAGTCGCAAGCAGCGGCTCGAGAACCCTGTCTATCTCGTCCAAAGCATCCTGCGGCAGAATCACACCCGACGCGGCAACGTTGTCATCGACCTGCTGCGGCCTGCTGGCTCCGACAATCGCGGATGAGACATTCGGCTCGCGCAGGACCCACGCAATCGCCATCTGGGCAAGCGTGATTCCCAGGCGCGCAGCGATCGGCCGCAGCTCCTGAATCGTCGCAAGCGTCGCGTCGCTCCTCAGATCGTCGGCGAAGAATGTGTTCATCTCGCTGCTCGCCGCCCGCGAATCCTCCGGGGGAGGCTGGCCAGGCAGGTACTTCCCGGTGAGCACTCCCTGCGCGAGCGGCGACCAGACTATCTGGCCTATCCCGTTCGCGGCGCAGTAGGGAATCACCTCTTCCTCCGGCTTCCGCCACAACATCGAGTACTGAGGCTGGCTCGACACGAACCTCTCGACGCCCGGCATAACCATGGCCGCCCTTATCTGCTCCGCATTCCATTCACTGAAGCCGACATATCGGGCCTTGCCCTGCCTGACGACATTCGACAATGCCTCCATAGTCTCCTCGAGCGGAATGTCGACGTCGTACCGGTGGCACTGGTAGAGATCCACGTAATCAGTCTTCAGTCGCCCGAGCGACAGGTCGATCTGCTTGTAAACCTGCTCCGCCGAAAGCCCGCGGTCAGTCCCGGTCATCGGAAAGTAGAGCTTTGTCGCAAGGACGTACGACGACCTGTCACGCCCCTTCAGCGCCCTCCCAAGAAACAACTCGGCAGCCCCTTTTCCGTACACATTTGCGGTATCGATTAGATTAATACCTAACTCAAATGCACGGTCGAGGGAGGCCCGGGCCACCGAGTCGTCCACACCGAGCCCGAAGGTCAGCCACGAACCGAGGGAGATCTCCGAGACCCTGAGGTCGCTGTTGCCGAGCTGTCTGTATCGCATCTGAAACCTCTCCGGGGTGAACCCGCTCGCGACGGCTGCCACTGCACGATTGAAGCTAGACGGAAACTAATCCTGGCAATACGTTGTGCCGTCGAAACAGATCGTCCGAACGAAATGGAGAAGAATCAGATGAAGCGTGGTCTGAAGTGGCTTGGGTATATCGTCGGCGGATTCGTTGCTCTCGTCATTGTCGCCGTCGGGACGGTCTATGCCATAACGTCGAGCCGGCTTGCCAGAACGTATCCGCTCGAGGTCGAAAACATAGCCATCCCCAGTGATTCCGCGTCGATCGAGAGGGGGAGGCATCTCGTTCAGGCCGTCGGCAAATGCGCCGACTGTCATGGGGAAAACTTCGCCGGAACACGGGTCATGGATGCCGGAATCTTCATGAAGCTCACCGCACCCAACCTCACGGCCGGACGGGGGGGTACCGCGAACACCTATACGGATGCAGACTGGGTGCGCGCGATTCGTTATGGGGTCAGGCCTGACGGCAAGCCTTTCATATTCATGCCGTCAGAGGCCTACACCGCGCTAAGCGACTCAGATCTCGGCGCCATGATCGCGTACCTGAAGAGCGTTCCACCTGCTGATGCGGCCGTCGAGCCTGTGAGAGCGCCAGGTCCGATCGCCCGCATCATCTACTTCACTTCTGATTTTCCCCTGATCCCTGCGGAGCTGATAGATCGCAACCGTCCCCGGGGGCAGGTGACCCCAGGAGTTACGGTCGAGTACGGGAAGTACCTGTCCGATGCCGGGGGCTGCACCGGATGCCACCTCCCGACCCTCGCCGGTGGCCGAGCGATGGAAAGGGTGGTGACGACCAACCTCACCCGGGGAGGACCGCTGGCATCATGGACAGAACAGGATTTCTTCAAGGCGATCCGCACCGGCGTCCGGCCTGACGGAACGACGATCAGCGACGTGATGCCCTGGAAATCGATGGGTCATCTCACCGACGACGAGTTGCGCGCGACGTGGCTCTTCATGCGCTCGCTGCCGCCGGTGAGTTAGTTGTGCTCCTTCAACCTTTTGTCGCCCTCCCGCTCCCGCGCGGCGCCTGATACGAGATCATCGATCCCGCCGTGGCCCGGTGGATCCTCAGGCGGTACAGTCGATGGCGGTGCCCCGATGCGCCAGGCGAGAAGCGGCGGGGTCATGAACGTCGTCACGAGCACCATCAGCGCCAACGCACTGTAGAGCTGTGAAGTGAGGGCGCCGGTCGCGAGCCCCATGCGCGCGAAGATGAGTCCTACCTCGCCGCGGGGCACCATCGCGATGCCGATGAGCGCCTTGTCGCCCTTGAACCACCAGGGACCGTAACCCGCAACGAACTTGCTGAGCACCGCAACGACGATCAGAGCTCCACCGATTGCCAGCACGCGCGTATCGCCGAGGGTGCCGAGTTCGATGGCCGCACCGACGCTCGCGAAGAAGATCGGAACGAAGAAATGACCGAGGTTTGTCGTAGCTTTCTCGATGGCATCGCGCTGCGGCGTGTTGTGAAGGATCAATCCCGCCGAGAACGCACCGATGATCGTGGCCGAGCCGACGCTGTCCGCCAGCCAGGCCAGAAAGAAAGCGAACGCCAGGCCCACTACGCCAAGGGTTCCTGTCGCCTCCACCTGGGCTACGAACCGGAACAGCGGCGGAATCAGTATGCTGCCGAGGACCACTGCGACGACGACGAACCCGAGGGCGATGGCTGTGGTGAGGCTCACGCCGGCCACGGTAACCGCTGCGCCTCCCACGAGTCCGGCCACGACAGAAAGTATGACGAGACCGATTATGTCGTCGATCACAGCGGCGCCGAGCACGATCTGTCCTTCAGGAGTGTTGAGGCGGCCGAGATCCGAGAGCGTTCTCGCCGAGATCCCGATTGACGTTGCCGTGAGTGCCGCGCCGGCTACGATTGCGGGAATCACACCGAGACCCATTGCGTGCGCGACCCAGTATCCCAGCCCGAACGGAAGCACGACACCTATGATGGCCACTACGACAGCGGAGTTCCCGACCTTCACGAGTGACTTGAGGTCGGTATGGAGGCCTATCTCGAAGAGCAGCACCAGAACGCCAAGCTCGGCGAGTGTGTGAATTACCGGATCATTTGGATCGACGATTCCGAGCACGGAGGCGCCGAGCAGCACTCCCGCGATGAGTTCTCCGACCACTGCGGGCTGGTTGATCTTCTGCGCCAGGACGCCGAGCAGCTTGGTTGTGACAAGCAGGGCGACGAGGGTGAGCAGGAGCTGCGCAAATGAATGGTCAGGCATGTTGAGTTCGCCGGTGTGTTATCGTGAAGAGATTTGCCGCGACCCTGTTTTGCGGCCCGCAGGTTCCGTATTTTTTTCCGTCCAGACAACGTGCGAAGAATGTTCACCAAGGATCAACGCACCGCCAAGGTCGCCCGGATCGCAGCATGTCCGCCAGCCCTCCGCCGGGCAGTAAAGGACCTGACAGAGGAGCAACTCGACACTCCCTACAGGGACGGTGGATGGACCGTGCGGCAGGTCGTGCACCATCTTGCCGACTCCCACGCCAACGCATACCTGCGCTGCCGATGGGTTGCCGCCGAGGAACATACGACCATCAAGACATATGATCAGGACGTATGGGCAAATTTTGCCGACATGAAAATGCCGCTCGAGCCGTCACTTACAATGCTCGACGGCCTGCATGAGAGGTGGGCTTTCTTTCTCTCCTCGCTTTCAGGTGCCATGTGGACAAAACGAGCGCACCATCCTGAGAGAGGGGAGATATCGCTCGAGGACCTGCTCGAGATTTACAGCGAGCATGGTGCCAGCCACATACGGCAGATTACGGACCTTCGGGCTCGCCAGGGCTGGTGAGGGCAGGAGCCATGGCACTTCCAGCCATCGACCGCCGGGAACATCGGCGAATTCTCCGGATCTGCACTCTGCTGCCGGCGGCGCTTGCGGTCCTCTCGACGCTGATGGGTATCGTGGTTCTCGTCGCGTGGCGGACAGGATACGGCACACTGACTGGTGGAACGGGTCAGATCCCGATGCATCCGATCACCGCGACGACCTTGATCGCCGGCGGGCTTGCCCTGCTCATCGCGCAGCGGAGGGACTCGCGCTCCGCGATAATGGTCTCGCGGCTTCTTGCTGTTGGAGTGGCGGGTGTTGGCCTCTTCACTCTTTTCGAGTATACGATGGGGTGGCCGCACACGTACGAGTTGAAGGGGTTTCCGTTGCCCCGCCGGCCGACGGGCGAGCCGCTCCGCATGGCGGTGAACACCGCGATCGGGTTCGTGCTTTTCGGCCAGGGCCTTGTCTTCCTCGAGTCTGACCGCAGGGCGCGCGGTCTCAAGTCACAGTTCTTCGCAACCCTCCTGATGATTGTGGCGTTCATCGCGATCGTCGGGCACGTCTTCGAGGTGCGCGACTTCTACAGCTTCCGGCTCCTCGCGGGAATGGCGCTCACGACAGCAATAGGGCTTTCGTTCCTCGGGCTGGGACTTCTCTTCTCGCAGCTCGACAGGGGCGTGCCGGCGCTCGTCGTTGACGACGGGGCCGCAGGATTCGTCGCGAGGCGTCTTGTGCCGGGCGCACTGTTCGTTCCGTTCGGGCTCGCCTACCTGGGCGTTCTGGGCGAGGAACGAGGATTTGTCGGGCAGCGGCTGGGCGGATCGCTCGTCGCGGTCGCGAACATGGTGATCTTTCTTCTCCTCATCTCATGGAGCGCCCGTGTCGTGAGGTCCGTGGATCGCAAGCGAGGCGAGCTCTTCGTGCTCGAGAGAGAGGCGCATGCCGCGTCCGAGCGGGCGCGGGCGGAGGCGGAAGCAGCGGTGCAGCAGGCGGAAGCCGCCCGCGCTGAAGCAGAAAGCGCGAACGGTGCGAAGAGCGATTTCCTCGCCGTGATGTCACATGAGCTGAGGACGCCTCTCGCGGCGATAATGGGATACCAGGAGCTTCTCGCGGACGGGATAACCGGGCCTGTCACCGATGCGCAGAGCCAGCAGCTGGGGCGCATCAAGGTCAGCGCGCGGCACCTGCTGTCGCTGATCGACGAAATCCTCACATTCACGCGCCTCGATGCGGGGAGAGAGAGCGTGGTCGAGGAAACCGTCGACCTCGGCGAGGCGATTCGCGACGCGATTGAGATCGTCGGGCCCCTGGCCGAAGCGAAGAAGCTCGATGTGGTAGTCAACCCACCGGGGCCGGGCGTGAAGATTCAGAGTGACGTGACGAAACTGCGCCAGATAATGGTCAACCTCCTCTCGAACGCGGTGAAATTCACGGAAAGGGGAAGCGTGACACTCGACGGAAAACTCATCGGCGACGAAGTGCGCATCACCGTCAGCGATACCGGGATCGGCATTCACGCCGATCACGTCAACCGTATCTTCGATCCCTTCTGGCAGGTCGAGCAGACGGTGACCCGGCGCGCGCCTGGCACCGGGCTCGGCCTCACAGTTACACGCCGTCTGGCCAATCTCATGGGTGGTGATATCACAGTGACGAGCCGCGAGGGAGAGGGCGCGGCCTTCACTGTCACGCTGCCCACAAAGCTTCCGCACATGGCGACAATTCCCGTAATCGCGAAAAACGTGAGAACTGCATGAAATCTCCTCGCAGGCCCGCTGTATTCGCAGCCGCATTCATTGTTTTCTGTTCACAACTCGGGGCGCAGGAGCGGAGCCCTTCAATCGCCGATTCGTATCGCGACGTCTCGCAGAAGATCATCGCCGCCGCGATGTCGGACAGCTCAGCGTGGAACAGGCTCGCCGAGCTCACTGACACTTTCGGTCACCGGCTTTCGGGGTCGGAGAGTCTGGAACGGGCGATAGACTGGGTGATCGCGGAGATGAGGAAGGATCAGCTCCAGAACGTTCGCGGCGAGCCGGTGATGGTTCCGAAGTGGGTGAGAGGTGAAGAGTGGGCGCGGCTGGTGACGCCGCGCGCTACCCCGCTCAGCATGATCGGACTAGGCGGGACAGTCGCGACGCCGGCTGCAGGGATCACTGCTGATGTGATTGTCGTGTCGAGCTTCGACGAGCTGACCGGGCGCGCGGCGGAGGCAAAAGGGAAGATCGTGCTGTTCGACGTGCCGTTCACCACCTACGGCCAGACGGTGAGGTACAGGTCGCGCGGTGCGATCGAGGCAGCGAAGGTGGGGGCCGTTGCCTCGCTCATTCGCAGCGTTTCCTCGGGAACGATGCAGAACCCGCACACCGGCGTGATGGGTTACGACTCGGCCGTTGTGAAGATTCCTGCGGCCGCGCTGAGCGTGGAGGATGCGGAGATGCTGCATCGCATGATCGACCGTGGCGACAGGGTTACGGTGCACCTGAAGCTGTCGGGCCGGACGATGCCTGATTCACCGTCGCGGAACATCATTGCCGAGCTCGTCGGGTCGGAGAAACCTGATGAGGTGGTGGTGATGGGCGGGCACATCGACTCCTGGGATGTAGGCGTCGGAGCGATGGATGATGCGGGCGGGGTCGTCGCCGCGTGGGAAGCGCTGAAGGTGCTGAAGCGGCTGGGTCTGCGCCCGAAGCGTACGATCCGGGTTGTCGGGTGGACGGACGAGGAGAATGGAAGCCGGGGTGCAAATGCCTACAGGGATGCGCACATGGCACAGCTGGAGAAACACGTGCTGGCAATGGAGTCAGACAACGGAGTGTTCGATCCGCGCGGGGTTGGCATAACCGCGGGCGAGGGGGGGCTCGACATTGTCGCGGATATCGCGACGCTTCTGGCGCCGATCGGCGCCGACAGCGCCCGCGCGGGGGGAGGAGGAGCGGATACTGCGCCCATCGGGGCGCTCGGCGTGCCGACGATGTCGCCCGTCGTCGACGGGTCGAGGTATTTCTGGTATCACCACAGCAGCGCGGATACGATGGACAAGCTCGACCCTGTGGAGATGGCGGAGTGCGTGGCACTCATGGCGGTGATGGCGTATGTGGTGGCGGACATGCCGGGGATTCTCCCGCGGAATCCGGTCAAAGGGGGCTGATTACTGACTGCGGACTGCGGACGTACTGCGGACGGGGTCTGCGGACTACTACGGACTGCGGACTACGGACTGCGGACGATTCGCGGCTTCGCGTGGTAAGCTTCCTTCCACAGCATGGTCGCAGTCCAGTCCGCAGTAGTCAGAGCCAGAGTGCGCAATACGTCCGCAGTCCGCAATCAGTAATAAGTCCCAGTAAGCTCCTACTCCGCCGCGACTTTGACATCAGGCTCCGATAAGGTCGGGCTAGATCGAGGGCATCTTTCTTACTCGGACTTAATTGCGGACTGCGGACGTACTGCGGACTGCGGACTAAAAGAACAGAGGTCAAAACGTGTATCACACCTTCATCCATGGCTGATTCGGGTTCGAAACCGCGGGACGAGCGGTGGGGGAGCTATCCTGAGACCGTCCTCATTTTCGCCGGGGATGGCGAAATCTTCGTCGATCTCCGCGAGCCGGTGCCGCCTGCCACGCGCGCTGCGTTCACGGAGATCGGGCTTGGCGGGACATTCAGCATCCTGACCGCCTTCAACCCTCGGGGAATCGACCTGCCGGCGGAGGAGAATGACCGGCGGATGGCTGAGCTCGAGAGCGAGTTGCGGAGCTCGGGCGATGACTTCGTGCGGGTAGATGCGTGCTCGCCTGACCGCTCACACTGCGAGTGCAGCGTCGCGCTGAAAGGTGAAGTCAGTCGCGCGCTCGATATAGCGAGGAGATTTGAGCAGATCGCGATCTTCTGGTGGGATGGATCGACTTTCTGGATCCAGGGCGCGATCACTGGTGGTCACCTGCGGCTGCCCGTTCAGGCGTCCCAATGGTAAGCGTGGGGCCTGAGCCTTTCAGATCCGCCCAATCCGCTTCAATCCGCCCAATCCGCCGTGAACAAAAAGGGGCGTGCATCAGATGCACGCCCCCTTTCATACCACAGATGCCGAAATCAGGTCAGCGGCTTGTACCGGTATCCTGCGACTCCGGTCTTGTCGCTCGTGATACGGAAATCTGCCGAGGCCTTCGGGGCAACCGGTCCTACGTTGGCTGTCTCGGTGTGAAGAACTTCTCCATTCGGGCCGAGTAGCTCGATTGCGACAGGATATGTCTTGGCCGCGGATCCGCGATTCTCGATCTTGCCGGCGATCGTCGTGCCCTCGCTGTTGCGCGAGAACTCGGTGATCAGGACCTGCACCGGCATCTTCTCCGCCTTGTCGTTGAAGAAGACGAGCGAGTCATTGTAAGCCCTCATCAGCTTCGCATCCTTCGTGGTCTTGAGCTTCCCGACGTAACCGAACGCGTAGAGCATCCAGTTGTCAGGGTTGCTCGGGTCCAGCGCGACGAGCTTGTCGATCACCGGGATCGCCTTGCCTGTTTCGCCGGCCTGGAGATAGCTGGCAGCGAGATTATTGAGGCCGTCGCGTGAGTACTGGTTACGAGCGACGACTCCCTCGAACAGGAGTGCCGCATCGTCGGGGCGCTTGAACTGCGAGGCAATGACGCCAGCCTGGAGGAGCGCGCCCTCGGTGTACTTCGTGGGATCGGCAATCATCGGGGCGTAGATCTCACCGATCTTCGCACTGTCGCCGGCTGCGATGTAGGTCTTCTGCAGGTTCGCGACGGCTGCCTGCGACTGAAGGTTGTCAGTCGACAGAGTGAGCTGCTTCCAGCCAGCGCTTGCCTCACGGGCGAGACGCTGCTTCTCGGCCCCGGTCGCTGCGGTTGCGGCGGTTGTATGGGCTGACGCGATGTCGAAGATCGCGCGGTCCTTGACGTCTGCGTAGGTGGAGTCGTCACCCGCCGTCTCCACGACTTTTTTCGCGTACTCGATCGAGGCAGGAATGTTGTTGCGATTTCTCGCGATGCTCGCGAGGACCGTGTACGGGTAGGGAGACGAGCGGTCGAGCATGACCGAGCGATTCGCGAACACTTCGGCAGAATCCAGCTCGTTTTCATTGAGCGCGTTGATCGCTGCGTTTGTCACGTCGAGCCATGCCTTCTGCTGGCGGAACGGTGCCATGTAGGCGGCGCACCCGGCCGAGCTCTGCTCGACGATCGAGATCGCGGAGTCAGCAGCAGCGAACAGATCGATCGGCGAGTTGGGGTCGGTGGTGATTCCAACGGCCCCACGCGGCATCACTGCACGGATGCCAGGCTGCTCGAGAAGGAACACGTACGCGGAAGCGAGCATGAACGCGCGCCCGACCGGATTCTCGTTCCTGAAATTCGGGGCGGTGAGCCCGGTGACGATCGCCTTGAGGTCGGGCATTGGATCGCCCCCCTTCATGGCCGACTGCGCCCGGGTGAGCGAGAGCATCGCTCGCGCAATTGGCTGGGGCTTTCCCTGCTCTATCTCACATGTGGGACCGGCGGGTGCCGGGTCCTGCGCGAAAAGCGGCGTCGCGACTACTATAGTAGCGGCGGCAAAGACGCGTGAAAGAACTTTCATCAACTTGCTCCTGCCTGGTGGATGGGGCGCCGCCAGCCTCGCATAGGCCTGGGGGGCTGGCTGATCGAGTGGTGAGGTTTGCGGTTCCGATACTAATATACCCAGCCCGGAAGATCGTTCCAGAACCGCAACCACCTGTCCTCAAGCCCCGCCAGGAGACAGACAGTGGCAGCCAAACCGATCGTGCTGGTCCACGGCTACTCTTCAGGCGCTCCCGCCTTCGATGCCTGGAGGTCAGCGCTCATCAGCCGGGGCTTCGACCCCGGTCTTCTCCACGCGTGCAGTTACAGGTCGCTCACCAACGAGGTGACGATCCGGGATATCGCCGAGGGATTCGACCGCGCGCTAGGAATTCAGGCGGGGCTCGATGAGGATCAGCCATTCGACGCCATAGTTCATTCGACTGGAATGCTCGTCTTGCGGGCCTGGCTCAGCGCCTACCCAAAGCGGCGAAGCCGGCTCAAGCACCTGATAGCACTTGCTCCCGCAACATTCGGGTCACCGCTGGCGCACAAAGGGCGGAGCTGGATGGGTGCGATGTTCAAGGGAAATCGCCAGCCAGGTCCCGATTTTCTCGAGGCAGGGGACAGGATACTGTCCGGACTCGAGCTCGGCAGCCGTTTCACATGGGATCTCGCGCACGAGGATGTTGTAGGGCCGTGGGTGTTCGTGTTCTGCGGGACCGAGTCGTATCGGGGGCTGAGGCGACTCGCCCATGAGCCGGGGACAGACGGGGCTGTGCGGTGGGCGGGATGCGCCCTCAACACGAGGAAGATAATTCTCGACCTCACCGAGGATCCCGCACGGAAAGCGTCCGCACGGCGAATCTCGATTGCATCGTGGAAGAACATTGACGCTCCCCTGGTGCCGGTCGAAGGGAAGAATCACTCAACGATCCTGAGCGATCCCGGCGACCACCTCGTTGACCTCGTCGCGAGAGCGCTCGAGGTCGAGGATGCCGGCTCGTATAAGATGTGGCAGACGCGGGCGCGACCCGCGAAGCCTGACGCCATGGAACCATGGCAGCAGTTCGTGATCAGGGCCCTGGACGAGCGCGGCGACCCGATCCCCGACTTCAACGTCCAGCTTTTCACGCGCAGGGCCGGCGGAAGGGAGAGCGCGGTGCAGCCGTTCGACATCGACGTCCACGCGTACAGGGAGGATCCGAGCCTTCGCTGCTTTCACGTGAATCTTGCGAAGATCGGAGCCGACAAGCTGGAGAATCTCTGGATCCGCGTGATGGCTTCGTCGGGATCGCAGCTCGTTGGCTATCATGGCTACGGCAGCGAATCCCCCGAGCCGGCAGCCGATTCGCGGGACGGTGTATGGGACGCCGAGCTCGACATATCGTCGCTGGCTGACGACAGGGGAGTGCGGTTTTTCTTTCCGTTCACGACAACGCTCGTCGAGCTCCGCCTGAACCGCGAGCCACTGCCCGTTTCGGGTCGAAATCAGGTATGCTTCTTCTGAAATCATGCCGCACAGTCACAGAAAGGCAGTAAATCACCTGAAGCGGGTAGATCCCGTGATGGCTGACGTAATAGCCAGGGTCGGCCCGTGCACTCTCGTTCCGCGGACCGAATGGACGCACTTCGACGCCCTCATCAGGTCGATCGTGTACCAGCAGCTCTCCGGAAAAGCCGCGGCGACGATTCATGGGCGTGTCATCAATCTCATCGGAGAGGGCTCTGAAGCTCCGGCGAGAATCATCGCGACATCGCACGAGAGCCTGCGAGGAGCGGGATTGTCCACCGCAAAGGCAAACTACGTGAGGAACCTGGCGGAGCATGTGAGCGACGGATCGCTTCCCGTAGACTCCCTGGACGATCTTGACGACGACGAAGTGATTGCGGCGCTCACGCAGGTGAAGGGAATCGGAAAGTGGAGCGCGCAGATGTTCCTGATGTTCAGGCTCGGCAGGCCCGACGTGCTGCCCGAGCACGACCTCGGGATTCAGAAGGGAATCCAGAAGGCATACCGGATGCGCAAGCCGCCGACTCCCGCGCAGGTGCTGAGGAGGGGGGCGCGGTGGGGTCCGTACAGGACTGTCGCATCGTGGTACATGTGGCGAATACTCGAAGTCCGATAAACAAGGAGAAAGCTGATGCCGGTCACACCATTCGAGTCACTTCCTGATTCATCCCGAGTCTGGGTGTACGGCTCCGACCGCGCGCTCGCTGGTCCCGCAGCCGACAAGCTTCTCGCGGCGACAGATGCATTCCTTTCGGGGTGGAAAGCACATGGAACCGACCTCGTATCGGCGCGCGACTGGAGCGACGAGCATTTCCTGACTGTCGCAGTGGACCAGGAGCAGGAAGGCGCCTCGGGGTGCTCGATAGACGTTCTCTTCAGGACGCTGAAGGCGCTGGAGAAGGAAATAGGCGCTCAGCTCGTGACGAGCGGGCTCGTCTACTTCCGGGACAGGGGCGGGAAGATACACGCAGTGACCCGCGACGAGTTTGGTGAACTCGCCGCCAAGGGCGAAGTCGACGGCGACACGGAAGTGTTCGACCTGTCGGTAACAACCCTCGGCGAATGGCGCGCGCGGCTCAGGTCGCGGGCGGCGGATTCGTGGCATGCGGCGCTCGTCGAGGATCGGGTGCAGGCATGAAGATTCACACTTCGTATCTCACGTTCAATACGAAGAAGCGGCAGGAGATCATCGACATAACTGACGAGGTAGAGGCGTGCCGTGCAGCCGCAGGAATCACGGAAGGATTCGTGCTTGTGTCGGCGATGCACATTTCGGCGTCTGTCTTCGTCAACGATCACGAGTCCGGGCTGTGGGACGACATCCTCAAGTGGCTCGAGAACCGGATCGCCCCGTGGTCACCCGATGACTACCGCCACAACACCGGAACCGGGGAAGACAATGCAGCGGCTCACCTGCGCTCGCTGACGGTCGGGCATGAAGTGATCGTCCCGGTCACGAAGGGCCGGCTCGACTTCGGCCCCTGGCAGCGGGTTTTCTACGGGGAGTGGGACGGGCAGCGCTCCAAGCGCGTAATCATCAAGGCGATGGGAGACTAGCGCCGCCGGTCATACCCGGAGGTGGTCGGGCCTCCACTCCGTGATGTTCTTCTTCACGTCACCTGAAGAGTTCAGATCTCCCGCGAGGCAGCGGCGGGCAAGGTCTACGACTTCCGCGTCAGATGCGAAACGCAATCCGACGAGCTGCCCTGTTCGCAGCTCTTCTATCCTGCTTCGCTCTTCGGGCGGCATGAGCGTCGAGAGCCTCAGTCTCTCCTCCAGGCGAATCACACGATTTTGCGCCGTGAGGGCCATCAATCGAGCGCTGAAGGCCAGAAGCATGAGGCCGGTGGCGAGGATCAGCGCCCAGCCGGTGTCGCGGTTCGGGGCGTCGAGGAAATCTGAAAACTCGAACGCGAAGTTCGCAACGAGGATTGGTTGAACGATGAAATGGTGCAGCGGGTGGAAGCGCCGGTGGTTCTTGTATGTCTGGACCTTTGGCAAGGATCTCTCCGTCGAGGTTTCTGCTGCGCCTGAAATGCCTGGCGCTTCTGCCGGAGAATCATAGCATCCATCCCGGCATCACGCGCACCGGGGTCGATGCTTAAACGGCCGTGCTGAGCTGGCACGAATCACGCGACACACGCATGACTCAAAACATCACCGGGACAAAAATGCCAACACGCAGATCGAGTGCACGCTGGGAAGGCGGACTCAAGGGCGGGAAGGGAACATTCAAGGGTGAAAGCGGTGCGATCGGTGGCCAGTACAGTTTCAGCTCACGGTTCGAGAGCGGTGTCGGGTCGAATCCGGAGGAGCTGCTCGCGGCGGCCGAAGCTGCGTGCTTCAGCATGGCGCTGAGCGGAAACCTGGAGAAAAACGGCACTCCGCCGACCTCGATCGAGACGGATGCTGCGTGCACCGTCGAGCCCGTGGACGGCGCGTCAAAAATCACGAAGATCCACGTCGACACGAAGGTCGAAGCGGCAGGAATCGATCAGGCGAAGCTCGATGAGATCGCGAAGGAGACAGTGGCGGGATGCCCCGTCTCAAAGGCACTCCATGGTAACGTAGAGCTAACTGTGACTGCCACGCTTTCCGGCGGCTGATCAGGCGATACGCTGCTCTGAAGTGACCCACTCCTGGCGCGCATCGCAGGCGTCGCAGTTGTTGCAGGCCCAGTCCCCGGTGACTTCCTCGCCGAAGTGTTCGAGAATGAATCTCGTGCGGCAGTCCGTGGTCTGGCAGAAGTCGATCATCGTCTGAAGCTTTTTCTGGTCGTTCGCCCGGCGCTCCTCGTAGTCGGTCAGGTCGTTGCTGAGGTCGCATGAGGTGAGGTTTCCCTGAAGGCGCTGCCAGCGCCCGCCGCGGTGCTCCCGCACGAGCCCGTGGCGCTTGAGCAGTGCGAAAACGATCTTCGCCTTCCGCTGCGGAACCTCGGTGATGTCCGTGATGTCGCTCAGGAGCACCGGCTCGTCGAGCGGGTATTTCTCGAGCGCGAGCGCAACTTTCGCAGCCTCCTGCACCTCGGGATATTTGCCACCGAGGAAATATGACTGGATGCGACGGTCCTCCACCCGGTAGAGCATCGTGCAGACCGCGGGCAGCCCGTCGCGGCCCGATCTTCCTGCCTCCTGATAGTACGACTCGATCGAGCCCGGGAAGTGATAGTGAACGACGAACCTGATGTCCTGCTTGTCGATGCCGAGGCCGAACGCGTTCGTCGCGATTATCGCCTTTATCTCGTTCTTCATGAAGGCTTCCTGCACCTGCTTCCGGTCGGCTGCGGGACGCTTTCCGTGATAGAGGCCGATGCTGTGCCGCTCCGACAACTGCCCGTAGAGTCGTTCCGCCTCCTTCACGGTCGCCACGTATATCACGCCCGACCCCGTCTCCTCCGAGAGGATCTGCTCGACGATCAAGTCCTTTATGCCGTCGTTGACCGTGCGCCGGACCTCGAAGCGAAGATTCGGCCGCGCAAATCCGGTGATCGTGACATGCTGGTCGTGCATGCCGAGCTGCCGGACGATGTCGTCCTGAACTTCCTGGGTCGCAGTCGCGGTGAGAGCCAGTATCGGTGGCCGCCCCAGCCGCTTCGCTATGGAGCCGAGGCTCAGGTAGTCGGGCCGGAAGTCGTGTCCCCACTGGCTGACGCAGTGGGCCTCGTCGATCACGAAGAGGGAGACTTTGCGAGTGAGCAGCCGCTCGAAGAAATCCCTGTCCTTGAACCGTTCAGGGGTGAGATAGAGCAACTCACCTTCGCCATCCTCGATCTGCCGGTGAGCTTCGCGTGCTTCCCCGGTGGACAGATGCGAGTGCATTGCGACCGCATCGACACCCTGCGCGTCGAGCTTGTCCTTCTGGTCTTTCATGAGCGCGATGAGTGGGCTCACTACGACCGTGAGACCGGGCAGCGACAGCGCGGCAAGCTGATATATGAGCGACTTGCCGCTGCCGGTTGGCATCACGACAAGGGTATCCCGACCGTCGAGCAGAGCCTGGATCGGATCCCACTGCCCGCGCCTGAAATCATCATGGCCGAAGCGCTTGCGCAGTAGAGCGCGAGCTTCGGCCTTGTCTGTTTTGAGCTTCACGGGGAGTCATTACTCGCAGGAAGCATTCCGTTGTGCCGATTCTTTCAACTGTCTTGCAGGAAGCACGAAGCAGGAGGCACCGGCCGGTGACAGACAGCAGGCAGCCCAGGCTTGTCCCCGCGGGCGATGTCGTTTTGACCGATCGCGGCCTGCTGTCCGCGGCCTGCCGATGCTGACTGCACCCTGCTACCGGCAAAGCGTGCAACTGACTTGCAGGAAGCACGAAGCAGGCGGCACCGGCCGGTGACAGACAGCAGGCAGCCAGATCCCGGTGCTCCATTGGGAAAGCTCATGAGTCAAACCACCCCTGACCGCCCTGAGGCTTGTCCGCGCGGGCGATGTCGTTTTAACCGATCGCTGCCTGCTGTCCGCGGCCTGCTGATGCTGCCTGCAACCTGCTACCTGCAAAGCGTGCAACTGTCTTGCAGGAAGCAGGAAGCGGGAGGCACCGGCCGGTGACAGACAGCAGGCAGCCCAGGCTTGTCCGCGCGGGCGATGTCGTTGTAACCGATCGCTGCCTGCTGTCCGCGGCCTGCCGATGCTGACTGCACCCTGCTACCTGCAAAGCGTGCATCCTGCTGGTCTTTTGTTTTTAACGTTGGCGTCTCCCCCCAAACGGCATTTCTCCAGCTCCACTCTGTAGCTTTGTTTCGTGAAGAAAGTCCAACTCAAAATCTTCGTGATGACGGCCCCCGGGATCGAAAGCCTGCTCGCAGCGGAGCTCACCGCCCTGAGGATACGGATCACTGACCAGACGGCCGGAGGGATCTCATTTTCCGGAAGCACTGACCACCTGCAGCGCGTCAACCTCTGGTCGCGGCTCGCCAACCGGGTCCTGGTACGGGTCGCGGAGTTTCACGCGAGCAGCTTTCACGAGCTCGAGCGGCGGGCGAAGAAAATCGAGTGGGCCAGCTTCACCTCCCCGGGCGACCGCGTCCGCTTCCGGGTCACATGCCGCAAGTCGAAGCTCTATCACTCCGACGCTGTGGCAGCCAGGCTCCTCCAGGCCTCGGGCGGCGTCGCGGCGGCCACCGACGAAAGCGATGAGGGAGACGACGATGCCCAGCTCTTCGTTGTCCGCCTTTCACACGACGAGTGCACGATAAGCGCCGACTCGTCGGGCGAACTGCTGCACCGCCGCGGCTATCGGCACGCAACAGCAAAAGCTCCCCTCCGCGAAACCCTCGCCGCGGCGATGCTCGCCGGAAGCGGCTGGGACCCGTCCGCTCCGCTGGTGGATCCGATGTGTGGTGCGGGCACGATTCCAATCGAGGCGGCGATGATTGCGCGCGGCATCGCTCCAGGTGCAACCCGCCGCTTCTCTTTCGAGCGATGGCCGGATCACGATTCGGCGGGATGGAAGAAAACCGTAGATGATGCGCGTGACGCCGCGCTTCCGCGGGTACCAGGGCCGATCATCGCCTCTGATCGGGACGCTGGCGCTATCGAGGCGACGGCCGCGAACGCAGGCCGGGCGGGAGTAACCGGCGATCTGGAGATTTCAGAGACGTCCGTGTCAGGCGCCTCGTATCCCCAGCCACCAGGCTGGATCGTTACGAATCCCCCTTATGGCCTTCGGGTAGGGGAAACAGGCCCCTTGAGGAACCTCTATTCCCAGCTTGGCCACATTGTCAGGGAGGGCGCTCCGGGATACCGTCTCGCAATGCTTTCTGCCGACAAGGCCCTCGAATCCCAGCTGAGGCTTGAAACCGACGAGGTCTTCCGGACGACGAACGGCGGAATCCCGATTCGCCTCATTCTGGCCTGACCCCCCTCTCCTTCTTTTGGCGTTTCTATCTTAGGCAAGACTCTTGAATAGATATTCCTCACTGTCCCCCTTCTGGTGCGTCGGTGTACCAGAAGGTATGCTCGACCACGCCCTCGCCCGGGCGGCTTCATACCTCAGTTCAGGAGAAGGCCGTGGAAATCGGCGATACAATCGATACACCCCAGGAAGCCGAAGCCGGCGCGAAATCGCCGCGGCGCCCTGAATCGCAGGCAGGCAGGTCCGCCTCGCGAGCTTCGACCCGGCGACAAAGCGGCTCACAGCCGCAATCAGGCGGAACCGCTGTAGCCGAGCCATCCGAGCGGACCCGAGACGGCCGCGGGAAGGCCCTCCGCAATGGGAACGGGGGGCGAAGCGGCTCAGGATCCAGCGGCGATGGGGGCTCCGGACAGGAGCTTGGTGATCTTCTGGCCGCGCTTCGCGACCTCCGGGACGGCGACTTCAGCGTCAGGCTCGCCGGATCTGACGACCCTCTCCGCGATGACATCGCCGCAGCATTCAACGGGATCGCTGAGCGAAACGAGCGGCTTGCATCCGAAGCGGTGAGGGTATCGACGACGATCGGCCGTGAAGGCCAGATGAACGAGCGCGCATCGATCGGCCGCGCTGCTGGCGGGTGGGCGACGATAACCAGCTCGATCAACGCTCTCATCACGGACCTCGTTTCCCCGACGACTGAAGTTGCCCGCGTGCTCACCGCGGTGGCCGAGGGTGATCTCGCCCAGCGAATGGTGCTCGAGATAGACGGCAAGATGGTGCAGGGCGAATTCCTGCGGATCGGTACCACGGTCAACACGATGGTCGACCAGCTTGGAGCCTTCGCCGCGGAAGTGACGCGTGTCGCGCGGGAAGTCGGAACGGAAGGACGACTGGGCGGACAGGCGAATGTGCCTGGGGTCGCGGGAACCTGGAGAGACCTGACTGACAACGTGAACTTCATGGCCTCGAACCTCACGGGCCAGGTGAGAAACATCGCCGATGTGACGACAGCGGTGGCGCGCGGTGATCTCTCGAGAAAGATCACCGCTGACGCGAGGGGCGAGATCCTCGAGCTGAAGAACACGATCAACACGATGGTCGACCAGCTCAGTTCGTTCGCATCCGAAGTGACTCGAGTGGCGCGTGAAGTGGGAACCGAGGGAATGCTCGGTGGGCAGGCGAACGTGCCGGGAGTCGGCGGGACGTGGAAGGATCTCACGGACAACGTGAACGCGATGGCGTCGAACCTTACGGGCCAGGTGAGAAACATCGCCGACGTGACGACTGCGATCTCGCGCGGAGACCTTGGACGGAAAATCACCGTCGAGGCTCGGGGAGAGACGCTCGAGCTGAAGAACACCATCAACACGATGGTCGAGCAGCTGTCCGGCTTTGCGTCCGAGGTGACGCGTGTTGCGCGCGAGGTGGGAACAGAAGGTAAGCTCGGCGGCCAGGCGAATGTGCCGGGCGTCGCCGGAACGTGGAAGGATCTCACTGATAACGTGAACTTCATGGCGTCGAACCTCACCGGCCAGGTGAGGAACATCGCCGACGTGACGACCGCGGTGGCGAAGGGCGACCTGTCGAGAAAGATCACCGCCGACGCGCAGGGCGAGGTTCTCGAGCTCAAGGACACGATCAACACGATGGTCGACCAGCTCAGCTCGTTCGCTTCGGAAGTGACGCGAGTGGCGAAGGAAGTGGGAACTGAAGGAAAGCTCGGCGGTCAGGCGGAGGTGCCCGGTGTCGGCGGAACGTGGAAGGATCTCACCGACAACGTGAACGCGATGGCGTCGAACCTCACGGGCCAGATCCGGAACATCGCCGACGTGACGACTGCTGTCGCGAAGGGAGACCTCTCCCGCAAGATCACAGTCGACGTGCAGGGCGAGATCCTCGAGCTCAAGGAAACCATCAACGCGATGGTCGACTCGCTCCGGATCTTCGCCGGCGAAGTAACCCGTGTCGCCAAGGAAGTGGGAACCGAGGGACTGCTGGGTGGACAGGCAGAGGTTCCCGATGTCGCCGGAACGTGGAAGGATCTCACCGACAACGTGAACTTCATGGCCTCGAACCTCACCGGCCAGGTGAGAAACATCGCCGACGTGACGACTGCTGTGGCGCGCGGAGACCTGTCGAGGAAGATCACTGCCGACGCGCGGGGCGAGATCCTCGAGCTGAAGAATACGATCAACATCATGGTCGACCAGCTCTCGGCATTCGCGGCAGAGGTGACGCGCGTGGCGCGCGAGGTGGGTACTGAAGGAAAGCTCGGCGGACAGGCGAGCGTGCCCGGTGTCGGCGGAACGTGGAAGGACCTTACCGACAACGTCAACGCGATGGCGTCGAACCTCACCGGCCAGGTGAGAAACATCGCCGACGTGACTACCGCCGTGGCGAAGGGAGACCTGTCGAGGAAGATCACGGTCGAAGCGCGTGGCGAGACGCTGGAACTCAAGAACACGATAAACACGATGGTTGACCAGCTTTCATCGTTCGCCGACGAAGTGACGCGCGTTGCGAAGGAAGTGGGAACCGAAGGGAAGCTCGGCGGACAGGCGAGCGTGCCCGGTGTCGGCGGGACGTGGAAGGACCTGACCGACAACGTGAACGCGATGGCCTCCAACCTCACCGGCCAGATCCGGAACATCGCCGACGTGACGACGGCAATTTCGCGAGGTGATCTCTCGCGCAAGATCACTGTCGACGTGCAGGGTGAGATTCTGGAGCTGAAGAACACCATCAACGCGATGGTCGACTCGCTCTCGATATTTGGGTCGGAAGTGACGCGCGTGGCGCGCGAGGTGGGAAGCGAGGGACGCCTCGGAGGACAGGCAGAAGTGCCGGGAGTGGCCGGGACGTGGAAGGATCTCACCGACAACGTGAACTTCATGGCGTCGAACCTCACCGGTCAGGTGAGAAACATCGCCGACGTCACGACGGCAGTGGCGCGAGGCGACCTGACGCGGAAGATGACGGTCGACGTGAAGGGCGAGATCCTCGAGCTGAAGAACACGATCAACACGATGGTCGATCAGCTTTCAGGCTTCGCTTCCGAAGTGACGCGTGTCGCGCGCGAGGTGGGAACCGAGGGAAACCTGGGCGGTCAGGCGGAGGTGCCAGGCGTAGCCGGCACATGGAAGGACCTGACCGACAACGTGAACACGCTTGCCGGAAACCTCACCAGCCAGATCCGCAACATCGCGCTCGTCACGACGGCGGTGGCGAACGGAGATCTTTCCCAGAAGATCACTGTCGAAGTGCTCGGAGAAATTCTCGAGCTCAAGAACACTATCAACGCGATGGTCGATTCGCTCCGGGTATTTGCCGACGAAGTGACGCGCGTTGCGAAGGAAGTGGGAACCGAAGGCAAGCTGGGCGGCCAGGCCGAGGTGCCCAACGCGGCCGGCACGTGGAGAGCGCTCACCGACAACGTGAACGCGATGGCGAACAGCCTCACCATCCAGGTGCGCGCCATCGCCGAGGTAGCGACGGCGGTGACGAGAGGTGACCTGTCGGGCCAGATCACGGTCGAGACCCAGGGCGAGCTCGACGAGCTCAAGAACAACCTCAACCAGATGATCGCGAACCTGAAGGACACGACCGACAAGAACAACGAGCAGGACTGGTTGAAGACGAACCTCGCCAAGTTCTCGCGGATGATGCAGGGGCAGAAGGATCTCGAGGCAGTGTCCCGGCTTATCATGTCGGAGCTGACCCCTCTCGTCACGGCGAACTACGGCGCGTTCTACATCATGGAGTACGAGGACAGCGCGCCGGTTCTCAAGCTCATCGCCAGCTACGCCTACAAGGAGAGGAAGCACGTTGCGAACCGCTTCCATCTCGGAGAGGGCCTCGTCGGCCAGGCGGCTCTCGAGAAGAAGCCGATTCTTCTCACGAGCGTCCCCGACGACTACATCAGGATAACGTCGGGTCTCGGCGACGCGGCTCCCCGCAACATTCTCGTGCTGCCGATCCTTTTCGAGGGAGAGGTAAAGGCGGTAGTGGAGCTCGCGTCGTTCCTGCCGTTCAGCCAGATTCACCAGATATTCCTCGACCAGCTGGCAGAGAGCGTCGGTGTCGTGCTCAACATGATCTCCGCCAACATGCGGACGAGCGAGCTGCTCGAGCAGTCGCAGCAGCTCACGCAGGAGCTGCAGAGCCAGTCGCAGGAGCTTCAGCAGCAGCAGCAGGAGCTGAGGAAGTCGAACTCCGAGCTTGAAGCGCAGACGAAATCCCTCCGCAGCTCGGAAGAGCTGCTGAGAGACCAGCAGGTAGAGCTTCAGCAGGTCAACGAGGAGCTGGAGGAGAAAGCCTCACTGCTCGCCGAGCAGAACCGGAAGGTCGAGCAGAAGAACGACGAGGTCGAGGCGGCGAGACTGGCGCTCGAGGAGAAGGCCGAGCAGCTCGCGCTGAGCTCGAAGTACAAGTCGGAGTTTCTGGCGAACATGTCGCACGAGCTCAGAACCCCGCTCAACAGCTTGCTGATCCTTTCGAAGCTCCTCGCCGACAACAAGGACAGCAACCTTACCCCGAAGCAGGTGGAGTACGCCCAGACGATTTATTCGTCCGGCAGCGACCTCCTGTCGCTGATCAACGACGTGCTCGACATCTCGAAGGTCGAAGCCGGCAAGATGGAAGTGAATCCCGCCGATACTCCGCTCGCCGAGGTCAAGGGGTCGATCGAGAAAAGCTTCCGGCCGGTTGCGGAGGAGAAGGGTCTCAGCTTCAGCGTCGCTGTCGATCCGGATCTTTCCGCGACGATCTTCACCGACGCGCAGCGTCTCGAGCAGGTTCTAAAGAACCTTCTTTCGAACGCATTCAAGTTCACGAGCGAAGGCAGCGTGTCCCTGGGGGTTCGCAAGGCCGAGAAGAGCAGGCGGTTCCTGCAGCCCTCGCTCAATCACGCGGAGGGGATCGTTGCGTTTGCCGTGACGGATACGGGGATCGGTATTGCCGCCGACAAGCAGCGGCTCATCTTCGAGTCGTTCCAGCAGGCCGACGGAACGACGAGCCGCAAGTTCGGAGGCACCGGTCTCGGGCTTTCAATCAGTCGCGAGATAGCGCGCCTGCTGGGGGGCGAAATAAGGGTCGAAAGCTCGGTCGGGAAGGGCAGTACGTTCACGCTGTTCCTGCCGGTGCGTTACCGCGAGCATCCCGATGCGCCGCAGCGCAATACGCCGCAGCAGGACGGAACGCCGCGGACGCCGCGAATCACCCCGAATCCGACATGGCGGCCGACGCCGGCGCGCGGTACCGCTGCGGTGGCGCTACCGGTCGGGGTTCCGGAGAGGCGTGCTTCGCAATACGTGGTCGCGGATGACCACGAGAACCTCGAGCCCGGCGATCGCACCGTGCTCATCATCGAGAATGACGCAACGTTCGCCGGGGTTCTGCTGGGAATGGCGCGCGACAAGGGATTCAAGGGGGTCGTCTGCCTCGATGGGGACAGTGGACTCGCGGCGGCCCATGAGTACAGGCCTGACGCGATCACGCTCGACATAGACATGCCCGGCCTCGATGGATGGAAGGTGCTCGAGCGGCTGAAGCACCATCCGGCCACACGGCACATTCCGGTTCACATTATCAGCGGCGTGGAGCGAAGGCAGCAGGGGCTCAAGGCCGGGGCTCTCGCATATCTCGCCAAGCCCGTGAGCAAGGACGCACTCGATGACGCCTTCTCACGCATTTCGACGTTCATCGATACCGTGCCGAAGCATCTTCTCGTTGTCGAAGATGACGAGGCGCAGCGGAACGCGATCGTGGAGCTCATCGGCCACGAGGACGTCGAGATCACGCCTGTTGAGTCAGCCGAGCGGGCGCTGGAGGAGCTGGGCTCGGCGAAACATTACGACTGCGTCGTGCTCGACCTCGGACTTCGCGACATGAGCGGATTCGACTTCCTGGAGAAAGTGAAATCGGATCCGACAAAGGCGGACCTGCCGATCATCGTCTACACCGGCAAGGAGCTGACGCAATCCGAAGAGACGAAGATCAGGCGTTATGCGGAAACCATAATCGTGAAGGACGTGCGCTCGCCGGAGCGGCTGCTCGACGAGACCGCGCTCTTCCTTCACCGCGTCGAGGCAAAGCTTCCCGAGCAGAAGCGGAAGATGCTCGAGCAGCTTCACGATGCTGACGCCGTGATTGCCGGGAAAAGGGTGCTCGTGGTCGACGATGATGTTCGGAACATCTTCTCGCTGACGAGCGTCCTGGAGGATCACGGGATGGTCGTCAGGTTCGCCGAGAACGGGAAGGATGCGCTCGACTCGCTGAAGGCGGACCCGGAGGTTGACGCGATCCTGATGGATGTCATGATGCCCGAGATGGACGGATACCAGACGACGAGGGCGATCCGCGAGATGGACCGGTTCAAGTCGCTCCCGATCATCGCGCTTACGGCCAAGGCGATGAAGGGAGACCGGGAGAAGTGCATCGCTGCCGGGGCTTCGGACTACATCACGAAGCCGGTCGACACCGAGCAGCTCCTGTCACTGTTGCGCGTGTGGCTTTACAAATAAGCGATGCTACGCCTTCGGCGGCGGCTGATGTGCCGCCGTACAATCCGGAGCTCGAGCGAATAGAGATCGAGCTCCTGCTGGAGGGCATATACAGGAATTACGGATTCGATTTCCGGTCATACGCATATGCATCGATAAGGCGGCGCCTGTGGAAGCGGATTGAAGCCGAGGGGCTCCCGACAGTAAGCGCCCTCCAGGCGAGGGTGCTTCACGAGCCGCAGCTGATGGAAAGGTTGCTGCTCGACCTGTCGATCAACGTCACGGCGATGTTCCGCGATCCGGGATTCTACAGGGCGTTCCGGGAAAACGTTGTTCCGATCCTCCGCACATACCCGTTCATCAGGCTCTGGCACGCCGGCTGCGCAACGGGCGAGGAAGTCTACTCGATGGCGATCCTGCTCCAGGAGGAAGGCCTTTATGACCGTTGCCGCATTTACGCGACTGACATAAATGAGGTCGTGCTCCAGAAAGCGAAGGAGGGGATCTTCACCCTGGACAGGATGCAGGAGTATACCGAGAACTACATTGCGGCTGGAGGAAAGCGAGCTTTCTCCGACTACTATCTGGCGAAGTATGGAGGTGCGATCTTCAACGACGCGCTCACGAAGAACGTCGTTTTCTCGCTTCACAATCTCGTCACCGACCGCTCGTTCTCGGAGTTCAACGTAATCCTCTGCAGAAACGTGCTCATATACTTCGACAAGAACCTCCAGGCACGGGTCCACGGGCTTTTCTACGACAGCCTCGCGACGTTCGGGGTTCTCGCTCTGGGAAGCAAGGAGTCGCTCCGGTTTTCCCCCTTCGAGGAGAACTACGAGCAGATAAACGGGCAGGAGAAGATCTACAGGAAGGCCCGGTGAGTGACATTGCTATAGCCGTGGTCGGCGCCTCCTGGGGCGGCCTTGCGGCGCTGAGCCAGCTGATCGCGGCGCTGCCGCGGAACTTTCCCGTCCCGCTGGCGATAGTTCAGCACAGGAGCAGGCACTCGGACAACCTCCTCGCGACGCTGCTCCAGGACATCACGCCGCTGCGGGTGATCGACGTCGAGGACAAGGAGCCGCTTGAGCCGGGTAATGTGTACATCGCCCCGGCGAACTATCATTTGATGGTGGAGAAGGGACATCTCTCTCTGACGACGGACCCCCTGGTGAGGTTCAGCAGGCCTTCTATCGACGTGACATTCATCTCGGCAGCCGATGCGTACCGCGACGCCACCCTTGGCGTCGTGCTGACTGGAGCCAACGATGACGGGTCGCTGGGGCTGCGGTATATCGTCGACTGCGGCGGGAAGGCGATAATTCAGGATCCTGCGACAGCGGAAAGTCCCACGATGCCGATGGCGGCGACACAGGCCGTTCCGGAAGCCGAAGTGCTGCCGCTCGCGGATATTCCTGAGCGGCTGGTGGCGATGTCGACAAAGGCGGTGAAGTTCAGGAGCAGGAACGCGGATCCCTACGCTCCCTCGGAGAAGCCGGAGTGACCGAGGACCGGCGGGTCAACCTGCTTCTCGTGGACGACAGGCCGGAGAATCTCCTCGCGCTCCAGGCGATTCTCGAGCCGCTGGGCCAGACGCTTATCTCGGCGCAGTCGGGCGAGGAAGCCCTCAAGTGTGTTCTCCAGCACGAGTTTGCCTGCATACTCCTCGACGTGCAGATGCCGGACATGAACGGGTTCGATGTGGCGCAGATCATCAAATCGCGCGAAAAATCGAGATACATCCCGATCATCTTCCTCAGCGCCATCAGCAAGGAGGACTCGTATGTCTTCAAGGGCTACTCGATGGGCGCGGTCGACTATGTCTTCAAGCCCTTCAACCCGGATGTTCTTCGGTCGAAGGTCGCGGTGTTCGTCGATCTTTACATAAAGCAGCAGCAGCTGATGGAGCAGGCGGACCTGCTGGCCGACAGCCAGCGCCGCGAGCTCGAACTCGAGCATCGTGCCGAGCTGTTCGAGACAGAGGCGAAGTCGGCGGCAAAGCTCACCGAGCTGAACATGAAGCTCAAGGAGCGGCAGGAAGAGCTCGAACAGGCGATGGGTGTGCGCAACAGGTTCTACGCTTCGATGAGCCATGAGCTTCGCACGCCGATCAACGCGGTGATCGGGTACAGCACGCTGATGATCGACAACATCTACGGCCCGCTCAATGAAAAACAGCGCGAAGGCCTGGAGCGGACGCTTCGCGCTGCCCGACACCTTCTCGAGCTTGTGAACGATGTGCTCGATCTTTCGAAGATCGAGGCGGGGAAGATCGAGCTATCGCTCGCTCCGGTTAATGTGCCAAACCTGATCGACGATCTGTTCGTGACAGTCCGCCCGCTTGCCGACGAGCATGGCACGGCGCTCAGCTTCGAGCGTCCCCCCGAAGGAATCACGATCGTGACGGACCCGCGGCGCGTGCGGCAGATCCTCCTGAACCTTCTCTCAAACGCAATAAAATTCGGACTCCAGAAACCGATCAGGGTCGAATGCAGCACGCGCGAAGCTGGCGGGGTGAGTATCTCGGTGATCGACCAGGGCGAAGGCATTTCGGCCGAGGACCAGCAGCGGGTATTCGAGGAGTTCGTGCAGGTATCGCCCCACCAGCAGATGGGCACCGGGCTGGGGCTTCCGATCTCGCGCCGCCTCGCGACGCTGCTCGACGGGTCGCTCGACGTGGTCTCGACTCCCGATTCAGGAAGCGTGTTCACGCTGAATCTGCCGGCGGAGGGACAGCCGCGGACCGACGATCCGGACGAGCTTGTCGAGGACACGGAGGACACTCCCGGGGAAGGCGCTCCCGGTCCGAAAATGGGCTCGGAAAAGGAATCCGCCGCCAGGGCCCAGAAGGGCGCTCAAAGGGACGGCACGAAGCCCGCCGGAAAGGGCGTCCACGTGGCATAGACCCTGCCTCCTTAGGGTGTCTGGCCGCGTGCCGCGGCCGTCATTCGGGAGGAAGCAATGAGAAAGCTCAAAACGTTCATCCTGGTTCCAGCGGCCATTCTGGCAGTAACGGCTTGCGGACGGGACGATAGCAGCAAGATAGATGAGGCGCTTAACGCTGACCTCACGCTGGCGGCTCAGGCCCGGCCTTATACGGCCATGGACAGCATTTCGGCCATGGAGCGCGCTTACGCGGCCCAGGGGCTTGCCCCGGTCGGATACGCCCCTGCGGGCTATGCGCCGGTTTACAGCCAGCCACGGGCACAGCCGGTTCAGCAGCGCGTAGTGTACAGGGATCGCCCTGTGTACCGGACGACCACGGCATCGGCGCCTGCGCCGCGGAAGACGACCGTTGTCAAGCACACGAAGCGTGACGCTGCGATCGGTGCGGCGGCAGGTGCGGCGATCGGGGCCGTGACGAGCCGCGACAAGCTCAAGGGTGCAGTGATCGGCGGTGTCGCCGGCGCAGTGCTCGGCGGCGTGATCGGAAACAACGTCGACGTTACGAGGCGATAGCCCTTTGGTGGCTTGAAGGAGGAGCCCCCCGTGCCGGAAGGCGCGGGGGGCTTTTTGCTGTCACTGACTACGGACTGCGGACGTACTGCGGACTTGATGACTGCGGACAACTGCGGACTAGTGACTGGCTGCAGGATTGGCAGGGCCGGGCGGAGAGCATATTTGTGATATCGCCCATTGCGGGCTGTCCAGTTGTCTCGCCGATTCGTCACCTGGGCGGGACACGACATTGGGAGTTTTCCCTATTGTTCTGAGCGTGCACCGTGGGTAGGATGAAGCCGTGAAAGACGAGCCCCTCCCCCTCCGCGCTTTATGTGTCGGCAGGCACCATTTTCTGTCCGACCACATGGCGAGATTTTTCGGCCTGTTGGGGATCGATACGAGGCATGCGGCTGGGCTGCAGCAGGCGCTGGAGGTCTCCCGCGACTTCGATCCGGACGTGGTGATTGCCGAGTACGAGCTGCTTGCGATGCTTTCGCTCGAAGCGTGGGAGCAGGACGAGCTTCTGTCACGTACCGCGGTAATCGCAGTGAGCCTCACGCGACAGCCTCATGAGGCGCATCTCCTGGATGTCAGCGGCATTGCCGGCTTTCTCTATCTGCCCCTTCTGGATGCCGAGACAGCGGGGAAAATCATCGCAGCGGCTGCTGCGTCGTCGCGACAAAGGTACGTTCCCTCCAAGCCATCATTGTTCTCCCCCGAAGCAGCCACAGTCCAGCGCTAGCGACACGGGCTGCCCGATCCCTTAAATTGGGGGCATGTCGAGCGATCCAATCACGAGTGTCTTCAACGATGGCTATATCGCTGAAGTCTTCGAATCATATCAGCGCGACCCTTCGTCGGTCGACGAGTCGTGGCGCCAGTTCTTCCGCTTCGCCGAAAAACTCGGCGGCGTGCTTCCCGGGTCTTCTGTGCCGCCAGCGGGCGGCAAGGTCGATTCAGATCTTCTGGCGAAGGCTGCGGGAGCGGCCTCACTTGTCGATTCGATTCGAGCCTACGGTCACCTTGCGGCGCAGATAGATCCGCTGGGCAATACACCGCCGGGTACGGCGGAGCTCACTTCCGAGTTCCACGGCCTCACGGAGGCAGATCTCGAGACGATACCGGGCGAGGTCCTCCGGTCGCCGGAGCCGACCGCGGCAGACGTAGTGAAGCGGCTGCGATCGCTCTACTCGAGCAATGTCGGATTCGAATTCGACCACGTCTCGAAATTCGAAGAGCGCGCCTGGATCAAGTCGCAGATCGAGAGCGGAAGGATTCATGAGCCGCTGTCAGCTGATGAGAAGAAGGCGGTTCTCCGCCGGCTCACCGAGGTCGACGGACTAGAGCGCTTCCTAGGACGGGTTTATCAGGGGTACAAGCGCTTCTCGATAGAAGGCACCGACATGATGGTCCCGATGCTCGACACCGCGATCGAGTCGGCTGCATCGCATGGTGCGCGGGAGGTGAGCATCGCGATGGCCCACCGCGGCCGGATCAACGTGCTCGCGCACATTCTCCAGAAGCCCTACAAGACGATCTTCGGGGAGTTCGAGGGGAAGCACGCCGCGGCGAATGCCGAAAGCGGCACCGGCGATGTCAAATACCATCTCGGATTCGTGGGGACGAGAAAGACGGGTGACTCGAGCGTTACCGTGTCGCTGATTCCGAATCCCAGCCATCTCGAGCTCGCAAATCCCGTCCTGCAGGGAGTGGCCCGCGCGAGGCAGACTGTTCTCGCCGGGAATGGCGAGCGCGACGAGGCATCGGTCGTCCCCGTCTGCATTCACGGTGATGCCGCGTTTCCCGGCGAAGGTGTCGTCGCCGAGACTTTCAACATGTCGCGGCTGCGCGGATACCGCGTCGGTGGAACGCTCCACATCATCGCCAACAACCAGGTAGGCTTCACGACTGACCCCATCGACGGCCGCTCGACGCACTACTCGAGCGACCTGGCGAAGGGCTTCGAGGTGCCGATCGTCCACGTGAACGCGGAGGACGCCAACACCTGCGTTCGCGTGATGCAGCTCGCCGTCGAGTACCGCGCGAAATTCGCCAAGGATTTTCTCGTCGATCTCGTCGGGTACCGACGGCATGGGCATAACGAGACAGACGAGCCCGCATTTACCCAGCCGGCGATGTACGCGCAGATACGCTCGCATCCGACGCCGCGCGAGGTATGGGGCGCACGCCTGGTCGAAGAAGGCATAATGACCGCCGGGGAAGTCGAGGCACTCGATGCCGAGGTCACGCAGAACTACGAGAGGATACAGAGCGGCGCATCGGCGCGCGACGGAGAGGGCCCGACGCCAGGTGAGACAGCGAAGGTCCTCGACGCGGGCGGACCCACGCGGAGCGAAAACGTGCCCGCCGAGAAGCTCGTTGCGCTGAATGAGCAGTTGCTGGCATGGCCGCAGTCATTCAAGCCAAACTCGAAGCTGGCAAAGACACTTCGCCGGCGGCGTGAGATGATGGGCGATACAGGCGGTATTGACTGGGGGCATGCCGAAGCTCTCGCGTTCGCATCGCTGCTCGTCCAGGGAACCTCGGTGAGGATGTCGGGCCAGGACATAGAACGGGGCACGTTCTCGCACCGCCAGGCGGTTATTCATGATGCAGAGACAGGCGAGACGTTCACCCCGCTCCAGAACCTCCCGGATGCCACCGCAAAGTTCGAGATCTACAACAGCCCCCTCTCCGAGACGGCTGTAATGGGATTCGAGTACGGCTTCAGCACGGCGCACGAAAAGGCAGTAGTGCTGTGGGAGGCGCAGTTCGGCGATTTCGTCAATGTGGCCCAGCCGATCATCGACCAGTTCATGGTGTCGGACCGCGCGAAGTGGGGACAGGTGTCGTCACTCGTCCTTCTTCTTCCGCACGGCTATGAGGGGCAGGGGCCCGAACATTCGAGCGCCCGGCTCGAGAGATTCCTCCAGTCGTGCGCGGAGAACAACATGTATGTGGCGTATCCGTCGACTCCGGCTCAGTACTATCACGTGCTGAGAAGGCAGGCGTCGGAGCCGTGTCGCCGTCCGCTGATTCTCATGCAGCCGAAGAGTCTGCTTCGCCTTCCGGAGGCTGCGTCGCGCCTGTCGGATCTTGCGGAGGGCGGATTTGCGACCGTGATAGACGATGCGGCTGTCGCGGAACAGCGTGAGCAGGTGAAGCGACTGGTGTTCTGCACGGGGAAGATTTTCTACGATCTTGCAGCAGTGCGTTCGCCGCACGTCGCGCTCGTGCGCGTCGAGCAGCTTTATCCGTGGCCGGACAAGGAGGTTGCGGCGATCGTCGACCTTTACCCTGAGGTCGAGGAGGTCGTATGGGCCCAGGAGGAGCCGAAGAACATGGGGGCCTGGACGTACGTGTCACCGCGGCTGCGCGCGTCTACCGGAAACGCGATGGTCGTCAGGTATGTCGGCAGGCCCGAGCGAGCGAGCCCGGCTGAGGGGTACACGGCGGCTCACAAGGGGGAGCAGGAGCGGATCATTTCCGATGTTCTCGCGCCAATGACTCCTCCAGGAGGAGCGCGGCGCCGGAGCGCGGTGGCAAGCCAGTAGTCGCGCACGAAGAATCCGTGCTCAGATGAAACGGGCATCGATCGCCCTCGTTGCCGTGATTCTCGCGGCGCCGCTTCTCCTGCCGGCTCAGGAGGGCGGCGCTGTTGCTGCGGGGCATCCGGATGTGAGGCGGGTCCTGCTCGTCGGCGCTCATCCCGACGATGAGGACACGAACCTCATAGCGTGGCTTCAGAGAGGCGGGCGCGCACACACCGCCTATCTCTCGCTGACCCGCGGTGACGGCGGGCAGAACCTCATCGGAAACGAACTCGGCGAGGAGCTGGGCATCATCCGGACTGAAGAGCTGCTCGCGGCGCGGAGAGTTGACGGCGCGCACCAGTTCTTCAGCCGGGCGTATGATTTCGGTTATTCGAAGAGCGCCGAAGAGACATACGCGCACTGGCCGAAGGATTCGCTCCTTAACGACGTGGTGGCAGTAGTGCGTGCCTGGAGGCCGCACGTGATAGTCGCGATGTTCTCCGGGACGCCGCGTGACGGGCACGGCCATCATCAGGTGTCGGCGATGCTCGCCCGTGAGGCGTATGATGCAGCCGGTGACACGGTGCGTTTCCCGGTGCGCGATTTCGGGCCCGCGTGGACGCCGCTCAAGTTTTATCGCACGGCGAGATTCGATACGACGCAGGCGACTCTCAAGGTGAATGTCGGCGAGTACGACGAAGGGCTGCGACGGTCGTATGCGGAGATCGCGGGTGAGAGCCTGTCGCAGCACAAGTCGCAGGGCTTCGGGAGGCTCCAGCGGAGAGGCGTCGTCTGGAACTACGTGAGCAGGGTTGCGACCCGCGTGAACGAGGGAACTCCGGCAGCGTCTGAGACGTCGATGTTCGATGGAATCGCGGCTGGCGGAGTGACAGGCCCGGGTGCATCGGCCGATTCCGTTGCTCCGCACATTTTCCTCGATGCGTTTGCCGATCGCAGGGAAGTGGCCGCCGGCGATACCGCGAGGGTGGTTGCCACGCTGTACAATCGAAGTCGCAGGACGCTCTACGTGACGCCGGAGCTCACAGAAGGTGTAGCGCCGCGCTCGGCTCACCGCGGTGTTCCGGTTCTGCCTGACAGCTCGTTCACCTGGATATTGTCTCTCCGAGGGACGACAATCACACAACCCTGGTGGCTGACGTCGCCGCGGAACGGCGACCTTTTCGCTCCTCCGCTTCCGAGACTGGCGGATGCTGCCAACTGGCGGTGGATGCCCGAGAACGAGCGGAGTCGTGGTCATGTGGTCGCTGTCGCCGTGAGGCTCGACTCGCTTGGCCCTGTTTCACTGGTCAGGGAAGCACCGGTCGTTTACCGGTTTCTCGACCCGGTCAGAGGGGATGTTCAGAGGCCGATAGCTGTTACTCCCCCGATCAGTGTCGCGCTCGATAACGCCTTCGAGCTGGCCCGGGCGAACGTTGAGATCGACAGGTTTGTCAACGTGACGCTGCGATCGGCGGTGACGAAACCGCAGCCGCTGAGAGTTTCGCTCTCACTTCCGGCCGGCCTGACGGCGGATTCCATTTCGCGAACCGTAACGCTCGATTCTGCCGGAACGCGCAGGATGACGTTCCGCATCCGCGGGCGACTGAAACCGGGAGTCCATACGGTGTCAGCATCAGCCTCGGCCGGTGAGCAGGCCTACGCGAGCGGCTACATCCCAATCGACTACGAGCACATCACGCCGCAGCGTCTCTACCGGCCTGCATCAATGCAGCTCCGGGCAGTCGAAGTGCAAGTACCCGCAGGGACCAACCTTGCGTATGTGCAGGGTGTCGGCGACAAGGTGGCCATTTCCCTCCAGCAGCTCGGCATTCCTGTCACGGTCATTCGCGCGTCGGATATCCCGACTGTCGACCTGTCGAAGTTCAGCGCCGTAGTGACAGGTCCTCGCGCCTATGACGCACACAGGGAGCTGATCGACAACAACACCTACCTGCTCGACTACGCCCGCGGCGGGGGCACGCTCGTCGTCCAGTACGGCCAGTACGAGATGATGCGGCCGGGGGTGATGCCTTATCCAGTCTCTATTTCCCGGCCACACGACCGGGTGACTGAAGAAACAGCGCCGATAAGGATACTCGACCCATCGGCGCCCGTGCTCAACCGTCCGAACCGGGTGACGGGAGCGGATTTTGAGGGGTGGGTGCAGGAGCGCGGGCTGTACATGCCGCGTACCTTCGATGAGCGTTATCGGCCTGTTCTCGAAACGAACGATCCAGGTGCACCGCCAAACCGCGGCGGAATTATAGTCGCTCCTTATGGAAGAGGCACATACGTGTACACGACTCTCGCATTCTTTCGACAGCTTCCCGCAGGAGTAGGCGGCGCGGCGAAGCTCTTCGTGAACCTCGTCACGCAGGGTGCGCAGTGAAAAAAACATGCTTGCTTCTTCTTGCTGTCGCAGCAACCGCGGCAGTCGGCTGCTCCTCTGACGACCGCACAGTCCTGACAGTCTACTCCCCGCACGGGAAGGATCTCCTTGGCTACTTCGAGACAGAGTTCGAGAAGGCGAACCCGCAGATAGACGTTCAGTGGGTAGACATGGGATCGCAGGAAGTGCTCGACCGCATCCGAGCCGAGAAGCAGAATCCACAGGCAGATCTGTGGTTCGGGGCGCCTGCCGAGGCGTTCGACAGGGCGACAAAGGAAGGTCTCCTCGAGCCGTACATCCCGACGTGGTCGAACGCCGTGAGCGTGGAGGGTCGCGACTCGGGCGACCACTGGTACGGCACATACCTCACCCCGGAAGTGATCGGCTACAATACGGACGCGGTGACCAGGGAGGAAGCGCCAAAGGACTGGGACGATGTTCTCGACCCAAAATGGAAGGGCAAGATTCTCATCCGCGACCCGATCGCATCGGGAACGATGCGCGCAATTTTCGGCGCGATCGTCGCGCGGTCTGTCGCGCGGACAGGTTCACCGGAGAGCGGATACGAGTGGCTGAGGCGGCTCGACGCGAACACCCGCGAGTACACGTTGAACCCGACGATCCTCTACCAGAAGCTTGGACGGCAGGAGGGCGTGATAACGCTGTGGGACATGCCCGACATTGCAACGCTGAAGTCGCGGCTCAACATCCCTGTCGACTACATCATACCGTCGAGCGGAACGCCGTTGCTCGTTGATGGAATCGCCATCGTCCGTGGCACGGACAGGGCGGAAGAGGCGAAACTGTTTTACGAGTTCGTCACGACGCCGGAGGCGATGAAGGCATCCGCTGAGAAATTTCTCCGCATTCCTGCGCGGACAGATATCGCGCAGTCAGACCTGCCAGAGTGGATCCAGCAGGCACTCAGGGAAATCAAGCCGATGCCGGTAGACCGAACGGTGATGGCCGAGCACCTGAATGAGTGGATGAGGTACTGGGACGCCAACATCAGGAACAGCGGGCGCAGGAAGTGACAGCAGGCGCGCTCACCCTGGAGCGGATCACGCGCCGCTTCGGTGAGCACACTGCTGTTGATGACGTTTCACTGGATGTTCCCGCGGGGCAACTCCTGGCGCTGATAGGCGCGTCCGGCTCCGGCAAGACGACGACGCTTCGCATGACTGCCGGGTACGAGACCCCCGACAGCGGACGGGTTCTGCTCGACGGGCGTGACATAACCACGCTCCCGCCCCAGCGGCGCGACTTCGGAATGGTGTTCCAGCACTACGCACTGTTCCCGCACATGCCGGTTGAGGACAACGTGGCGTTCGGCCTCGAAGCGCGCGGAGTTCCCAGGGCAAAGCGGCTTGAGCGCGCGCGTTCGGCACTCGCGTCGGTGGGGCTCGCGAACGCCGGGCCCCGGAGCATACAGTCGCTCTCCGGGGGAGAGCAGCAGCGGGTGGCTCTCGCCCGCGCACTCGTGATCGAGCCGCGCGTTCTGTTGATGGACGAGCCGCTGTCGAACCTCGACCCGATCCTGAGGCAGTCGACACGTGACGAGCTGCGATCGATGCTTCACCGCGTCGGCGTGCCGGCGCTGTTCGTGACTCACGACCAGGAAGATGCCTTCGCGATAGCAGACCGGATTGCGCTGATAAGGAGAGGGAAGCTGCTGCAGGTCGGCGCTCCTGAGGACCTTCACGACCGGCCAGCCTCGATGGGAGTCGCTCAGTTCATCGGCAGGGCCACGATAGTGCCTGCCGAATATCTGGGTGACGATCGTGTTGCGGTTACGGTCGGTGGAGTCCGGCGGGAGCTTGCGTCGACAAGTCCGGGCGGAAAGCCGGCGAACTCGCCCCACGTCGTTCTCCGGCCCGACGCACTCGATATAGCGGGCGACGATTCAGGTGCGTGGCGGGGAAAAGTCGTGAATCGCCGATTCACCGGCGGAAGCGCGGTTTATCGCATCCAGGCGGCTGGCGATGTCATTCTCGAGGTGAACTCGCAGAGGATGGACCTGCGCGAGGGTGACAACGCGGGCGTGACGGTGAAGCGTGAGCCGGTGCCGGTCGTGAGCGGCGACGAGAGCTGACAGTGCGCGATACGAGACGAAGCTGGCTTCTTGCCCTGCCGGTTCTCGCGCTGCTGTTCTGGACCGTCGCATTTCCGAACATCGCAGTCGTCTTCGGAAGCTTCGAGAACGGACTTGGACACTGGCGCGAGTTCATCGCCAGCCCTACGGATCGCGAGGCTCTCAGAACCAGCCTCGTCATCTCCGTCGCCTCAGTAATAGCATCGCTGCTGATCGGAGTTCCGCTCGCATTCCTGCTGAGCAGGTTCGAGTTTCCCGGGCGCCGCGTGCTCAGGATTGTCGCGACACTTCCCGCGGCGCTGCCGCCCCTGGTTGGCGTCATTGCTTTCCTTTTCCTGTTCAGCGAGAGCGGCGTGTTCACGAGGGCGGTGCAACGCACGTTCGGGATGGCAGAGGCGCCGTGGCGCCTGACCGGCGTGTGGGCGATCGTGTTTGTGCACGCTTACACGATGTATGTATACGTCTTCCTGTTTGTCTCGGCAGGCCTCGAGCGATTCGACTCGACACTCGACGAGGCGGCATCGGGACTCGGTGCGAGCGGATGGCAGCGGCTGAGGCGGGTCACGCTACCGCTGCTCACGCCCGCTCTCGCCGGGTCGATGCTCCTCGTCTTCATGACATCGCTCGGCTCCTTCTCGGCGCCGTATGTGTTCGGCGGGGGGATTCGCGTTCTCTCCACTCAGATAGTCGCGTCGAAACTCAACGGCGCGATGGGACTCGCCTACGTGGAGACGACGGTGCTGGCGATGAGCGCAGTGGCGGCGCTCATACTCTTCAGGTGGCTCGAGAGGAAGCGCAAGTACGCGTCATCGGGGAAGGGCGCCGCGACGCGACGGGTCATAAGGTCGAGACGGGCTCAGGTTGCCGCCGGATTGCTTTCGGCGGTGCTGGTGATAATGCTTGTCATGCCTCACCTGATGGTGGTGCTTGTTTCCTTCGCTGTTGACGGCGTTTGGACGACACAGGTACTGCCCCCGGCGTATACGCTCGACAACTATAGGCGGCTCGTCTCGGAGGCTTCACTCTGGAAGCCGATAATGAACAGCGTTTCGATGGCTCTGATCGCGACTGCTGCGAACGTCGTCGTCTGCTTCCTTGCGGCGTACCTGATTGTCCTGCGGCGATTCACCGGGCGACGCATGCTCGAGCTTCTCGTGGCACTTCCATGGGCGATTCCGGCGACGGCAATCGCGCTCGGGCTGGCGGCGACATTCGACAGGAACGACCTGATGTCCGGAAGGGTGTTGCTGGTCGGTACGTTCTGGATCCTACCGCTCGCGTATTTCATCAGGGGAATCCCTCTTGTTGCGACGGCGGTCGAGAGCTCACTCAGGCAGCTCGATCCCGCGCTGGAGGATGCAGCGCGCGGTCTCGGCGCATCGTGGTGGCTGACGATGAAGCGGGTGATTCTGCCTGCCGCGCGGCCGGGACTGATCGCGGGCGCGCTTCTCGCCGCGATAACAGCCGTCGGTGAGTTCGTCGCCAGTGTAGTGCTTTACACGCATGCGAACCGGCCGATCTCGATCGAAATCCTGGCTCAGTTGCGAGCGCTCGCATTCGGCACTGCGGCGGCATACAGCGTATTGCTGATAGTGCTGGTGCTGATCCTGACTTTCACCGCGCGAAGTCTCGAGGAACGAATGGCGTGATGAAGCGGCCGCATGTCGTGATAATCGGAGGCGGATTCGGGGGTCTCAGTGCAGCCCGTGCCCTTCGCAACGCAAATGTCGATGTCACGGTCATCGACAGGACAAATCATCATCTCTTCCAGCCACTCCTGTACCAAGTGGCGACTGCCGCCCTCTCTGCCGGCGACGTTACAGCTCCGATCCGGCACATTCTCCGGAAGCAGCAGAACACCAAAGTCATTCTTGCCGAGGTTCGGGAGATAAACTTGGCGAGCCGCACAGTTTCGATCGACTTTCCCGAACGCGACATTCCCTACGACTACCTGATCGTCGCCTCGGGATCGAGGCATGCGTATTTCGGGCACGGCGAATGGGAACGCTTCGCACCCGGTCTCAAGTCAGTGGAAGACGCAGCCGAGTTGCGGCGACGCTTCCTGCTGGCGTTCGAGCGCGCCGAAAAGTCCGATGACGAAGCCGAGCGCGATGCCCTCATGACGTTCGTCATAGTCGGCGGTGGCCCGACGGGGGTCGAGCTCTCAGGCGCGATGCCGACGATCGCCCGGCGTGCGCTGTATCCCGACTTCCGGAACATCGATACGCGGAAAACGCGCGTGATACTCCTCGAAGGCGGCCCGCGGGTTCTTCCATCGTTTCCTGAATCGCTGGGCGAAGCCGCACGAAGAAGCCTGGCGGAGATCGGCGTGGAAGTCAGGACAAACTCGATAGTAACGAGAGTCGACGATCACGCCGTCTTCGTCGACGACGAGCGAATTCCAACCAGGACAGTCTTCTGGGCCGCCGGCAACGCCGCTTCCCCCCTCGGCGGGCTACTCGGCGTTCCGCTTGACGGGGCGGGAAGAGTGGTGGTAGAGCACGACCTCTCGATTCCGGGCCATCCCGAGGTGTTCGTTGTGGGCGACCTTGCGCTCGTTCTGCGTGACGACGGTCGCCCGGTACCCGGCGTGTCTCCGGCGGCGATGCAGGAGGGAAGGGCCGCCGCGCGAAATATCAGGCGAATGATCGGTCGACTCCCGACTCAGATTTTCAGGTATCGCAACAAGGGTGACCTGGCAGTAATCGGGCGTTCGAGAGCAGTCGCAGATTTTGGAAAGGTCAGGTTTGGGGGAAGGATCGCGTGGCTGCTGTGGCTGTTCGTCCACATCATGTATCTCGTGGGCTTCCGGAACAGGATCAGCGTGTTCGTGCAGTGGGCATACAGCTACCTGACGTATCAGCGGGGTGTGCGACTCATTACATCGACTGAGCGGAAGACTTGAAGGCAATCCGCTTCCCCATGGGCTTACAGTTCCGCGACAATATCAGCTTCCGGATGATCTCCCGTCATCAACCCCGAAATTCAGCGCAAGCGAAAACAGCACGAGCACGGCGGACGTGAGAAAAGGCACGGCCCGCCCGAAGTGATCGTAGGAAAAGCCCGCCCAAAGCGGAATCACAACGCGTGACAATCCGCCGAACGTCTGCTGAACTCCCATGTAGAGTCCGCGCTCGCTGCTCGATATCATCCGTGAGAGCAGAGACGTAACGCACGGGAAGGTGAATGCGGTGCCGAGCGGGACCATTGCCACAACGACCGCCAGCAGAACGTAATCGTGGACGAACGGGTACGCTGCGAGGCCGGCGGCGAGGAGGATGAGACCGATGCGGGACAGTCTTACCTCGCCGAAGTGCTCCACCATCCTGCCGAGAAATGCTGCCCGCGTGACCACCGATATCACGCCTATGTAGGTGAAGAAGATCCACACGGTCTTCTCGCCGATCCCGAACTGATCAGCCAGGAACAACGGCAGGATCGCGGTTATCGCCGAGAAGGCACCCATGCTTATCGCATAGATCCAGATCAGGCGCGGCGCCGCCTCACCGGCGTGCGTGACGACCCTGCGTATCACTTCTCTGGACGTCCGGGGTTTCCGTGTCGTATCCCTCGCATCTTCCATGTCACGGGACTCGCTCAGGTAGCGCCAGGCAAACCCCATGTTTATCAGGCACAGCGTCGCAGCCATGAGACCCGGCCCGCTTCTGCCACCGAGCAGCGCGAGTGCGCCGAGGGGCGGTCCGAGAGCGACCCCGAGGTTCGTCGCCGCTGAGAGCCAGCCGAGCGCTTTCGCCCTGTTCTGTGGCTCAGTGGAGTCGGCGACATATGCCTGGATCACTCCCACCGTTCCACCGCCGGCGCCCTGCACGACCCGCGAAAGCAGCAGCAGCCAGATGGTGCTTGCGAACGCGAAAACGATGTACGCGATCGCCGCCGCACCGAGTCCGACGAGCAGCGCCGGACGCCTTCCGTATCGGTCGGAGAAGCGGCCCCACAGGGGCGCGCTCACCAGTTGAGCCGCCGTGAACGACACGACCATCACCGCCACCAGAAGGGAGCCCGCGCCGAGGTCGCGGGCGTAGTACGGCATGAGGGGGAGCACCATGAGGAGCCCCACCATGTCCACGAACGCAGTGATGATGAGAACAAGCAGCTTGCGGAACAACGGCTACTCTGTCTTGCCCAACGCTGCCGGTGGTACAGCCCGGCCAACGACCCCCGCAAGAGCGATGATGGTGAGCAGGTACGGGATCATCACGATGAACTGCGATGGAATCAGCTGCGTTCCCTGAAGCTGGATCTGGAGCGTCTCGGCGGCCGCGAAGAAGAGACAGGCAATCGCTGCCCTCACGGGATCCCACCGCCCGAAGATGACGGCGGCGACGGCGATGAATCCGCGACCCGCTGTCATCTGGTCGGTGAACTGATGCTGGTCGAGCGCGAGAAACACTCCACCGAGGGCGGCGAGCATTCCCGATGTCGCGACCGCGATGTACTGCACCTTCGCGACTTTCACGCCGACGCTTGCGGCAGCGGCGGGATGCTCACCCACCGCGCGCGCGCGGAGCCCGAAAGGCGTTTTGTAAAGGAAATACGCGAGCACCGGGGCGACGAGTATTCCCATCCAGAGCAGTGGGTTATCGAATCCGTACCATGCCTGGTTGCCGCCGAATCCTTCGATGCGCGGAGAGTTCGACGAGCTGTCGAACGCCAGCTTGAGGAAAAACCGCGTTACGCCGATCGCCAGGAGATTTATCGCGATGCCGGAGACAACGTGATCGGCTCGATACCTGATCGTCGCAACTGCGTGAATGAGACCGAAGATCAGCCCGCCAAAGATTCCGCAAAGCAGACCGATCCACGGACTTCCCGTGTAGTGAACGCCAAGAGTCGCTGAGAACGCACCCGTGAGCATGAAGCCTTCGAGGGCGAGCGAGATGATCCCGGCACGCTCGGCTACAACTCCGCCGCCCGCCGCGAAGAGATACGGAACCGCGATCCGCAGCATCTGGGTGAGGAACGAGATCGGGTTCATGCAGCCACCTGCTTGCGGGCTTTGCGCGGCGCGTTGCGCACCTCAGGCACCGACATCGCGACGGCGAGTATCACCACGCCCTGAAG
>JBPCJP010000002.1:0-11792 GCA_051005175.1 Gemmatimonadaceae bacterium | reverse complement strand
GGCGGAAAGGTCCGCGTCTGCCGCAGTACCCGATTCCGCGCACGCGGTGAACGCTGCCGCCGTGATGAGCGCGAGCATGCTGCGTCCGGCCGCAGCCACGCCCGGTCCGGCACTCAACCGCATCATGATTGGAAGACGTTGCGGGCGAACAGACGTTAAGGCCGGCTGTCTTGCGCGCCGCTCACGACACTGCGCAATATCACCGTACTCCAGCCCGCGGACATGGGACAGTGCTGTCAGTGCGTCTGCATCGTGGGCATTGAACGCGTTGAAACCACGTCTCATTGATGCCTCGAATTTCTGCTTCGTGAAGCCACAAGCCAGCCAACCAGGACATCTTCCCATGATGAGAGAGTCACCTCGTCGCTCATTCGGGAAGCGGGCCTACCGGTTCTACACTTCGCTCGAGACTCCCAGCGTCCCGCGGGGTGTGACGGTGATGAATCCGTACACAGAGCGTCCGGTGCAGCGCTACCTGAAGGGGTTTCTCAACAAATACTTCGACGACGATCGCCCCCGTATCGCCATGCTGGGCATCAACCCCGGTCGCTTCGGCGCGGGTGTGACGGGCATTACCTTCACAGACCCGGTAGCTCTCGCAGACGCGTGCGGGATTCCCAATCACCTCCCACGCAAGCGCGAGCTCTCATCCATCTACGTCTATGACGTGATCGGCCGCATGGGAGGGCCCGAAGAGTTCTATCGCCATTTCTTCCTGTCGGCAGTCTGTCCACTTGGCTTTACACGCAAAGGCATCAACCTCAATTACTACGACGATCGCAAGCTCGAGCGCGAAGTCACCCCCTTCATCGTCTCATCCATCGAGCAGCACCTCGCGCTCGGCTGCAGGAGCGATCACGTCGTGATACTGGGGCGCGGAGACAACGCGCGATTCTTTTCCCGTCTGAACGAGAAACACGGGTGGTTTGGCGAAGTGCACGCCGTAGATCATCCCCGCTTCATAATGCAATACCGCCGGAGACACCTCGACGAGTACCTGGCCCAGTACGCCAGTCTTCTCTCCGCCATCGAATGATGGTTGGGCAGGTGGGTCACCTGCCCAACTCATTCCGGATAGTGACCTAGCAGCTGACCTTGGGGTTATACGGCGCGAACATCCCAAGCGGGTTATTTCTCCACAGCCACACATGCAGCTCATAGTGTTCGGCCGGCGTCGATCCCGGGACGGAGCCCAGAAACGCACGGTTGCCGTGATGAATGCCCATCGCTCCAGTGCTCGAGGATTCGCAGAATGCAAGCGGGGGATAACCGTAACCCGCCGCTAAAGCGATTGCCTCATCATGAAACTTGGCGGTAGCTGCGCGAATCGCGGCGAGCGTCTTCCCGAGCTCCGGGTTCCCGGCCCATTACACCGACATAGCCGCCGGCTCATTTTCGACCAGGGTAGCATCCGGACTTGCGAGGTCGCCGCATGCGGGTTCATCGCACGCCCAGGGCCCAGATCCGCGATATGACTTTCGAGGAAGATACCGGAGAGTCCGTCTAACCATCGGATGAAGCTGACCCCGCCGATCTTGAGGCCCGCAAGTTTTAATCGCCTACTTTGGCCGGCTCGCACTACTTACAAGCACTGACTGCTCGCAGGTCATCCCATTGCCGGTATCCCACGGCTGCCAGCCCGAGACTACCGCGCGCTCGAGCGCGGTTGTCTGTGGGGTGCCGGATTGCGGAAGCAGGGCCATTAGCGGCGTGCAGTAGATGTACTGCCACATGAAGTCTCGTGCAGGCGGCAGGTCCAGTTGCTTGCGATGAGGACCAATCTCGAGATTTTCGAAACCCGCCTCCGTCAGCAACTCCTGCATTTCCCGGGGATCGTTCAACGAGAAGACCGCGTGCACGAACGCCGACGCCTCTTCGCTCACGTTCCGCGCGATTTCGCGGTCCAGCACGTCGAAGAAGTCATTCGGAATCGGTGTGTTTGTGTAGACCCGGCCGCCTGGCTTGAGAACACGATACATCTCGCGAACTGCAGCAGATCTGTCAGTCATGAACTGAAGGCCCAGGCCGCAGAAAATCACATCGTAGAACTTGTCCGGGAGCGGTGCCGACTCCGCCGCGGTCTCATACCATCTGATCGGTATCGCAGATGAAAGAGCGCGCGCGACGCTCAACATCCCCGCGTTGACATCGAGCCCGGCAACGGAGCCGGTTGGGGCGACGCGTTCCGCAGCGAGCCGGGCGATGATACCCGTTCCGCAGGCGACATCGAGCACGCTCTGTCCCGATTCGAGCCGAGCGAGGTTGACGAGATCGACGCCGAAGGGGCGGCCTATGACGGGGACGAAATACTTCTCGTAATTCTCGGCCGCGTTATCACTGTATGAAGCGTCATATGCAGTGCCGGTGGCTGCTGTGCTGGTCATTCCGACCTCCAGTAATGGTTACGGTCGGAGGATAATCCGCGGTCGTTCCGTTCCGCTTCGGCAGGATTGCCCATTCTTCCGCGCGGAAGTCAGTGGGTATTTCTACCCAGTCGGCGGGATGAGATCGTGCTGCCACGCGTATGCCGTAGCCGCCGAGCGCGATGGGAGATCGAGCTTGAGCAGGATGTTGCTGACGTGACGATCCACTGTGCGTTCGCTGATAGTGAGCAGCTTTGCTATCGCGCGATTGGTTTTGCCTCTGGCGACGAGCTCGATCACCTGCAGCTCACGCGCGGTAAGGGTGTGCGCAGCGGTCTTATCCGGGCGCTGGCGCAATTCGTCGACGCGGGTGACATCCGGCTCAGCCGAGAGTCGCTCGAAAACCCGCCGTGCAGTATCGAGCTCCAGCTCAGCGGTCGCCCGGTCTCCGAGCTGTTGGCAGGCAAGGCCCAACAGCACGCGCGCACGGGCGGCGTCGTAGGGGATCTCCAGCTCCTGCCATAGTGTCCAGGCCTCGCGCAGATCCGCAATCGCGGCTTGCGCGTCTCCTTCTGACAGGCAGACTGCGCCCATTGCATGCGCGGCGGCGGCGCGAAGGGCGGGCGCATAGTAACTCGTTGGGATCTGCCCGAGCTCCTCGGCAGCATTGCGTGCAACACGCGCGTCACCGGTCGCTGTGAGGATGTCGACTGCCGCGCGCAGCACGGCGATGCGCACCACACCGGCTTGTTGCTCATTCAGGAGGCGGTGAACTGCCGCTTCAGCCATTTCGGTTTTTCCCTGCGCAAACCGAAGAAGGGTGAGGCCCGGCTCAGGTGGCTGACCATGTTCGCTGGCTTGTCGATATGCCGCCTCCGCAGCCTGCAGATTGCCACGCAGCCGATGGACCTCGGCAAGCTCGTAGAATGCTGCACCAGACGGATACTTGAATGAGCTGGCATGGTCTTTCGACCATGCGCATGCCTGTTCAGCCTCGGCCAGCGCCTCCGGCCATTCGCCGCTGAAGCGCATGATCTCCGATCGGTGCACGAGACATCTCCCTCGAAACGCAACCATGTCAGGCTGCGCCGAACACCATCGGCTGAGCGCGGTGGTCCATTCGCGCGCGCGACCTACGTCGAACAGCGAGTGGCATGCGCCGATTACGGCACAGTAAACGACGCCGACCGCAATCGGCGAGACGTCGTCGACGGTGACGGCGACCATGACCTCGTCGAAGAGGGCCGCGGCCTCCCTGTATTGACCGCCGCGCGCATGCACCAATCCCACGCTGAGCCGGCTGAAGATCGCGAGCTCGGAATCGTCGGTACGTCCAGCCAGATGGAGAGCGAGGTTGGATGCCTTTGTCGCGGCGCCTACATCACCCTCCTTGAGCTGATGCCGTGATTCGAGCACGGAGAGAAGTCCCAATTCCGGGGAATCCTGTGCCTCTTCGAGAAGGTGGTACCCACGCGCGATCCAGCCGTGGCCACGGGCCCATTCGCCACGATTGAAGAGATCCAGCGCGAGCCAGAAGATGCAGCGTGCCGCGCGTTGGGGATCGTTCCCCTTGAGGCTTTCAGTGTGCGCGAGTGCCCACAATTCCTCGCTCGCTTCCTCAGCGCCGCCGAGGTACGCCGCGATAGCCCGGCGTTCCAGATCGTCCACCAGCGATGTCGCACGGGCTCCGTCGAGTTGATCAATCACGGTCAACCAAGGGGGTGCGAGTGAAAGTGTCGCCACAATCCGACCGGGCGAACGCACGTATCATACAGTATAGCAGAAGCGCACCGAGCCAACAGCGCGGCAAGGGCGTATGTCGATCCACGATACCGCCACCGCGCTCGACGTCGCTCCAGCCACCGTGACTCGAGGGTGGGCTATGGCGAAGGCCTGGCTGTATCGGGATATGCAGAGAAGCCTCGAGGATACAAGGTGAGCATGGCCGCCGGCAGTCGCATTGACGCGTGTCGAGCGTGCTTGTCGTATGCATCAGCGGACGCATCGGCGGAGGATTAGAGTTGCACGAAGACGAGGAACGGCTGTTCGAACGAGCGCTGGCGTTGGAGCCGGAAGGTCGAATTGCCTTCATCGACAGTGCCTGTAGGAGGAGAGGCCCCCGCCTCGCCGCAGGATATCGACCCGAGCGAGGGTGAGACGATCGGTCACTATGAGATCGTCTCGCTCATAGGCAGAGGAGGCATGGGCGCGGTGTATCGCGCCCACGACACACGCCTCGACCGGGATGTCGCGCTCAAATTTCTTCCCTCATACCTCGGCACTCATCCCGAGGCGCGGGAGCAGCTGCTGCGCGAAGCACGTTCTGCCGCGGCACTCGACCATCCGAACGTCTGCAGCATCTACGAGATCGCCGATGCTGAGGACGGCCGCATGTTCATCGCCATGGCGGCGATACATTATGGGCCGCGGGCGAGATACGGTTACCTTGCCCGCGGCCTCATCACGATTGCAATCCCGCTAGAATGTCACGGTCGCGTCATTCGAGCAGGTGGTCGTCCCCCCCGCCTCGCAAATCCGGTACGTATACGACCCACCACCCTTCGAATTGAGGACGTCGGTGTACGCGTCGCTATTCAGCGTCGTTGCGACCTTCACACCGTCCCGCAACACGTCCACACTGGTGGAATTCGCGCCACTCCAGACAAGGTCGGCATGCTTGACACCCTTCACCTTCCGGCCCGTCGCCGTCAGCGTGATCCCGGTCGAAGGTGCAGTCACCGTAACGCTCTGGGAGACGCTGCCCGTTGCACCGCCATTGTCCGTCACGGTCAGCGTAACAGTGCGCGTTCCGGACGAAGTGTACGTCCTGCTCGCCGTCACCCCTGACCCACTCGTGCCATCGCCGAAGTTCCACGAATAACCCGTAATGGTTCCGTCGGAATCACTCGAGCCGCTACCATTGAAACTGCAGGTCAGGCCGGAGCATGAATACGTGAACGACGCGGTCGGCGGAGTGTTGGTCCCGCCACCGCCACCACTCCCGAAGTTCGCGGTGTAAAGGAAGTAGTTCGGCGTCCCATTGCTCTGGCTCGAGCTGTGAAGCGTGATGGTATTCGACGTCGCATTGTTTCTCAACGCCGTTGCCACATCGGCAGGACCCCTGTCTCCCACCGCGGTGAGATAAAGCGCGACCGCACCGACTACGTGCGGCGTCGCCATCGAGGTGCCGCTAATGGTTCTCGTGTCGGTGTCACCAGTGTACCAGGCGGATGTGACGCTCACGCCCGGAGCGAGGATGTCCACGCACGTGCCGTAATTGGAGAACGACGCCTCCTTGTCATTAATGTCGGTCGCGCCGACGGTTATTGCCGTCGGCTCGCCGCCCGGAGCCTGGAGACATGCATTCTGCGGCCTACCCGTGAAAGGATGACCATTCCCGGCGGCGGCAACTGACGTTACCCCCTTCGAGCTCAGGTCCTTCACCGCATCGCGGATGGACTGCACATCGCCGTAGCCGAGGCTCATGTTGACGACCGCGGGCCGGGCGCAGTTGAGGTCGCACCAGTCGAGCGCGGCAATGAGCATCGAAGCGTTTCCGCCGCCACTGCAATCCACCACACGTCCCGCCCAGAGATTCACGCCCTTCGCGACGCCGTGAATCGAGCCACCAACTGTCCCGGCGACGTGAGTTCCATGACCGTGGCAGTCTTCGGCAGTCCGGCCATCACCAACAAAATTTCCATCGAACCCATTCGGCACATACTTCGCTCGGAGACCAAACTGGGAGTGACCGATGCGGATGCCGGTGTCGAAGATGTACGCGTTCGCGCCGCCGCCATCGTTGTTGTAGGTGTACGTTCCACTGAGGGGGAGGTCGCGCTGGTCCACGCGATCGAGACCCCAGGTGGCGCTGAGCTGGGTATCGAACAGCGTCACGCGCGCGTCCAGCTCCACATACGCCACTACGGGATTCTGCGCGATCGCCTGCGCAGCCGCGGCCGGAAGCCCGCGCACCGCAAAACCGCGGATCGCGTTCCGGTACACGAAGCGGATCTCGCCACCGTGCGCGGCGGTCACCCCGCGTGCGGCGGCGCCGGGGTCTCCCACCCCGTCGCGGAACACTACTATATAGTCTCCGCTTTCCGCGGCAGAGCTCATGGACGTTCGGGGAACAACCTGCTCCACGGGAGCGACAGCATCCTGGCATGCGATCACCAGGAGAGTGCCGGCGGCGAGCATCAGGGGGCGCAGAGCTTTCATACGGTTCTCCAGCGTGAGGCGACGAGGGGGCAATAACGGCCTAAGAAGCTATTACCGAATGCCCCGGGGACGCCAGAGCGGCATCGTCCGGCCACCGCCGGGTGCTGGCTGAGACTGCCCTGCCGCACCGATGGCAGCCGAGCGCGACGTTCCGGAAACCACTCGCTCTCAAGGATCTCACCACGCGGAGGCATTATCCGGGCGTGCACGCTGTCGACATTCTCGTGAATGGGATTGTCGAACCTGTTGGGGTGTTCAACCTCTTGCCATGAACATTCAGTGCAGGCACGCTCTCCGAGAACAAGCTTGCAGACGGAAAGAGCTCATCCTCCATTCACGTCGAGGATGAGCTCCGCACCCGCCTGTGCCGACCAGAATGGGCAGTTGCCGGGGTTCGGCTTGTCGATTCGAAGCGCCTGGCGGAGTTCATACGGATGCTGGCGGTACAGTAGCTCCGGATATATCCTCGACTGACGCCGCCCGGCTTCTGGCGCGGCTCTCGCTATCGCGGCGTACTGCGGTAGCACGCTACTCACCACGAGGCGATGAGAGTCAGCACAATCATTGCCGCACCGTCGCCGGCGGTTCCACCATGTAACAGGCCTCATCACCATCCTGTACCGACAAATTCAATCAGCCATGTCGACAGTATCCACCGGGCGAAACGACCCCTGTCCCTGCGGCAGCGGGGTGAAGTTCAAGAAGTGCTGCGGCCGGGCCACGAAGCTTTCGACTCCGCCCGAGGTGTCGCGTGCCGGCACCGTGAAAGCAGCCGATCATGATCTCTTGGAGCGCCTACTGCGATTCTCCCGCTCAAGACTCGAGCGAAACTGGGCGAAGCAGGCAATTGGTGACTACCTGGGGAATGGCGAGGATGAGATTGACGAGACGGAGATGCAGCTCGCGATGCCATGGGTGTGTTTTCACTATTCATTGCCGGGACATGGCATTCCGCTCGCCAGGCTTTTCGCCGATGAGAAGGGTGCGCGTCTCTCGGCCGAATTGCGGGAAGTGCTGAACGCGAATCTGAATGCGTGGCTGAGCATCTGGGAGGTGAACGATGTAAATCCCGGCGTTGGCGTGACTGTCACAGACCTCTTGACAGGCGCAGAGCGATTTGTGCATGAGGTCAGCGGAACTGAAACAATGGAACCTCGAAGCGCGCTGCTTGGCCGGGTCGTTGACAGCGGCGGCATCTCGTTCTTCGGAGGCGTTCATCCCCAGCCGATGCCGCCCACCGAGGCAGACATTCTGGTTCGCGAAGGGAAAAGAATCTGCCGGGTGCGAACGAAGCCTGCCAGGCTGGATGACCTCAGGAATCCGCAAACTCAGCTAATGCTGATTCACTCCTTTCGCCGCGCCGCCTATCGGCTCACTCATGCTCCGCGGCCCACGCTCACCAACACCGACGGCGACCTGCTCGCGCTCACCGTCGATCACTTCGACATCCTTGTGGCAGACAGGTCGCTGCTGAGCGCCCGAATGTCGCAATTTCCGGGGGCCGAGGAATCGGTGCCTGATGAAGACCAGAAGGGCGTCTTGTCCTATACCGTCACCAAGCCTGGCAATTCCCGGCTGGAATGGGACAACACGATCGTCGGGCGAGTAGTGCTCGGCAGTACCCGCATGCACGTCGAATGCAACTCGCTCCGACGGGCTGACTCGCTCCGAAGCGCTCTTGAAGCTCACCTCACCGGAATGGTGAAGCATCGGCTGCGACAGGAGACCAGTCAGTCTGAGCTGTTTCGGATGGCCGAAGCTGATGGGCCGCGCGACCGCGGCGAGGATCAACGGCAGTCGCCGGAGCTGGCAGGTATTGTCAGAGAGTTCAAGGAACGACACATGGCCGCATGGCCTGATTCGAAGTTGCCAGCACTCGGCGGATTGACGCCGAGGGAGGCTGCCCTTCGTCCGCGTTCGAGGGCGGACCTCGAGGTACTTCTTCGAGAGATGGAAATGCACGAAGCGCGGCTTCCTGAGGAGGAAAGAATTGACCTGGGGCGCCTGAGGGACACACTCGGCATGCCGGACTGACATACTCAGTCGCGTTGTCGCAAGGCGAGCACTGACTTCGCAACCGTTGCGTTCGATAAGGGGCACCCGACACCGACACGGCTGGCCAGCGACTCGGCGACGGGCCGAGTCTAAGTCCGGGTGGCTTCTATTCGCGAACCCGCCGGCTTGGCAGCGTGATCTGCGCGCGCAAGGACGGCGAATTGCAGGAAATACCTGCTCAAGCTCCGGGCTGAGCCCGCCGGCAAATCAGCGTCAAAGAACAGACGGCAGAATTCCTCGCGCGCGCGCAGAATTTCCCGTCGCCGCGGACCGCGCCAGCGATCGTCTGCGGCAGTGAGATCGAACAATTCGAGAGCTCGATCGAGCGCGCAATCGAATCGCCCGCTCTGCCCGCCTTCCCAAGCCCTTATCGCGCGGTCGACCTCACTGCCGACGTTGGCAAGCTGTTGGGCGAGAGTCATCTGACGCCACCGACCTGATCCCAGCTCTGCATGCAACGTCATTATAGACGCCTCACTTGGTTACCAGCCCTGCAACGACCGTTCGAATCAACTCGCGCAGCGCCTGATCCTCGACACTGCGCGACCGATTTCCTGCGGAAGGACGGACGTTTATCATCGAATCGTACTCAATCCAATCATCGCCAGCTTCGGCCGGATACAGATTGATCCCCCAGAGGTCCTGCTGTTCGGAACCATCCTCCAGCAGGGCTGATTCCTCGTCAGAATGAAGCTCTCCTCCGAACGCCATCAGCTTGCGCTCGATATCGACCACAGCTTTCACCATGTCTCCAAACAGCGCTTCAGCGGCTGTTGCGAGCTCAGCCCTGGTAATTGCAGTTCTGGCGATGCGGATCGTCATTCAAGTCCGGTTCGGAAGTGGTTCTGGCGTCAGGGCATCCGAAGTTGATGCGTCACAAGCCACGTCGCAACCATCCGATGACGACTGCGACTGCCCGTCGTGCACGCTCCCGCATTGACATCACGTCAGTGGCCGCCATGTTTTGGCCCTCGACGTTTGCCGCATCCCGGCAACGCAACGAACGGAGTCGTGACTGAAATGACTGACACATCGATCCTGGGCGCCATCGGCAACACACCAATTCTCGAGCTGACCCGCGTAGTTCCTCCGGGACACGCGCGAATTCTGGCAAAGCTGGAGTCTGCAAACCCCACGGGCAGCATGAAGGACAGGATGGCGGTGGCGATCGTTCGCGCCGCGATCGAGAAGGGCAGGCTGCAGCCCGGCGGAACCGTCGTGGAATACACGGCTGGAACCACCGGTATCTCGCTTGCACTCGTGTGCAGCGCCCTCGGTTACAAGCTGGAGATCGTCACCTCCGATGCGTTCAGCGAGGAGAAGATACGGACGATGCGCGCGTTCGGAGCCAATGTGGTCGAAGTCATCAGTGACAACCGGCGGATCACCGAAAAGCTCATCAAGGAAATGATCGAGACTTCCCGCGTGATCAGCGAGCGACCCGGGCACTGGTGGTCGGACCAGCTCACCAATCACGATGCGATCGGGGGGTATCACGCGCTTGGAGAGGAGGCGTGGAGCCAGAGCGGGCACCGCGTGGACGCACTGGTCCATTCCGTCGGCACAGCGCACGCGATTCATGGAGCAGCCGAGTCGCTCAGGCGGCACAACGGGCATCTGCACGTGACGGCGGTAGAGCCACTGGAGTCGGCAGTGCTATCGGGTGGTCCCACAGGCTCGCATAAAATAGAGGGAATCGGTATCGGGTTCATCCCGCCACTGTGGAGGCCGGAAGAGGTCGACGAGATAATCACGGTGTCCACTGATGACGCGAAAGCCATGGCGCGCCGGCTTGCGCGTGAGGAGGGACTGTTTGCCGGCGCATCGACCGGCGCGAACGTTGTCGCCGCCATTCGGGTAGCGGAGCGGCTTGGACAAGGTGCCACCGTCGTCACCATAGCCGTGGATTCCGGTCTCCGCTACTTGAGCACCGATCTCTACGCGCCCACCCCATGATAGAAGCCGCGGTAACCTCGATCGTGTCGCTATAAATTCGCAAATGGCGCTCTGTGACGTTACCTCGAGGCGATGCATCATGCGGCTTTGTACCGGGCTTGTGATGGCACACGCCCTAGGCGCCCTTGCCTGCGCACCTGAGGCTTCAGACGATCGCCCCTTCGTTGCTGCGATCACGTCAGATCCGGGGCAGTTGAATACTGCAATCACGACCAACGGCGGCGTCCACACGGCGGCCGGCGTTCTTTACGACGGGCTGGTCGAACTGGACCTGGACCTCAACCCGGTACCGGCGCTGGCGCGCAGCTGGGAAATCGAGAATGACGGAGCGCTCTATCGCTTCCACCTGCGCCGGGATGTGCGGTGGCACGACGGAAAGCCGTTCACCGCTGCCGACGTCAAGTTTACGTTCGACGAGCTTCTGCTCAAGTTCCACTCGAGGACCCGCGCGTCGCTCGCGCCGGCATTAGAGCGTATCGACACGCCCGACGCCTTCACCGTGGAATTCGTGCTGCGGCGGCCGTACGCTCCGCTCCTTCAGCAGCTCAATGTCGAAGAGGCTCCGATCATGCCACGGCATGTATTCGCGACAGGTGACCCACTGCGTAACTCTGCCAACACCGCGCCTGTGGGCACCGGCCCCTATCGCTTCGTTTCCTACACTTCGGGCGGCGAGATCCGCTACGCCGCAAACGAAACCTATTTTCGCGGAGCGCCTGCCATCGCGAACGTTGTACTGCGAGTCATCCCTGACCCGGCCGTTCAGGTCATCGCGCTCGAGGCAGGTGAAGTTGACTGGCTTTTCGGCGTCCCCGGACCTGAGCGAAACCGACTTCGGCAGGACCGCCGTTTTATCGTCGAGCAGTCGCCCGGCTATTCCGGCGGGAGCAACTGCGTCAGCACGCTCGCGTTCAATCTCGAGAGTCCACTGTTCAATGATGTGCGGGTCAGGCGCGCAGTCGCGCACGCTATCGACCGGCACCAGGTACTGGAACGCGTGCTCTTTGGTGAGGGCCGCGTTGCTGACGCCCCGATCTCCTCCGGGATCAGATTCGCTCACGCGTCGCGACTGCCCGTGCCGACTCTCGACACAGCCGCTGCTTCGCGCCTTCTATCCGAAGCGGGTTGGCAGCGGCGCGCCAACAACGTGCGCACATCCGGGAACGTCAGGGGCGTTCGCGACGGAACGCCGCTGAC
>JBPCJP010000001.1:0-17556 GCA_051005175.1 Gemmatimonadaceae bacterium | reverse complement strand
AGCAGCTCAGGAAGGTCATGAATCCCTCGGACGGGACGACGCTCCACAGGTCGCCCACCACCGCTGCGGAATACGAAGTCTTTGAGAAGGATCTCGCCATGCTCGAGCGGTTTGCAGACCGCCTCGGGAGGGCGTTTCCCGACGGAAAAGGAGGAGTGCTTGTACCAGCGGCCTGATGGCGGCTTATCCCGCGTCAAACCGGGATTCACGAGTCTGAAGTTTGTCGAGAGTTACGAACAGGTCTCACGGCTTTATCGCCCGGCATGGCGCCGCTCCCTCGCCTCAATCGTTCGCACCCTTGGCCTGACGGTTCTGCTGGGAGCGGGAACCCTCTTCACATACAAGTATCAGCGCAACCTCACGGCGCCGCTCGCGCTCCCGGGCGCAGTGATAAGCGCGATTGCACCGGCCGAGGACCAGTTCAGGGTCAGCCAGTACATCCGCCGCTATACGAGGAATCCGGCCGATGCTGACAGGATTGCCAGGGCAGTGATCTCCGAAGGGAAGAAGAAGTCTATAGACCCGGCGATGATCCTCGGAATAATGATGATCGAATCGGAGATGAACCCGCGGGCCCGGAGCTTCGTCGGGGCCACCGGCCTCATGCAGGTGATGCCGTTCCACCGCGGGCGGTGGGGGTGCGCTTCACGCGACCTCTACGACATCGAGAGCAACATCTGCCATGGAGTCAGCGTGCTCGCTGACAACATCAAGCGGTCGCCCAGCCTCGGCGTTGCGCTCCAGCGTTACAACGGATGTGTCAGGGGCACGAACACGCCGGGCTGCAAGTCGTACACGAGCAAGGTCATGAAGGCGCGTGACAGGACGAACCAGCAACTGATTTCGATCGCAGACTAGTCCCAAGGCAACGACCCGCGTCACCCCTTTCATGGCGACTCGCGCACAACTGACTTGAGGCATCCCCCGGCAGGAGCGGTTCTCGCCCTCTCGCTGGTCGGTATTTCGTTCGCGGGTCCGCTGGTGCGGCTCTCCACCTCGGACCCGCTGGTCATCGCTGTATGGCGGCTCTTGTTCTCGCTCGTCATCGTCGCCGTCGCGCTTGCGCTAACATCGGAATGGAAGGAATGGCGACGGCTCACGCGCGCCGACCTGATGCTCGCGGCCGCCTCGGGCATCGCGCTCGCGATTCATTTCTGGGCATGGAATGCATCGATCCATCTCACGACGATTGCCGCGTCGGTGACCCTGGTGAGCCTGCAGCCGGTTTTCGTCGTGGCGATCTCCGCGATTTTCCTCAGCGAAGCGCCGACCCGCAGGCAACTGGCCGGGATCACGATTGCGATCGCCGGGGCCATGATCATCGCCGCACCCGGCTGGCGCGAGAGCGGGGAGGCGTTTCACCGTGGCGCAATGCTTGGCAACCTGCTGGCGACGTCGGCCGCCGTGCTCGCGGCCATCTACTACTCGATAGGGCGGCACCTCCGGAAGCGTTTCGGACTCTGGGCGTACGTCGGCCTCGTCTACTTCGCCTGCACACTCACGCTTGTTGTCTTCGCGGCAACGACGCGGGTGAGCCTCGTGCCCAGCGGGTCGGGAGAGGTTGCGATCTTTCTGGCGCTGGCGATTGGCCCGATGCTTTTCGGACATACGGGAATGAACTGGGCGCTGAAGTTCCTCCCCGCCTACGTGGTGAATCTCGTTGTGCTCGGGGAGCCAGTCGGGGCAACCATCCTTGGCGCGATAATCCCCGGCATAAGGCAGGTCCCTTCGGTTGCCACGATTGTCGGGGGCGCGGTGATTCTCGCCGGTGTAGCGCTGGCGGCCTGGAGCACGGTGTCCACCCGGCGGGCGGCGTCGTAAATTCCGCTGGAACCCACAACGTAAATCAGACTAGATGATTCGCAGCCGCATCCTGCTTGCGCTCGCAAGCTTCATTCTGGCCTTCCCGGCGGTTGGCTCCGCCCAGCGACCAGTCACGACTCCGCTTCAGGAGTTCGGCCACAACATCGGCGATGACTACCGGCTGATCAACTATCAGCAGCTTCTCAGGTACTGGGAGAAGCTCGATCGCGAATCTGATCGCCTTCAGGTTGTGCCCATCGGCACGACTGCCGAGGGCCGCCCGATGGTGATGGCGATTGTGACCGCGCCGGAGAACTTCGCGAATCTCGAGCGTTACCGGGAGATCTCGCAGCGGCTCGCGCTCGCGGAAGGCATCAGCGAGGCGCAGGCGCGCGAAATGGCGCGCGAGGGGAAGGCGATCGTCTGGATAGATGGTGGACTCCACGCCAACGAAGTCCTCGGCGCGCAGCAGCTTGTCCAGTTCGTTTACGAGATGGTGAGCCGTGATGATCCGGAAACGCTGCGGTTCCTGAGGGACGACATTCTCCTGGCGGTCCTGGTGAATCCCGACGGGATGGACCTCGTTTCCGACTGGTACATGCGCGACCCTGTGCCTGAGAACCGTTCAACCGGCGGCGTGCCGCGTCTCTATCACAAGTACATCGGACACGACAACAACCGTGATTCGTACATGGCGTCTCAGCCGGAGACCCAGGTTGTCGACAGCATACTGTTCCGCTCCTGGCATCCCCAGATCATGTACAACCATCACCAGACCGGGCCACGCGGTACGGTGATGTTCGCGCCGCCGTTCAGGGATCCGTTCAACTACAACATGGATCCCCTGATTCCCGCGGGCATCGAGCTAGTCGGCGCGGCGATGCACGGGAGGTTCATCGCCAACGGAATGCCGGGGACAACGATGAGGGGCGGCGCGCCGTACTCCACCTGGTGGAACGGTGGGCTCCGGACCACCGCGTATTTCCACAACATGATCGGCCTCCTCACCGAAACCATCGGGAATCCCACCCCGATGGAGATCCCGCTCGTCCCCGACCGGCTGCTGCCCAGCGGCAACACGATCTTTCCGATAATGCCGCAGCGGTGGCATTTCGCGCAGTCACTCGAGTACAGCATGACGGCGAACCGGGCGGTGATGGATGTCGCGTCGCGTCACCGCGAGCAGTTCCTCTTCAACTCGTGGAGGATGGGGCAAAACTCCATCGAGCGGGGAAGCACCGATACGTGGACGCTCACTCCGCGGCGCGTCGCTGCAATGAAGGCCAGGGTTCAGGCCGACAGCGCCGCCGGCAGGCGGGTATCGTCATCAGACTATCTCGCGCTTCTTCGCAGTCCGGAAACCCGCGATCCCCGCGGCTACATAATCCCGTCGGACCAGAGGGACTTTCCGACCGCGGTGAAATTCATCAACACACTCGTCAAGAACGGGATCACGATCCATCGCGCGACGACTCAGTTCACCGCCGGCAGCAGTACGTACCCCGCAGGGTCCTACGTCGTGCTCACCGCGCAGGCATTCAGGCCGCACGTGCTCGACATGTTCGAGCCGCAGGATCATCCTGACGACTTCCTCTATGCGGGCGGTCCGCCGACTCCCCCGTACGACAATGCCGGCTGGACTCTCGCATACCAGATGGGAGTCGAGTTCGACAGGATCCTCGATCCGTTCACTGGACCCTTCGAGAAAATCACCGGCTTTGCTCCCGTGCCTGCAGGCGACCTGACCCGAGCGGCACCGGCGGGTGGGTGGTATGCGTGGCCCCGCACAAATGACGGCTTCGCGTCTGCGAACCGCCTCATGAAATCCGGACACGAGGTTCACACGCTCAGCCGCGTGATCGAAGCAGGCAACCGGACCTGGCCTGCCGGGAGCTTCGTGGTCCGGACTGGCAGGGCGACTGAATCGCAGCTGCGCTCACTGGCCGCGGAGCGGGGTGTAACGTTCACCGCGCTCACTTCGCCACCGCCGTCCGGCTCGTTCAAGCGCCTCAGGGTTCCGCGCATCGGGCTCTGGGACGTCTACGGCGGGTCTATGTCATCGGGGTGGATGCGTTTCGTGTTCGACCAGTTCGAGTTTCCGTACCAGGTGGTTTTTGCGCAGGATCTCGACCGCGGAAACCTTAAGTCCAGGTTCGATGTGATAATCCTTCCTGACGACGCGTCGCTCACGGCTGCCGATACGGTGCGCGGGTTCGAGTTCCGTGGACAGCCGCCGCGCGATAGAGTACCGCAGGAATGGCGCAACCGGCTGGGAGGAATAACAGTCAGCAGGACGCTGCCGCGACTCAGGGAATTCGTGCAGAATGGCGGCACCCTGCTGGCTGTCGGGGAGTCGTCGGAGATCGCGTTCCGATTGGGACTGCCCGTCACGGACGCGGTTGCGGGAGATGACGGACGACCGTTGCCTCGCGCGAAATACTATGTCCCTGGCTCCGTGCTATCGGTCGCCGTGGACACGACGCATCAGATCGCGTGGGGAATGCGGGCGCGAACCGACATCTTCTTCAACAACGACAATGCGTTCAGGCTCGACCCGTCGGGCAACGCGAAGGCAGTGGCGTGGTTCGACGGCGAGGCGCCGCTCAGAAGCGGATGGGCGTGGGGGCAGAATCTGCTGAATGGAGCAGCTCAGGTCGTTGTCGCACCGGTCGGGAAAGGGGTGGTGGTGCTCTATGGACCCCAGGTGCATTTCAGGGGTCAGACTCATGGAGCGTTTCCTTTCCTGTTCAACGGGATTTTCTACGGACAGACACGCTAGGCGAAACGCGCGCATGCGCAGCACGGAGGGCTGAAAGTGATGGGGAAGCCGGCTTACACTCGCAAGTTGAAGGGCCTCGCGCCCGCCATGATGTTGGCAGTTGCATCGGTGGCATGTTCCGGTGCGATCCTGCCGGGGAGCGATCCGGCGCCGGAGGAAGCACCGCCGGCCCCCGCGGTAACGTCGTCGCGCCATCTCGTGCGGGAGATGCACGATAAATGGGCTGGCAAGTGGTATCAGACGCTCAAATTCGAGCAGTCGAACACGTTCTACACCTCGTCGGGCAGGGAGGAGAAATCGCGCTGGGTGGAGAACCTCTCAGTGCCCGGCAAGCTCAGAATCGACTTCACTCCGCTAACCAATAGAAGCGGGCTCCTGATTCTCAACAACCGCGTGACGACGTTCGACAACGGTCGCCGCCTGGAAACGCGCCGGTCGATCCAGCCGATTCTCACGCTCACCGCCGACGTCTACGCGATTCCGCCCGCGATAACGATCAGGAGGCTCGATTCGCTTAAGATCGATCTCGACAAGTTCAGGTCGGACCGCCTCGACAGGAAGCGTGTGTATGTAATGGGAGCCGACAAGGAGGACCTCGAGTCGAATCAGATCTGGATAGATGCCGAACGGCTGCTTCTCGTGCGGCTGATCCAGAGCGAAACGCGCGGCGGGCGCAAGGTCGTTACCGATACGCGCGTCGGTGGCTACAAGGACATCGACGGATTCCCTGTCGCGACGGAGTTCATGTCGCTCCGCGACGGCAAGCCGTACTTCAAGGAGGAGTACGAGAACATCAGGGTGAACGAGCCGATACCTGCGTCGGTGTTCGATCCTACGCGATGGGCTCGCATTCCTGCCAGCTGATCAGCGCGCGGCTTCTCCCTCGAGGTACGTGTAACCTTCGAGCCCGGCGACGTAGTCGGCGATGAAGGTGTTCGCCTCCTGCCGGGTGATCCCTTTCGCGGCCGCCACCTTGCGCCTGAACGTCGCGAGCAGATCCGATGCCCTGAACTGCACATAGGCGAGCACTTCCGTGACAGTGTCACCGTGCACGAGCTCGGCGACCTCGTAGCCATCCTTCGACAGGCGGATGTGGACGGCGTTCGTATCTCCGAAAAGGTTGTGAAGGTCGCCGAGGATTTCCTGATACGCGCCCGTCAGGAAAATGCCGAGGATGTACGGCTCGCCGTCCCTGAAGGGGTGTAGCGCGAGGCTCGGCTTCGCTGCCGACCTGTCGCCGATGAACTTCTCGATCTTTCCGTCGGAGTCGCACGTGACGTCCTGGAGCGTGCCGCGCCTCGTCGGCTCTTCGCCGAGCCGGTGGATCGGCATCACCGGAAAGAGCTGGTCTATCGCCCAGCTGTCGGGCAGCGACTGGAAGAGGGAGAAGTTGCAGAAGTAGCGGTCAGTAAGTGTCGCATCGAGATCATCGATTATGTCGGCGTACTCCTCGCGGTCCTGCTGAGCGAGCCGCGCCACCGACGTGATGGTCGCGACATATATCTGCTCGGCGAGAGCGCGGTCGCGGAGCGTGAGCACGCCGCTGTTGAAGAGCTCCTGTGAGCGGTCTTTCGCGAATGTCGCGTCGTGATAGATCTCGCGAACACGGCGGCGGCTTATCGCCTCGTAGTCCGCGGCCATCTCGTGAAGGAAGGTGTGGTCGTCTTCGCCGAGCGTCGGCATCTGGTTGTCGGCCTGCGACTCCACGTCAATCACGCTCAGCAGGAGGAGAGCGTGGTGCGCCGTGAGCGCCCGTCCCGACTCACTGATGATGTGAGGCATCGGAAGCTCGAGCTCCCGGCATGACTCGGCGAGCGTGTAGACGACGTCGTTGGCGTACTCCTGGAGCGAGTAGTTGACGCTCGCCTGTGAGGTCGCCGAGTTCGACCCGTCGTAGTCGACGCCAAGTCCTCCGCCTACATCAACGTGCGTGATGTCGACGCCCATCGAGCGAAGCTCCGCGTAGTAGCGGGATGCTTCCTGGAGGCCGGCCTTGATGTAGCGGATGTCGGTGATCTGGGATCCGAGGTGGAAATGGATGAGCTTGAGCACGTCGAGGCGGCCGTCAGCGCGAAGCCGGTCAACGAGCTTCACGAGCTGCGCGGTGCCGAGCCCGAATTTCGATTTCTCTCCGCCGCTCTTTGCCCAGCGGCCCGATCCTTCGGAATGAAGTTTTATGCGCACGCCCGCGGTGGGAGTAACTCCGAGCTCATCGGCTACTCTGAGAAGCACTTCGACCTCGCTGAGCTGCTCGAGCACGATGAAGACTTTGTGGCCGAGCTTCTGTCCCATCAGCGCGAGGCGCATGAACTCGTCGTCCTTGTACCCGTTGCACACGATGAGGTGATCCGTATGCTCGGCGAGCGCGAGCACCGCCTGGAGCTCCGGCTTGCTTCCGCACTCCAGGCCGACGCCTGACTCCTTGCCGAACTCGACGATCTCTTCGACAACGTGGCGCTGCTGGTTCACCTTGATCGGGTAGACCGTGGTGTAGGCGCCCGTGTACTCGTACTCGCGGATGGCACGCGTGAATCGCTCGGTGAGTGCGTCGATGCGTGAGCGGAGGATGTCGGAGAACCGGAGCAGCAATGGGAGCCCGACGCCCTGTGCCTCCAGATCGTTGGCGAGCTCGAACAGGTCGAGCTCTCGTGAGGGGTCGTCGGACTCGGGCCTTACGACTACGTGGCCTTTATCGTTTATGTCGAAGAAGCCGATTCCCCAGCCCTCGATGCTGTAGAGCTGTCGCGCGGATTCGGTGGTCCACTTCGTCTCGCCGGTCGGGGTGCCCGTCATCGACGGCGCATGGGTCATCGTCATGCCGAAAGTTTAGGGCATGAGGACCCGCCGCGGTACCGGCTAGGGGTACAACGTTTCCATTACCCAGTTTTCGCCTGAGCGTGAGTAGAGATGGCGCTCGTGAAGCCGGCCGGGGCGTGCCTTCCAGAATTCGATGCGGTCGGGGCGGAGCCTGAAGCCGGACCAGAATGGTGGACGCGTCACCTCGGTGCCGTCGAACCGTTCCTCGACTTCGGCGATCCTCATCGCGAGGTCGCTCGCGTGTTCGATTGGCTGGCTCTGGATCGAAGCCCATGCGCCGATCTGGCTCTCGCGCGGGCGTGTCGCGAAATATTCATCTGCTTCGGAGTCACTCACCTGGGTGATTGAACCTTCTGCCCTCACCTGGACCTCGAGCGTCGGCCAGTGAAAGCAGATCGCGGCGATCGGGTGAGTGCGCAGGTCTCGTCCCTTGCGGCCCTCGAGGTTCGTGTAGAAGACGAATCCGTCTTCGTCAACCGACTTCATGAGGACGATGCGCAACGAGGGCGCGCCATTCATTCCGATTGTTGCGAGCGACATCGCGTTCGGTTCAGGCAGGATTGCGCGATCGATCTTCTGGGCCTGGGCGAAGATCCTGTTGAAGCGGCTGAGGGGATTCTGAACCGGGTATGGAGTCGGCATTTGTGGGGGATCAGTCTGATGCGGGGCGAAATACCACCGCGGTGCTGTCGCTGTACCACTTTGCCCACCCGGGCTCGCGCTCGAGACCGCGCGCGAGTCGGGAATCCGGATGAACAATCACTGTCCTGATGTCCCAGCGCGCGATTTCGTCCTGCCAGCCGGGCTGGACTGCGTCGATTATCGAGTACATATGCGTAGTTGAGTCGTTGAACTTGAGAGGGTCGACAGCGAGGCGGGCCGAGGGCCAGGAATACATTATATAGCCGCCCCACTCCCATGGTTCGAAGATTCGATCCTGGTCGAGGCCTGCGGCGCGCAGGCCGGCAACCGCGGCGGAGGGGAATTTCCGCGGGCTGAAGTCTTCGCGGATCAGCTGCTCGCCGAACACGCGGCCCCGGTTGAGGCCGACTATCAGAAGGACGATTGCGATCGGCAGTGCGTAAAGTCCCGGCCTCGTGGTTTTGTCCAACCGGGCGATTTCCGTGAACCAGCGGAAGCGCCGTCCCCTTTCAGGCCACGCGCGGGCTACGTGAAGAGCGATGATCGGCCACGCCGTGACTCCGAAGAGCGCCATGTTGCGAAATGACCTCAGCGCGAGGAGCAGGGAGATCCCTACGAGCAGCAGATGGGGAGCGGAAAGGCGCCTTGTCGTGGTGGCCAGCAGCGCGACGCTGAGCAGCAGCGCCAGCAGGAAAGGAAGCGGCGCGAGGGCCTGAAAATCCGGCGACATGAACTCGCCCATCTGCCCGGCGAGAGTCGGGCTCACTGCACCTGAGACGACCTCGGCATGGAGGCCAAGTCCGTAGGGATTCAGGAGAGTGGCAGCGCCGGCGACAAGGAAGGCAGCACTGTGTGATCTCACTTCCTTCAGCCACTCCGCCCTGCGCCCGGCCGCCCAGCCGGCTTCGATGGCGCTTCCGGCCACGTACAGGGCGATCATCATGAGGCCGTACAGCCAGCCGCCGTGAAGGTTTGCCCACACGGCGAAAAGCAGCGCGATGAGCGGAAGCCGCCCCCTCGAGCCTGATTCGAGCAGGTAGAGCGTGAGAGCGACGCCAAGGATGGAGAACATGTGGGGGCGCGCGAGCCAGTGGGTCGAGCCTACCGCAAGGCTGATTAACGCTGCTGCGAGTGCCCAGCGCGGATCGACTCCGCGAGCTCTCAAGAAAAGTGCGATGCTGGCGTGAGTCGCTGCTACGATAATTCCGGTGACTACCGAGAGGATGGCGAGTCCACCCACTGAGAAGAGGGCGGCGAAAATCACCTCGCTCAGCCAGGCGTGAGCTATCAGGGGCTCGTTTGACGCGGTAAATGATGCCAGGCTGTGCGGCGGGATCTGGCGGGTCTCGAGTATTACCTGACCCATGCGGATGTGCGCGGCAAGATCGCCGTCGCTGTGCGTCAGCTTGACGGTCCGGGTAATGGCCGTCAGGGGTGCGACTACAAGAAACAGGATGTCGGCGATGCTGGGGGCTCGATTCGATTTCACGCCGGCAAAGGTTGCGAGAAACGGGTTTGCACGCTATCGGTCTTTTGCGGTTCGTATGTTCTTGCGGGGTAACGCGTTACCGTAACGGTCCGTGACAATTGACTGGCCATTCGCTTTCGTATTGCACTTTCTCGCAGGCGCTTGTAGGGTAGCACCCTGGTTGCTGTCTCACTATTCGGAGGTTTAAGGATGAAAGGCATCAGGAAGTTCCTCCATGAGGAGGAAGGGGCGGCTCTGGCGGAGTATGGAATTCTCATTGCGTTCGTCGCAATTGCCGCGATTGTCGCCGTGACGTTCTTCGGTGATAAGATCAAGCAGAAGTTTTCCGACTACGCGAACAGCCTGTCGTAACTCTCGCCACCTGCCCGGGTTCGTGGTGGCAGGCAACGCAGTAACTGTTGATAAAGAAGTATTTGGATTGCGGCATAAACGGTTGTAGGGTTGCCCCCAAGACGGGTGCTTTACCGAGTGTATTCTGGCTTGTCCGATCCAGGTTTCGCGCGCGCGTGCCCACCCGGCGTAGCACCCTGCGGGGGTTGGGCGAGAGCCGCTGAGTCGGACTTCCTGCCCCCAAGATAAACGAGCTGCACCGCTCGTCCCAATGCCGAGTAGTGCGTGTCTCATTCACCTTCATAAGGAGTGTTCCCAAATGGGGCGTATCAAGGCGGAAGTCTCGCGTTTCGTGCATGATGAAGAAGGGGCGGCGCTGGCGGAGTACGGAATTCTGATCGCGTTCATCGCGATCGCAGCAATCGTTGCCGTGACATTCTTCGGCGGCAGGATCAAGCAGAAGTTTTCGGACTACGCCAACAGCCTGTCGTAAGGCTAGGTGGTTCCCTTCGGACAGTCTCCAACGGGAACCGTTCTTGGCCTGGTGTTCACCGCCCTGCTAATTGCAGCGGCGGTGGGTGATTTTCAAACGAGGCGGATTCCGAATCGCCTGGTGTTGGCAATCGCTATTCTTGGGCTGGGCGCGTCGATCGTTGTTGAACCAGTTGGCGCGGGGTTGTTTCGGGCGGTTACCGGGTTTCTCGTAGGGCTAGGCCTGTGGCTGCCGTTCTATCTGTTGCGTTGGTTGGGGGCGGGGGATGTCAAGCTGTTCGCAGCAGCAGCAGCCTGGTTGGGGCCTGTCGCCGCGTTGGAAGGTGCATTGGTGGGCGCATGCTCTGGGGCTCTTCTGGCATTGCTCTGGATGATTGGCGCTCGCGGGGTGAAGCGGACCGCTGAGACTCTTGGCATGGCCACTGGGGCTCCGGCGATCCTGACGCCACATAGTTCGTCCGTACGGTCAACGCTTCCGTACGGGATTCCGATTGCGTTCGGAGCGCTCTGGGCAGGATGGTTGCCCGGGATGTTTTTCGCGTAATATCGTCCCGGAGCTGACGGGAAGACCGCAGGCATAACAATGAAGAGATTGGAGTAGGAAATGGGCGGACGATATAAGCTGGTTTTCTGGGGGGCGCTTTTCGTCGCCGCGGCGGCGACATTCGGAGCCTATCGGCTCCTGGCGGCCAACAGCAGGGCGGGGCAGGTGGTGACTCAGCCGGTCGTCGTGGCCTCGCAGGACATTCCTGAAGGCAGTGTCATCGACCGCATCGCGCTGAAGACGGTGCAGCTGCCAGTGCAGATGGTTCCGGTCGGAGCCTTCTCGAGCACTGACTCGGTCCACGGCCGCGTTACGAGGGTATCAGTCTTCAACGGAGAGCCGATCGTCCCCGGAAGACTGGCGCCGGTCGGAACCGGACCTGGTCTCGAGCTCAAGATTCCTCCCGGGCAGAGAGCGATGGCGGTTCGAATCAATGATGTGGCCGCAGACCTTCAAGCTTGTGAACGCGAACGGCAAGTTCGTGCTTGCGGGCACCCTGATTGCCAGCACTATATCGGCTGAAAACGGTGGCGGCAGGTTCACCATAATGAGTGACGATAGCGGCAATTCAGGATTCAAGCGACTTTCGCTGGTTCGTTAGCTACTACGGCATGGGCAGAGCATGCGTCGCTTGCTGAGACCTGGGGTGTTTCTTCGGGATGAGACCGGCGCAAGCATGGTCGAGTTCGCGCTGGTCGCCACCATCGTCTTCTTTCCTCTGGTTTTCGGGGTCGTCGAGCTCGGCCGGCAGGTATTCGCCAAGACCACTGTAACTGCCGCGGCGCGCGAGGGAGTTCGTTTTGCAATCGTGCACGGTTGCCGAAAGTGGAGCCGTGGCTGACTCAGCGGCGATCGCGAACTACGTGATAGGCCGCACCCGCTTCAGCCCGATCACTGTACGGCCAACCTGGGAAAACGTGGCTACCAAGGCGTGGCCCACGTATGCGCAGGTTCAGGTGAGCTACGTATACGTCCCGATCGTCCCCCTGCTGCCAACGCGGACCATCACCAGCAGGTCGAGACAGACGATCGCGTACTAGGCAGACGCCTGGCAGCGTCAGGCTCGCAGAACTCTCCTTTTCTTCACGTTCCGCGGCCTTCATCTTACCATCCATGATCCTCCGCCGATTTTTCAACGAGCAGCTCGCCCAGGCGAGCTACCTCGTCGCGTGTGACCATTCCCGCCTTGCGCTCATTGTCGATCCGAATCGCAATGTCGCGCAGTACATCGAAGCGGCGGCACGGGACAACTTCCGCATAGTCGCGGTCACCGAAACGCACATTCACGCCGACTTCGTCTCGGGATCGCGCGAGCTTGCGATGCGCACTGCCGCCCAGCTCTACCTCTCCGATGCCGGCAGCGCCGAGTGGAAGTACGCCTTCGCGGGCGAGGCGGGCGCCGAGATGCTCACTGATGGATCGCACTTCATGGTTGGCGACGTCCGCATCGACGCCGTCCACACGCCGGGCCACACCCCAGAGCACATGACTTTCCTCGTCACCGACACGGGAAGCGCTAACGAACCCATGGGCGCCCTCACTGGCGACTTCATATTCGTCGGCGACGTCGGAAGGCCCGACCTCCTCGAGCGAGCCGCCGGGTTCGAGGGCACGATGGAAGCCGGCGCCCGCCAGCTGTTCGACTCGCTCCGCAGCTTCAGGACGTACCCTGACTACCTTCAGATCTGGCCGGGCCATGGCGCCGGCTCTGCATGCGGCAAGGCACTCGGAGCGATGCCGCAATCGACCCTCGGCTATGAGAAGCTCTTCAACTGGGCACTCGCCGAAGCCGACGAAGGTCGCTTCGTGCAGCAGATCCTCTCAGGTCAGCCTGAACCTCCCGCGTACTTCGCGAGAATGAAAACCACCAATCGGGACAACCCGGCGACTGATCCTCCCGCGCTTCCCGACGAGGTCGGGGCTGCTGAAATTCTCGCCGCACTCGCCGATGGTGCGCGCGTCGTCGACACGAGACCCGCGGGCGAGTACGCAGCACGTCACATCGAAGGTACGATCAGCATTCCGCGAAACAAGTCGTTCCTCAACTGGGCGGGGGCGCTGCTCGATTACGATAGTGATGCATGGTTCATCGCGGCATCGGGCGAGAACGTGCGCCGGGAGATCGCCGCCGACCTGTCACTGATCGGGTTCGACAGGATTCGCGGAGTCGCACCACCTGACCAGATCGACGACCTCGCGAAACTCGGCGCACGCCTGCGGGGAACCCGCCAGACAACCGTGAGCGAGGTGAGCGGCCGCCATGATGCAACTATCCTCGACGTTCGCGGCAGAGGCGAGTTCGAGGAAGGACACATCCCCGGGGCACTGAACATCCCACTCGGCGAGCTCGAGCGGAGAATCAACGAAGTGCCGGCCGGAAACGTCGCGATCCATTGCCAGGGAGGTGGGCGCTCAGCGATCGCGGCCAGCATCCTGCAATCGCACGGCAGGGATGACATCGCGAACCTGGGTGGCGGATTCTCCGAGTGGGAGAGGTCAGGGAATCCTGTGGCCAGAGGCAACCGCGAGGGAGCTGACCTGTGAGATAGGGGCTGAAGTCCACGCGACTCGCGTGGACTTAGTTGTTCCCTCTACCCTGAGTACGCCTCCGTTACCGCATCCCAGTTCACAACGTTCCACCACGCCGTGATGTAATCCGGCCGCTTGTTCTGGTACCTCAGGTAGTACGCGTGCTCCCACACATCCAGCCCGAGAATCGCGTTCTTGCCCTCCATCAGAGGGTTGTCCTGGTTCGCAGTGCTCGTGATCGACAGCTTGCCGCCGTCGTTGAGCAGCCATACCCAGCCTGACCCGAACCGGCCGGCACCGGCGGCGCCCCACTGCTCCTTGAACTTGTCGAATCCTCCAAACGCATCATCTATTGCTTTGCCAAGGTCGCCACCTGGCTCCCCGCCGCCATCCGGCGCCATCCAGGTCCAGAACTGCGAGTGATTCCAGTGACCGCCGCCGTTATTCCTCACCGCGGTCCGGACCGCCTCCGGGACGTCGTCGATGCCGCTCATCAGGTCGTCGAGAGACTTTCCTGCAAGCTCCGGCGCCTTTTCGATAGCCGCATTGAGGTTGTTGACGTACGCCTGGTGGTGCTTGCCGTGGTGGATCTCCATCGTCGCGGTGTCGATGTGCGGCTCGAGCGCGTCGAAGCCATACGGCAGGTTCGGAAGTTCAAACGCCATTTGCGTGCTCTCCTTTTGTCAGTTCACCGCTGCGGCAGCTTTCCGCCGCTCGCGCCACCAGCTGATGAGGGCCGGCAGAATTGATATGAAGACGACTACGAGAATCAGGATCTCGATGTGCTTGTCGATTCCCGGGACATAAGTCCCGAGAAAGTACCCTGTGAACAGCATGCTCCATACCCAGAGCGTCGTTCCGATCACGCTGATAAGGAGAAACTTCCGGTACGGCATCCTCCCGACCCCGGCAATTACGGGCGAAAATGTCCGCACGATCGGCATGTACTGAGCGAGTATGATGGCAAGCCAGCCGTGCTTCTCGTAGAATGCCTGCGCGCGGAAAACATGCTTCTTGTTGAACAGCAGCGAATTCTCGCGCGTGAATATGCGAGGTCCGCTGCTCCTCCCGATCCAGTATCCGACAGAATTCCCCACGGCCGCGGCCGTATTGAGAAGCGCTCCGAGCAGGTAGACGTTGAACAGACCCTGCGCGGAAAAAAGGCCCGCTGTCACGAGAAGCGAGTCGCCCGGGAGGAAGAATCCGACAAGGAGTCCCGTTTCGGCGAAAACTATCGCGGTGAGTCCGACGTATCCGGCCCACTTTATGAGTGCAGGTAGATCGCGGAGATTCGCGAAGAGTTCGCTAAGCTGTTCCATGAAATTGACATGAGGGGAGATGGCAGACGGCAGCAAGTCAAGTTCAACTTTCGATCACCTCTGGTCAACTGTAGAGCACTGGGCAGAGAGTTTTCCCGAGATGGCCCCGAGCCGGTGGCATCGAAAGGGGATGTCGCGGCGGGCCGAGCGACGCTTCAATATCGGGTCATCGGTGCTGATCGGCCTTATCGCGGTCGGATGGATGTGGACGATCGCAACCGCGCGCACCGACGCCTCGGGACTCTCCAGGACAGGCGGCATAATCAGCCGGGCGTTGACAGACTCGCGGTCACCGTCAATCGCCTATCTCACCGATGTCGCCCTCGGGCTCGTCACGCCGGCCCAGGGGGAGAGTGGCAGGCTTCGCGCCCGGGTAGAGGATCCGGGCGCATCGCTGAGCAAGGGTGCGCCTCCGGCCGAGGTGGTCACGACGTTCTCGACCGGTGCCGCGGCCGAGTCAACCGCTGTCCTCGCGGCTCCCCGCCGAAGCGGCATCTGGTCGGTGGCAGTCGCCGTTGGCAACGCGATAAGGCCTGTCGCCGACTTTTCGCTCATTACTCTCAAGCCCGCGTCGGAGAAGCGGGAAGGAAAAATCGGGCTCTACTATATAGGAAACTGGCCCAGCGCCCGAACTTCGGGGGGCGTTACATACCAACCTCCCCGTGGGTTCATCGAAGTGACTCAGGACAAGCAGAACACAATGCTCTCCGATCACTTCCGGCTGCGCGATTTCTTCCCTCACGACCAGGCGAACGTATGGCCCAAGTACATCGTGGTCGAGATGAAGCTCGTCGACAAGCTCGAGCTGATTCTCGCCGAGCTGGAGAAACAGGGGATTCCGGCGAAGGGCGTCAAGGTGATGAGCGGTTTCCGAACGCCCCAGTACAATGCCGGAAAGGGCGACACCCGGGGCCGTGCCTCGCTAAGCCGCCATATGTATGGGGACGCAGCCGATATCTTTATTGATAACGACGGAAACGGCAACATGGACGACCTGAACGGGGACGGAAAGGCGAACACAGATGACGCCCGGGTTATCCTTGCTGCGGCAAATCGCGTCGAAGCGGCACATCCTTCGCTGATAGGGGGCGTGGGCGTGTACCCTGGCACTTCCGCTCATGGGCCGTTCACTCACATTGACACGCGCGGATATCCCGCGCGGTGGTAAGGGGAACCGGAGATTAAAATGGATGAAGCGACGACCGTAGTGTCCGCGCACAGCGCGCCCGATTCGTCAGCTGGAAAGCCACCCGCGCGCAATACGAACCCCGATCCGGCCATGCCGGTTCGCTCGGCGGACCTCGAGCCGTACACCGGCCTCGGGTATCTGTCGAAGCTGTTCAAGCTCATGGCGGCAGTCCTGCTGCTCCTGCTCCTCTCGGAGATCGTGACTGGCCTGCTCGCCCAGGGAACCGCGGCGATCCCCACGCTGCTCGGCGAGATAAGCCGGCTGGTGGTTCTCGCGGGCCTTCTTTATGGTAGCGGGGACCTTGCGCTGCTGCTCATCGACATCGGCCACGACATCCGGGCGACTCGTATTCTCCTTGGCAGGCAGGCAATTCACGAGGAGGCGGGCAAGCGGGATCCCTCGACGTTCGTGGAGCGCGGGCCTCGCTGAGCGACCTGACGGTACGACTGTTGCCTCTGTTGCGTTCGCGGGTCAACCCTTACTGAGGATTAATCAATGCTGTGGACTATTGCCGTTGTCCTGCTGATCCTGTGGCTTCTGGGAGCCTTCATTGTGCCGATGGGCGGCGCCCTGATCCACCTGCTCCTCGTAATCGCAATCATCGTGGTAGTGTACCGCCTGATTACCGGCAGGCCGGTAGTCTAGCGGAATGACCGGGGCGTCGTCACGCAGGGAGCAGTAGTCTCCAGTCCCTGCGTGGCGCAGCCCATCCGCGTCGCCGGTAGCATGAGGTGACGCGGCTCGACGCGGTACGCGTCGTTCTCTACGAGCCGCTCGATCCCATCAACATCGCCGCGACAATTCGCGCGATGAAGAACATGGGCGTCCACAAACTCCGTCTCGTCAGGCCGGTCGCCTACGACCCTTACCGGCTGGTCGGCGTTGCCCACGACACCCAGGAACTCATCGACGGGATCGAGCACTTCGACGATCTCCCCGCCGCCTTGGCCGACTGCGTCAGGGTTGCGGGGTTCACGGCGCGCCGGAGGGCAGCAAAGAGGGCTGTCACCGAGCCGGTCGCTGCTGCGGAGGACCTTCTCGCCTTCGCGGGGCAGGGGCCCGTCGGGGTTCTCTTCGGGAGGGAGGACAAGGGCCTTCCCAACGACGCCCTCGACTTCGCGCACATCGTCGTCACCATCCCAACCACCTCACACGCTTCGCTGAATCTCGCCCAGGCGGTGCTGCTCGCGCTGTATCACCTGCACGTGGCCTCGGCAGATGCGACGCGGCATCTCGCGCCGCCACGAAAGACGGCAGACCCTCCGACCAGCGCGCAGCTCGAGATGCTGTTCGCCGACGCGCACAGGGCGCTCGCTGAGATCCGCTTCTTCAAGACGCGCAACGACGAGCATGTAATGCGCTCGCTGAGGTCGATGATTTTCCGCGCGGCCCCGGATGGAAGGGAGGTCGATCTGCTGCGCGCGATGGCGATCGAAGTCCTGCGAACCATCGAGCGTGAAAGGAATGCGACAAAACCATAAGGGTTTAGTTTGGTTTTTGGCGCCTGCCGCCTTGCGGAGAAAATCCCGAAAAGGCATTTTACCGCCACGAATTCCGAGCTTGTGAAAATCTTCACAAAGCCGACCATTTGACTCGCCTTTTCGATCGCTGATGAAACCCAAG